>NZ_JBSGEQ010000024.1:0-134733 GCF_053602975.1 Nocardia sp. NPDC004278
AAGCCGCCGCTCGCCTCGGCCTGCACACTCTCCACTACACCGGCTCACCCGCCGATATCGAGGATCACCTCCGCCTCGCGACCGTCGCCGCATAGGTCCCCGCGAGTCGTCACGGGATTTTCGGGGTCGGCGTAACACGCGACGGCGGCCGACGGCGGCTCTTGATAACGGCGGCGATCACGATGCCCAGGATGATGGTCGCGAAAACGACGACGAAGGTCACGACGGTGGAAAGCGGCGACGAGCCATTTGTATGCGACGCAGCGGGTGCGCTCGGGCCGGCGCTCGGTGTCGTGCCCTGCGCGGCGAGGGCCTTGTCCAGGCGTTCGTAGACCGGGTTGGGCGCGGTGGTCGGAACGCTCTGCCGCAACGCATTACGCAGACTAAGGGCTCCGTAGCCCGTCTGATCGTCCCTGCCGGAAGGGCCCACGTCGGTGACCGTCGCCGTGATCCGCTGCACGATCCGTCGTGCGGATTCGTCAGGGAACTTCGAGCGGATCAAGGCCACCGCACCCGCTACGAGCGCCGTCGCCTGGCTGGTCCCGTACCCGTGGTGGTAAAGCCGGCCGTCCTTGCCGATCGACCCGACGTCGACGCCCGGCCCGGCGACCGTGACGTAGTCCTGCCGCTGTGTCTTCTCCCACGGATCGCCCTGGTGGTCGTACGCGCCGACCGCTACGACGCCGGGACATGCGGCCGGATATTGAGGGTCGTTACCGCCGTCGCCGTCATTCCCGGCGCTGGCAACGAGAACGGCATCCTTCTTCGCCGCGTATGCGACCGCATCGAGAACCTGGGGAGGGCAATGATCGGGGTAGGCGGTCGCGATGTCGGCGTGCGACATGCTGACGACCTTCGCCCCATGGTCTACCGCATAACGAATGGACCGGGCTTCTACGTCGGGTGACGTTTCTCGGTCGACGACTGAAAGGATCCGCGCTTCAGGGGCGATCCCCACCCAGTTGGTCGGTCCCCCGCCTTGCGCGGCAATCAGACTCGCCATGCCGGTGCCGTGGCCGCTCTCCGGATCAGTATCCTGCCTGCCGTCCGTCCCGGTCCCGTTGAAATCGGCACCGGGCAGCACCACACCGTTGAACTCGGGCAGATCCGCGTTCACGCCGGTGTCCAATACGGCAACCGTGACGCCTGCGCCCTTCGTCAGCGGCCAGACGATGCTCTCGATGGCGAAGGAATCGAACCACCACTCTTCCGAGTGCGGCCCAGGGGTCGCTTCGGCGGGACTGCCGAGGGGCGTCATGAGGACACAGCTCGCCAAAACCGCAAGCGCTGATCGCATCACTCGTCGCACCGACTCACCTCGATTGACTCGTCGGTCTCGAGACTGCCGTCCCAGATGTCGTCGTCGTGCCGCAGCCACGTGAACGTTCGCGCTCCTTCTCGCCCTGGCCGTGGCCAGGGTGCATCGGCGGCATCATTTCGCCGGACCCGGCGATGCGCCCGGCCGCAGGCCGCGCCGTTCGCGCCGGCTCCGGAGCATCGGCGGTGCAGGTACGACTCATCGCTACGATGGAGTGTTCCGCCGATACTCTGGGCCCCGACTTTACCGGGCACCCTTATCCGTGTCCTGGCCAAGTTCCGGATGTGTTTCACCGCACCGGCTTTCGAGACGTTCACGATGATGGATGATGGTGGCCGGCACGGACTGCTGCGAACCTGGCACGGTGAGCGGCCGGCCGTCCGGCGCGCACCGAGCCGATTCTAGCTATCGGCCGGATTGGTCGCGGCGTCGCCTTGTCGTTGATTCCGCTGATACCCTTGGTATTTCAGCCGTTTGTGCTGAGAGCACGGCTGCTCACGTGGTGGCGCTGTCGACGCTGGCAGGCGCAGCGTCGATGCGCCTGGCAGGTGGTCGGTGGGACCGGCGCCCCGTGCGGATCGTCCTCGGCCAGAGTGGAATTCAGATCCTCGAGGAATCGCAGCCACGCGCGCCAGTCGACCCGGTAAGCCTCCTCGGTATTCTGGATCGGGCGGTCGTAGTCGGCGGCGGCCGCGTCCAGCGGATCCGCCAATGCGAGATCCGCCGGCCCGCGCGCCTCGGCCGGAACGATATCGGTCACGGCCGGATCGTGGGCACGGGCACCGACGAAGACCCGGTGCCGCGAGGTCGGCTCAGATTCGTGCCAGCGCCTTGGTGCATGGGGCGCAGGAACTCGAGCAGGCGAACGCGCGCCGGTCGGCGTGCGTTCACGCCGCTCTCCGTCTGTCTTGCTGCGGGATTCGACTGTATGCTCGAAAACGGTGATGGAGGGGACGAGTCGTGAGCAGCGGTGCGTCAACTGGCTGGGAACCGCCACTGTCATCATTGGCCGGTGCTCTGTGACTCCTCGAGATCGAACACACCCCGGTTGCGAACGCAATATCATCAGGATCCGACCACACCCGCTCGGCGAATTCCTGACGAAACCTCGAGAGCGTCCCGGCCGACGCTGATTCCACCACTTGACGCCACTCCACGTTCACCAGCATCGCGATCTCCTGCCCCATGCACTCGTAGACGGGTACGAACATAGTCAGCGGGGCAGTGGCGGCACCAGGACCGCACGGAATGCGCCGCTCGCACAGTCGAGCCAGCACGCGGGTGCACTGCGGAGCGATCATGCCGGCCAGGTTGTCCAGGGCAGCGAGCACCGGTTCGCCCTCGCCCCCGAACACCGCCTTGGTCGCCGCGCTTGCGGTGTTGTGCACTGACAGTGCGTATCCGCCCGAGAGCCCAATGGACAGAATTCCTGCGTCACTGACCTGAACGAGGTTGCGCCCGGCCCGGCGTGCATGGGCCACTCCGGTTGAGACATCCCGTTCAGTGGGATTCGAAAGATACGACCGACAACGCTTTGTGACAGGTTTCACAAATCATCACCATCGAACACCACCAGGTCGTTCCCGAACTGCGGAGCCCGATTCATGTCCACCATTTCCAAAGATACCGCCGCTGAAAGACCCAGCGGCGCAATCGAATCCGCTGATACTGGCCGACTCGACGGCGCATCGCCCGCCAGGATATTCGCCGTTCTCGCGGTCATCGTGGCGTTCACCGAGGTCGCCCCGATGCAGTACACGATCGTCGCGGCCGCACTGCAGAAGATCGCACCGACCTTCCCCGGCGTCGGCGCCAATATCAACTGGGCCATTATCGTCTTCGGCCTCATCGGCGCCGCCGCGTCCCCGCTCATCGGCAAGATGAGCGATGTCTGGGGCAAGAAGCGGATGTTCCTGGTCTGCGGTGTGCTCTTCATGATCGGATGCGCGATCGACGCGGTCACCAGCTCCTGGGGGCTGTTCCTGATCGGGCGCGGATTGCAGGCGACCGCGATCGCCACCGCGGTCATCGCCTATGGATTGATCCGAGATCTACTGCCGCGCAAATATGTTCCGCTCGGCCTCGGTGTCACCGCGACCGGGCTCGGACTGTCCGCGGTCGGCGGGCCGCTGCTCGGCGGATACCTCGTCGACAACTACAGCTGGCGCGCGATCTTCTGGGTGCTGGCCGGATTCACACTGCTGATGCTGCCGCTGGTGTGGATCGTGGTGCCCGAATCGAAGTTGCGGGTCAGCGAGCGCATCGATGTGTTCGGTGCGGTACTGCTGTCGGCCGGGGCCGCGTTGACGCTGATCTACCTGGACAAGGGCCAGGACTGGGGTTGGCGCGAACCGCTCACGCTGGCCTGGCTGTTCGGCGGCATCGCGTTGCTGGTGTTGTTCGTCGTGGTCGAGTTGCGCGTCACCCGGCCGATCATGGATATGAAACTGCTGTTCCATCCGCGGGTGGCGCTGGTCCTCGGCGGTGCGCTGTTCGCGTCGTTCCTCATCGGCGTCCAGTCCTACGCACTGGGCTATATGACCCAGACCCCGGACTCCGATACCGTGGCCGCCGGTGTCCAGCAGGCCACCCTCGCGCAGATCCAGCAGCAGACCGGTCAGTCGATGCCGCCCGCGATGGTCCAGGTGCTACTGGATCCCGGATACAGCTACGGAAATGGCTTCACCCTTTTGCAATTCGCCGTCCGAGTCGCATTGTTGCAGTCCGTACTCGCCATGATCTGCGGCGCCCTGGCCGGTGCGCTGGCCCGTAAGATCGGGGCCCGGCTGCCGTTGGTCTTCGCGCTCATGCTGTTCGTCGGCGCGGGCGTCGGCTACGCCGTCCTGCCCCACACCTGGGTCGTATTCCTGTGGGTGAGTGCCGCATTCGGCATCGGATTCGGTTTCTACTACGCGTCCATGCCCATTCTCATGGTCGAGGCCGTGCCACAGGAACAGCAGGGCATCAGCCTCGGCATGCTCGGCGTCATGCAATCCATGGGCGTCGCCATCGGCTTGGCCATTGTCACCGCCTACCTCAACGCCAGTCCGATCACCGCGCAGGTGAGCGTCGCCGGTCAGCCCGCACAAGGATCTGTCATCCCGCAGGTCTTTGCCGACCATGGCTACGAAATGGGCTTCTGGTTCGCGGCGGGCGCCTCGGTGATCGCCCTGCTGATCGCCCTCGTCATGCGCCACGGCCGCACCCCCGCCACCGGCGGCACCGCCCACTGACACGACGCGGACAGCGGGCCGGGACCGTCTGGTTCCGGCCCGTTTTCGTGCGCCGGTCAGTCGGTGAAGCCGTCCATCATGGACAACACGCGGAGCATGACCTCGTCGGCACCGCCGCCGATGCTGAGCAGGCGGCTGTCACGGAAGGCGCGCGAGGTCCAGGTTTCCTCCATATATCCCATGCCACCGTGGATCTGCAGGCACCAGTCCGCCACCCGGCGGCCGAGGCGGGCAGCTTCCAGTTTGCAGATCGTGGCCATGCGGGTGACATCGGTGCCCGCCATATAGGACTGGGCGGTGGTCTCGGTATAGACGCGCAGCATATCGACGCGGGCGGCGAGTTCGGCGTAGGTGTATTGCAGATACTGGTTCGCGGTCAGCGGGTGGCCGAACACTTTCCGCTGCCGGGCATAGTCGCGGGTCAGTTCCAGTTCGAGTGCGCAGGTGATGGGCACGCTGTAGGAGGCGAACATTCGCTCCATCACGAACTGCGACATCTGCTGCTGGAAGCCGCGCCCGATCTCACCGATGGTGTTGCGCACGGGAACTCGGACATTGTCGAGGGTGAGCAGACCGGTATCGGAGGCGCGCATACCGAGCTTGTCGAGTTTGCGGTCGACCCGGAATCCAGGAGTTCCGGTGGGAATGATGATCTGGCTGATGCCGCGGTAGCCGCCCTCGTCGGAGGTGCGCACCAAGGTGCACAGCCAGTCGGCCTGAAGGGCGTTGGTAATGAACATCTTCGAGCCATTGATCACCCAGTCGGCACCGTCGCGACGGGCGTGCGTCCGGATGCCCGCCACATCCGAACCGGCCTCCGGTTCGGTGACCGCGACACCGCAGACCAGCTCGCCACGCATGGCGGGCGCGAGAAACTCCTGTTTGAGTTCGGTACTGCCGTGCGCGTGCAATGACGGCGTCGCCATCGCGACGTGCACGCCGAGCGCCATCGGGAACGATCCGTGCGCGACCCGGCCGAGTTCCTGACACAGCACCACCGTGAACAGGTGGTCCGCACCCTGGCCACCGTAGGCCGGATCGTATTCCAGCCCGAGCATCCCGAGTTTCGCCATATCCGCGAAGATCTCGTGCAACGGCATCCACTCGGCGCGTTCCCACTCATCGACATGCGGATTGATCTTCTGCCCGATATACCGCCGCACCAGCGCACGGAATTCCTGATGCTCATCGCTGTAGATCACGTCGCCCTCCTCACCGAGGCCCCCACTGGCGACGCTAGCCGAGCCCGCCGCCTAAGACGGCCGAATGATCACCGCCAGCGCGCGTGGCGCGGAAACAGTGCGCGCCCCGCCTCATGCGCCACCTCGACCAGGACGCGCGCCAACCGGGCGGTATCCAGAGCCGTTCGCTCCCCGCCGATTTGGCCGGACAGCGACAGCGCCCCCACGGCGGCCCCCCGGCCCCGAATCGGCACGGCCACGCAGGCGATCCCGGTGATCGATTCCTCGTTGTCCAGGGCAACACCCTGCCGGTGCCGGATCCTGGTCAGCTCACGATGCAGTTCCGCCTTGTCGCAGATGGTGCGCGGCGTCAGCTGTGGCAGCCGGTCCCGGAAGGATGTCTCGACAATGCTCGGCTCCAGCGAGGCCAGCAGCGCCTTGCCGAGAGCCGTGGTGTGCGCTGGCATCCGCCCGCCGAGGCGGGTCGGGATGCTGGCGGTAACCCGGCCACCGGCCTTGTCCAGGTATAGCACCTCGCGCCCGTCGAGCACGCCGAGATGGCCGACCATGCCGGTCCGCTGACACAGATCGTGCAGCAGTGGACTCACCACATCGCGAATCTCGTTGTGGTCGGCGGCGAGTCCGCCCAGCTCGAGCGGACGCATGCCGAGTCGGTAACCGCCGGGCGCGTGCGCCAACCAGCGCAGCCGGATCATCTGGTCCAGAATCCGGTGCACGGTGGATCGGGGCAGGCCGGTGCGTTCGGCGAGGCCGAGTAGCGTCAGGGTCGGTGTCGAACCGTCGAAAGCGTCTAGGATCAGCGTCATCCGCTCGATCATGGATACCGGCGTCTGCGCGGGCCGGGTGGTCGGTCGACCCGAACCCGACAACAGCTGTTCGGACTGCGGGCCGGTCAGCACCTCGACCGTCATGGCGCACCTCCATTGTGTAGCGCATCTAGCTTAGAGTATTTCGATTAGGCATGTCCGTTTTCGGCATACCTGTTCGTGTCCCCCATCACAGTGCCGTCGCGCGGACAACCCGGAATCCCGAAAACTACGGAGATCGCTACGGATCTTCTCGGTAGCCGGAATCCGTTATTGACAGCCCACCGAGCGCGCCGCTTACCTTCATGGCGAAACGGAATATTTCTAGTCGAAATAGGAGCGCCATGGCCGTCGTGCTCGACTTCAAGGCCGTCCTCGGCCGGTTCGCCACCGGAGTCACCGCGATCACCGCCCTGGACGGCGCCGAACCCATCGGGTTCGCCTGCCAGTCCTTCTCCGCACTGTCCCTCGATCCGCCCGCGGTGGCCCTGTTCCCGGCCAGGACCTCCACCACCTGGCCGCGCATCCGGACCGCCCGCAAGTTCTGCGTAAACGTGCTCGCCGCGGATCAGGAGGATGTGTGCAGACAGCTCGGTCGCAGCGGTGCCGACAAATTCGACGGCCTCGATTGGCAGCCGTCCCCCAATGGCTCACCGCTGCTGGCCGGATCGATCGCGTGGATCGATTGCGAACTCGGCGGCGAACTCGACGGCGGCGATCACACCATCGTCATCGGCAATGTCACCGCGCTCGGGGCGGACCGTGAGGCCGACCCGCTGCTGTTCTACCGCTCCGGATTCGAGCGCCTTACCAGCGTTTGAGCTCGCTCCCGACCAGTGGGACGCCACCTTTCGGCAACGGCGGACACCGCCGAACCATCGAAGCACAACGACACGGACGACGAACGTGGAGGACCAATGAGCCCGGCGAACACCGACGACCAGGTGCGCGTGATCGACACCGGCGCCCCGCCGACCCGATACGCCCGCGGCTGGCACTGCATCGGCCTTGCCGACAGCTTCCGCGACAGTAAACCGCACACCATCGAAATCTTCGGCACCGAACTGGTGGTGTTCGCGGGCGAGGACGGCACGCTGCATGTGCTCGACGCCTACTGCAGGCATATGGGTGGCAACCTCGGCGACGGCACCATCAAGGGCGACACCATCGCCTGCCCGTTCCACGACTGGCGCTGGAAGGGCAATGGCCGCTGCGCCGCGATCCCCTATGCCCGCCGGGTGCCCCCGCTGGCCCGTACCAAGTCCTGGGTCACGATGGAGCAGAACAAGCAGCTGTTCGTCTGGAACGATCCGGAGGGCAATCCACCGCCCGCGGATGTCGCGATTCCCCGGATCGAGGGCGCGTTCAGCGACGAGTGGAGCGACTGGACCTGGAATCAGATCACCATCGAGGGTGCGAACTGTCGCGAGGTCATCGACAACGTCGTGGATATGGCGCATTTCTTCTATGTGCACTACGCCTTCCCGACCTACTTCAAGAACGTCTTCGAGGGGCACATCGCCAGTCAGTACATGACCTCGATAGGCCGCGAGGATATGCAGGGTGAACTGGCCAAGGAAGCGGGCGGCCAGAACACGCTGCATTCGGAGGCGCACTACTTCGGCCCTTCCTACATGATCGATTACCTGGTCAACGAATCCAATGGGCAGACAGTCGAATCCGTGCTGATCAACTGCCACTACCCGGTCTCGCCCACCAAGTTCGTGCTGCAATACGGCGCGATCGTGAAGAAGCTGCCCGGCCTCTCGGCCGATGAGGCCGAGGCGATGGCGGTGCGCTTCGCCAATGGACTCGGCCGCGGTTTCGAACAGGATGTGGCGATCTGGGAGCGCAAGACCCGCATCGACAATCCGCTGTTGTGTGAGGAGGACGGACCGGTCTATCAGCTGCGGCGCTGGTACGAGCAGTTCTATACCGATATCGCCGAGGTGGAGCCGAAGATGACCGACCGCTTCGAATTCGAGGTCGACACCACCCGCGCGATCACCGCGTGGGAGGCCGAGGTCGCCGAGAATCTGGCCGCCCAACGCGCGGACGCCTGAACGGACCAGTGATGGATTGCGTCACCTGCCACGCCTGTCGAAACCAGGTGTCCGTGGTCAAATTCAGCCCCGCGCATACGAGTGTGCAGTGGAGTTCCGCCGCTCGCGCGCACTGTGCCGAGTTCGCCCGCGATGGCGGCGGGCCGGTGCGCGGCTGCGCGGCCTTGCGCGACAGTATCGAAAAGGCCGTCACCTCGGGCGAAGTCGGGTTGACCACGCGTGATCGGGATCTGCTGTGAGCACGGCGGAAACGCTGCGGGTGGTTCGCGTGATCGCCGAAACCCACGACGCGGTATCGCTGGAACTGGTCGCCGAATCGGGTCGGCCACTGCCCTATCGCCCCGGCCAGTTCCTGACACTGCGGATCCCCAGTGCGCGAACCGGTTCGGTGGCCCGCTCGTACTCGCTGTCCAGCGCACCGCACGAGGATGGGCCACTCAAGGTCACCGTCAAACGGACCGAGGGCGGCTACGGTTCGAACTGGCTGTGCGATAACGCCGTCGCGGGCATGACCATCGATAGTCTGGCGCCCGCGGGAGTCTTTACGCCCGACTCGCTCGACACCGATCTGCTGCTGCTCGCGGCGGGTAGCGGGATCACGCCGGTGCTGTCCATCCTGAAATCGGCGCTGGCGCAGGGGTCCGGACGTTGCACCCTGATCTATGCCAACCGCGACGATGACTCGGTGATCTTCGCCGACGAACTGCGGTCGCTGACCGCCGCCTACCCGGATCGCCTGGTCGTGCTGCATTGGCTCGAGTCCGTACAGGGCTTGCCGTCGGTGCGCACACTGACCACCCTGGTCGCGCCGTGGTCGGACCGCGAGGTATTCGTCTGCGGCCCGGTGCCCTTCATGGACGCCGTGGTCGAGGCGTCCGGCAATCTCGGCATGGACCGCACCCGCGTGCATGTCGAGAAGTTCGTTTCGCTATCGGGCGACCCCTTCGCCGAGGTCGACGACGACACCGGCGACGCCGCGCTCGTCGAGGTCGAACTCGACGGCACTACCAACGAATTCCCGTGGCCACGTAATACAGTGCTGCTCGATCTACTGCTCGCCCGCGGCGTCGAAGCACCGTACTCCTGCCGTGCGGGCGCCTGTAGCGCATGTGTCTGCCGGGTCGTCGACGGCGAAGTGAAGCTGCTGCGCAACGAAGTACTGGAACGCGAGGACCTGGCCGACGGCTATGTGCTGGCCTGCCAGGCGGTGCCGGTAACCGACACGGTCCGGATCACCTATGAATGAGGAGAACACCCCTATGGGCATTATCAGCTCGCTCGGCTATGTGAAGGTCGCGGTCGCCGATCCGGCGGCCTGGCGCACCTTCGCCTTCGATGTGATCGGCTTCGCCGAGGGTACCGGTCCGGATCCGGACGCGATCTACCTGCGCATGGACGAGCACGTCGCGCGCCTGGTCCTGGTGCCGGGCGAGACCGACAAGGTGCTCGCCATCGGCTGGGAGGTGCGCGACCACCGCGCGCTCGCCGAGGCACGAGAGGCGGTGGCGCAGGCCGGAATCGAAGTCGCCGCACTCACCGTGGCCGAGGCGGATGCCCGCAGCGTGGAGGAGGCGATCACCTTCCGCGATCCCTCCGGCACCACCATCGAGATCTTCCACGGCCCGGTCCTCGACCACAGCCCCGTCGTCGGCAAACACGGAAACCGTTTCGTCACCGAGGGTCTCGGTCTCGGCCACGTGGTGCTGCCGGTGCCCGACCTCGACGACGCGTTCCGTTTCTACACCGACGTCCTCGGTTTCCTGCCGCGCGGCGCGTTCCGGCTGCCGACGCCGCCCGAGTACGGTCCGGTGCGCATCCGCTTCCTCGGTGTGAATCAGCGCCACCACAGCCTGGCGCTGATCCCCTCCGGCGGTAAGGAGGGCTCTGGCCTGGTGCACATCATGGTCGAGGTCGACCGTCTCGATGATGTCGGCCGTGCCCTGGATCGGGTGAACAAGGCCGGATACCACCTGTCCTCCACGCTGGGCCGCCACACCAACGACAAGATGATCTCCTTCTACGTCCGTACGCCGGGCGGCTGGGATCTCGAATTCGGCACCGAGGGTGTGCTGGTGGACGAAACCACCTACACCGCAGAAGAAATGACGGCCGACAGCTATTGGGGTCACGACTGGGACCGCAGCTGAACCCACCGCATGTAAGGACAATTGAATGAGCGACAACCAGTTCGGCCCCACCAGGTTCGGATTCTTCATCGCCCCATACCATCCGCTCACCGGCAACCCGACCCTGCAACTCCAGCGCGACCTCGGACTGGTGGAGCTGGCCGACCGACTCGGCTTCGCCGAGGCCTGGGTCGGCGAACATCATTCGGCCGGACTGGAGATCATCGCCGCACCCGAGGTATTCCTCGCCGCCGCGGCCCAGCGGACCAGCCGCATCCGTCTGGGCACCGGTGTGAACTCCCTGCCCTACCACCAGCCGATGATGCTCGCCGACCGCATCTGCCTGCTGGATCACCTGACCATGGGCCGCACCATGATGGGCGTCGGCCCCGGTCAGCTGGCCACCGATGCCGCCATGATGGGCATCGATCCGGTCCGCCAGCGCGACATGATGCACGAATCCATGGACGTGCTGGTCCGCCTGCTGCGCGGTGAGACGGTGACCGCCGAAAGCGACTGGTATCACCTGAGCGAGGCCCGCCTGCAACTGCTGCCCTATCAGGTCGACGGTCTGGAAATGGCGGTGGCCTCGACGATTTCACCGTCCGGCGCGGTGCTGGCCGGACGGCACGGCGCCGGTCTGCTGTCCCTGGCGGCCTCCGATCCCGGCGGATACGATGCGCTGCTGCCGAATTGGCAGGTCTATGAGAAGACCATGGCCGAACACGGCCATACCGTCGATCGCGCCAAATGGCGGCTGGTCGCGCCGATACACATCGCCGAAACCCGCGAACAGGCGATGCGCGAAGCCGAATGGGGCGTCGGACATCTCGTCGACTACATCGAAAAACTCAGCGGCCGCAGCGCGCCGTGGAATACCTCGGCCCGCGCCGCCGTCGAACAGTGGACCGGTGCAGGGTTCCCGGCCTTCGGCCGCGCCACCATCGGTACCCCCGACGATGCCATCGCGACCATCGAGAAACTCGCCGAACAGTCCGGCGGCTTCGGCACCTTCCTGCTGCTCGGACTGAATATCGCGGACTGGGACGCCACCCAGCGTTCGGCCCGACTCTTCGCCGAACAGGTGATCCCGCATTTCACCCGGGCCAACCGCAATCGCACCGCCTCGCTGGAGTGGGCCCATGCCAATAGCGAACGGATGATCGGCGGCCTGACTGCTGGCATTCAGAGTGCCTTCGAGAAGTACGGCCAGACCTTGGCTTCCGCACTGGGCACCGAGGAGGCCAACTGATGCGCGCGGTGGTGATGCGGGCCGGTGCACTGGTCGTCGACGAGGTGCCCGAGCCCGTGCCCGGACCCGGCCAGGTCCTGGTCGAGACGATTTCCTGCGGTATCTGCGGATCCGATAAGCAGGCCCTGGACTACACGGACGAATTCCTGCAGGCCTCCCGCGACAGTGGTGTCCCCACTTTCCAATTCGATCCCGATCGCGATGTCGTCATGGGTCACGAAATCGCGGCACGAGTGGTCTCGGCCGGACCGGATACCCCGCATACCGAGGGACAGCTGGTGGTGGCCCTGCCATGGGCCATCGATCATGCGGGCCAGATCCACGGTGTCGGGTTCTCCAATGAATTCCCGGGCGGCTACGGCGAACGCATGGTGTTGCAGGCCATGGCGTTGGAGCCGATTCCGGATTCGGTCGCACCGCACGTCGCGGCGCTCACCGAACCGCTCGCCGTCGGCTTCGGCAATGTCGTGCGCACCGGGATCGGGCCCGGCGGCTCCGGCATCGTGATCGGTTGCGGCCCGGTGGGTTTGGGTGCGGTCGCCGCGCTGGCCGAGCGCGGGGTGGCCCCGATTGTCGCCTCCGATCCGTCGAAGCTGCGGCGCGATACCGCATTGCGGCTCGGCGCGCACCGCGTTGTCGACCCCGCTGTCGCAGATCCGATCGAGGTCTGGCGGGAGGCCGCATCCCCCGGCCAGCTCCTGCACGTCTGGGTCTGTGCCGCGGTCCCCGGCATGATCAACGAGCTGATGTACAAGGTCCCGCGCCTGACCACGATTCTCCAGGTCGGCGCGGTGATGACCGATGATGTCATCCGCCCGATCGTCGGCATCTACAAGGACATCTCGCTGCAGATGTGCATGGTCTACCCGCATGAGGAGTACGCGAAGACCCTGCACCGCATCGCCGACGGCACCATCGATGCCGCCTCGCTCATTACCGATCAGGTCGGGCTGAGCGGCGTCGCCGGTGCCATCGACGCACTGCGCAATCCGGACGATCACATTCAGATCCTGGTGCGACCGGATCTCTGACCGCCCCGGGGCCGTATCGTCGAGGACGGCGGTCGAGGGCGACGAAGGGGCTGGTCATGGCATTGCGTACCGATCTCACCGAGATGTTCGGCATCGAGCACCCGGTCATGCTGGCCCCGATGGGCGGGGTGGCGGGCGGCGAGTTGGCCGCGGCGGTTTCCGAGGGCGGCGGATTCGGCCTGATCGGCGCCGGTGGCGGCGATCCGGACCTGCTCGATCGGGAATGCGGGGTGCTCGCGGCCCGCACCGAAAAGCCCTGGGGCGTCGGGTTATTGAGCTGGGCAACCGATCTGAATGCCGTACTGCGAGTAGTAGAGCGCCGCCCGGCGGCGATCATGTTGTCCTTCGGCGATCCCACACCGTACGCGGATGCCGTACTGGCGGCCGATATTCGCCTGCTCGTCCAGGTGACCACCACGGATGAGGCCGCCCGCGCCCTCGACGCGGGCGCGCATGTCCTGGTCGCACAGGGCGGCGAGGCGGGCGGACACGGCGGCGCGCGCGGCACGCTGCCGTTCGTACCAGCCGTCGTGGATCTGGCGGGGACGGTGCCGGTACTCGCCGCGGGCGGCATAGCCGACGGTCGCGGGCTGGCCGCCGCACTCGTGCTGGGTGCGGCCGGTGCGCTGATCGGGACGCGCTTCGAGGCCACACCCGAAGCCCTGATATCCGCCGAACAGGCAAAGGCTATCGTCGAGGCCGATGCGGGTGACACCGAACGCAACCGGATCATCGACATCGCGCGCGAATCCCCGTGGCCCGCCGAATACACCGCCCGCACGCTGCGCAATAGCTTCCTCGACGAGTGGCACGGCCGCGAAGCCGAACTCGCGGCCGATTCGGTTGCGCGACAGCGGTATCGAGACGCGGCCGAGCGGGGCGACCTGGACTGTCTGCCGACCTGGGCGGGCGAGGCGGTCGGCCTGATCGACGGCCTGGAGTCGGCCGCCGATCTGGTGGGCCGGATCAGCGGCGACGCCGAGCAGGTGATTCGGCGTGCCGCGGGGCGCTGCGGTTAGTCGGCTCATCCTCGGTCATCGCGTGTAGCCATTCGCGGGTGTAGCGCTCGGCCAGCAACGGCAGGAAGTTGTCGATGGTGGCGTGGTCCGCAACGTGGTCATAGGCGGAGCGCAAGCACTGGTCGACGGTTTCGTCGGGGACCTCGTCGAATTCGCGCTCCAATCGGCGCGCGGCGGTACGCAGCGCCAGCTGCTGATCAATGGACGGGTCATGGTGTTCGTGCGGGGTGCGACCTTCGGTCATGGCGGACTCCTGGCCAAGATGAACTTGCGATGCGGTGGGCGCAGCGGGGCGCGCCGACTACTGCGTCCACCAATCGGATACCCGCTACGCCCGCGCGAACACCCGCAATTGTGGGGCGGATCCGGTGCTTTTCTCAGCGCGGATTCCGCGCTACCGTTCTGGCATATCGCAATAGCCTCGTGGAGGTGGTCGGAATGCTCGGCGAGAATCCGATGTGGGTGGCACCGGAGGCGTGCACGTTGCCCACCGAACAACAGCCATTGCGCGTAGGTGAGTTCGCGCTCCTGTTCGCAACGGCACTGCGCAAGATCGAGCGCCCGGCGCCGACCCTGCTCCGACTCGAACTCGACGCCGCGGCCACGGCGAGCGCGCAAGATCTCGCGGCCCGCGAATCGAGCTGCTGCGCCTTCTTCAGCTTCGCGTTCACCCCCGCCGAGCCGGGCGCGGTATTCATGGATATCCAGGTGCCATCCGCCCACATCGCGGTCCTGGACGGCCTTGCCGCACAGGCCGCGGCCGCACAGCCGACGGCTCCGTCGGACGGCTAGAACAAGTTCTTGTTTTGCCGCTTCGTGAGTGCCAAGCTGAACGGATGGATCTCGACGCCATCGAAGCCGTCCGCCAGCTCAAGTACCGCTACTTCCGAACGCTGGATCTCAAGCAATGGGACGACTTCGCGGACACCCTCGCCGTCGACGTCGCCGGTCGCTACGGCACCCACGCCATGGGCGCACCGCTGACCCTGGACGGCCGTGACGCCGTCACCGCGTTCATGCGCGAGAACCTCGGGCCCGCCATCGTCACGACCCATATCGCCAACCATCCGGAGATCACCGTGGACGGCGATACCGCAATAGGCTCTTGGGCTTTCGAGGACACCGTGATCGCCACCGAATACGGCGTACTGATCCGCGGCGCGGGCTACTACACCGACAGCTACCGCCGCGACAGCGACGGCCGCTGGCGCATCACCGCGACGAGCTATCAGCGCATCTACGAGTCGATGCAATCCCTCGCCGACACCCCCAGCTACCAACTCCTGTCCAACATGTGGGCGGCCGGGACCCCGAAATAAGACAGCCGATAAGGTGGATCCGCTATGGCCACCATCCGGCATGAAATTTCGATCGACGTCGACCCGAAGCACGTATGGGCGGCCCTGCGCGATATCGGCGCCGTGCACGAACGCCTGCTGCCCGAATATGTCGTCGATACCCGAATCGATGGCGACGTCAGATTTTTGACCATGCCCGGCGGCAATGTGATCCGCGAACTGATCGTCACCATCGATGACGAGGCGCGCAGACTGGCCTACTCGGCCGTCGAGGGCTTCCAATTGCCACTCACCCACCACCACGCCTCCTTCCAGGTCCTCGATGCCGACAACGGTCGCAGCACCCTGGTTTGGGTCACCGACGTGCTGCCCCACAATGCCGCCGACCAGGTGCGTCCACGAGTCGAACGCGGCGCCCAAGTAATGAAGACAACCATCGAACAACACCATCCAGCCTGAGAAACACCCACCCCACCTACCGTGCGCCCCCCAAAACGACCGTCATGAGCCGAGAATGCGCTGGTGCAGGTGCGTTCTCGACGTTTGCCTGCGGGGAGTGCATGGTGATCGCTTGTCCAAGGGCTACCCGGCATGCTGGGTGAAGATTGGATTTGGGGCCACTATTTTGCGGGTGGCACTCGACTCGGGCGGGTCGTGCGCGGAGTGTGTCAGGTATGTCTTCGCTTGCGCCCGATGAGTTCACGACCGAGACCGTCTATCTGAATACCGCTTCGCATGGATTGCCGTCCGCGCGCTCATTGGCGGCGGTGCAGGAGATCAACGCGTTCTGGGCGGCGGGTCGTGGTGCACCGGCGACGCGGGATGATCTGGTACCCGAATTGCGGGCCGGGTTCGCGCGATTGCTGGCGGGCGCTTCGGTCGACGATATCGCGCTCGGGGCAACCGTGGCCGGGCTGATCGCGCCGGTGGTCGCCGCATTGCCGCCGGGAGCGGAAGTATTGCTCGCCGAAGGCGAATTCTCTTCCGTCTCCATGCCTTTCGTGCATCGCGGCGATCTCGCCGTGCGGTTCGTGCCATTGGAGCGCCTTGCCGAAGAGGTGCGGCCCGAAACGGCATTGGTCGCGGTCAGCGTCGTGCAGTCCAAGGACGGCCGGACCACGGATATGCCGCTGTTGCGCGCGGCCACCCGGGCGCACAATGCCCGACTGCTGGCCGATGCCACCCAGGCCGCCGGATGGTTGCCGCTGCGTTTCGACGATGCCGACTATTGGGTGTGTGCGACATTCAAGTGGCTGATCGGCGCGCGCAGCGTCACATTCTTCGCCGCCGCACCGGAAGCCGCCGCCGAGTTGCGCCCGATCAGCCCCGGCTGGTACGCGGCGGCCGACCGCTGGGCCGAACTCTACGACCCGATCGCACTGTCGAGCACCGCCCAGCGATTCGACTCCACTCCGGACTGGCTCGGCGTCATTGCAGCGCTGGCAGGTCTGTCGTTGCTCGAGGAGCTGACCATCGACAAGATCGGCGCCCACAACCGCGAACTCGCCACCCGGTTCCGAAC
Organism: Nocardia sp. NPDC004278; assembly: GCF_053602975.1. Lineage (NCBI taxonomy): Bacteria > Bacillati > Actinomycetota > Actinomycetes > Mycobacteriales > Nocardiaceae > Nocardia > Nocardia sp. NPDC004278. The sequence continues at coordinate 16,871 of NZ_JBSGEQ010000024.1, forward strand.
CGGGTTGGCAGAGTTGGGTTTCCAGTCGGTACCCGCCGATTCAGCGATCATCTCGGTGCCCGGCGCAGGCGATGCGGCAGCCCGCCTGGAAGCGGCGGGCATCATCACATCCGCCCGCGGCGGCGGCCTGCGCTTCTCCTTCCACCTCTACAACAGCACCGACGATGTGGACCGAGCACTGACCGCCCTCGCCGAGCGCTGACAACCGCACGCTCCACAGGGTTCGATCAGGCCGCACCAGGCGCTTGACGACCTGACACCCAGCGCAGCCCATACCGGCGTTGACCAGCGGAGAACCGCTCATTAAGCGACACTATCGTGCGCGTGTCGGTTCTCGGAGGGGCCGGCGGCCGGCGGTGCAAGCTGTCGGTCAATCAAGGTGCCGGAGGTCGGGCCAGAGTTGTGCCCATGTGCCGTGGGGTTGTTCGCACAGATAGATGGCGGCGTGTTGGGCGGTTTCCTGATCGGTCAATCCGGTCGGCAAAGTGATCGGTGCTATCTCAGTGACTTGTGTCCAGAAGTGATGCAGGTAAGCGGTGTCCCATTGGCCGACGCACAGCACGGTGTCGGGAGTACCTTCCGGTGGCCCCCAGAGCAGGTAGTTGTTGTGGCCGCTGAGCACCTGCCGGTGCAATCCCATCGCGGGCCCGAGGATAGTCACTGCACCGGCTTCGCCGTAGTTGCTGGCGAAGACGGGGACCTCGGTCGGCAACGGTGCTGCGGCGCGGACGATCTGATCGACGAATCGGGGCCAGCCGTAAGTTTCCATGAGTTGGGGATTTGCCGACCGGAGTGCGGTCTCGGCGTGTGGGGGCAGCACGGGCAACCCGATCACGAGCGCGACGATCGCCGAGGCGGCGAGCGCGATCGTCCAGCGTACGCGTCCGCGGTTGGTCGCGTATGTTTCGGCCCGCACCGCCCCGGCCGCGAATAGACCGGCCAGTGCCGGGGCGGCATAGTACGATTTGCCGCCGCTGACGGTGAACAGCAACACGACCACCACAGCTGCGGCCAGCATCCAGCGGTGCGCACACCCGGCTCGCGAAAGCAGATGGCGCACACCCGATAACCACAGCACGATCAACGGAGGGCCGGCCAGCAGCAACAGCAATGTCGGCAGATGTGTCAGCGAGCCGACGGCACCGCCCTGCTGGGTGGCGAGCTCTCGGGCCATCTCCAGATTCGCCCACTGGTGCCGGGCGTCCCACACGATGTTCGGTGCGGCGATAAGGACGGCCACCGCGCCTGCCAGCCAGGGGCCGCGGCCGCGCAGCGCATCGCGGCGGAACGACAGCAGGCCGACGGCAAGGCCGATCAGCAGCACCGCGAGGGTGTCTTTGGTCTGCAATCCGAGACCGGCTACCGCGCCCACGGCGAGCCACGCTCGTGTCGTACGCAGTCGCAGAGCCCTGGCCGTCAGCGCAAGCGCTGCCACCCAAGCCAACTGATCCAGCACCGTCGTGCCGAAAATCATTGCGGCGGCCACGAATACCGGACAGGCCGCGACAGCCGCCGCGGCCAGGGTTTGCGCACGCCGTCGCCCGCCGAGTTCGGCTGCCAGCACCGCCGTCAGCAAGATGCATCCGACTTGAGCGGCAATCGCCACCAGGCGCAACGGCAGCACTCCACCGGGCAGGTCGGCGGCCAACCGGGCCAGCAGCGGAGCCAGCGGCGGCTGGTCGACGTACCCCCAATCCAGGTGCCGGCCGCAGATGACGTAATAGAACTCGTCACGATGCCAGCCGAAACGGGTGGCCACCAGAAGATGCACCATCGCCGCAGCCGCCCCGACCACCGACACCGGACGCCAGGCGATTGGTGCACGGGCAGGCGTATCCTGCTCCGCCAACGCGGACGGAGCGGGTTGGTGCTGGGCGGTTGCCCAGCTGATCTCATTCACGATCGCCGCTTTCTCGGAGTGATCAGTCAGGTTGGCCGGCGGGAACGAACGCGGCCATCAGCAGGTGACGAACAGTGTTGCGGCTGGTCTCGTCATCGAACATCGCCGAATCGGGATCACCGTGGCGGTGCATGGCGAACCAGGCGATGGTTTCCACGATGAATCGCGCCGCAGCCGCGGCGTCGGGAACCGGCCGCAGCCGACGCGCGCGGATCCGGGACTGTAGGACTTCTCCCAGCTGCTCGAGCATGCTCCGACGCCGCTGCACGAAATACAGCTGCGCCAGCTCAGGCAGCTCGCCCGCGCACCACTCGACAAGTTTGAGGACTCGCCGGTTGCGATCGATGAATTCGTAAAGCTCGTCGATGATTTCGCCGAACTCCTGATCGGCCGGCCGCTGCGGCGTATGGGTCGCGGCGTGCGCTAGCACCGGCAAGCCCGCCTGGTCGGTGACCCAGGCATCGAACAGATCGGCGATCCGATGCGGCGGCAAGGCGGCCACCGGGATCGCGAGCGTATCCACCTCGGCCGGGCGCAGCGCCCCCAGCAAAGCCAGGTGCAGCAGGGCTTGCTTGCTCTCGACATAGGTGTACAGCGCGCCGTGACTGAGCCCGAGCGCGGACGCGACATCCGAAATCCCGGCGGATCGAAATCCCTTGTCCGTGAACACTTCACACGCCGCATCAACGATATCGGCCAATGGCCGAGCGACCACACGTCCACGCACCCGCTCACCATAGATTGACTGACCAAGTCAGTCAATTATGTGATCGACACGCTCCGCTGCCGGATCGGCGATCGTGGTGCGTTTGACCTTGCCGCGCACCACGTCTCGCCGTCCGGGCTGACGCATGAGCCGTTCAACCGTGCAGCGAGCCACGCGGATGCATTCCCGATTCAGTTGCAGCCACACCTTTCTCGCGCCGTAGACGCCGAAGTTCTCGGCATGAACGCGCTGGATCTGTGGGGTCAGGTCCTCGTCGCGTCGCTCCGGCTTGGTGGCGGGCTTGTAGCGGTGCGCGTAATAGGTTGATGGGGCGGCTTTCACGCCGAGCTCGGGCCCGGAACGTCGCCGTGCTCATCGCAGCGCATCAGAAAATGACATGACCCTCCTGGATCATGCACCGGACACTCAGAGCATGGAGGATTTCCTCACTAGTCCGAACTGGATGGAGCATCCGGTTCTGCTGCAAGACGATGCCGGCAGCATCTGGCAGCTCCACAAGAGGCGCATCGACCTGCGCGTGGTGCGAAGGCTCTTAAAGGATCCCCGTGCCACGGTCATACTCGGCGAATGCGGCGGCACACACCCGCGCCTCCTCGCGCACTCCGAACGATCTGGGTTTTGGAGCAAGGTCAAAAACAACTACCAGGGTCCTGGCGGAGACTGGTCAACCGGCCGTTTCCTGGCGCACGAGTTCCGTACTCATGATGATCGGCGGATGCTGTTCATAGAAGAGCATTGCTGACCGCGCATCGCGCCTTGCGCCAGCGGGCCTCTGCGGCCTCGATCAACCGCTGATACCTGACCGCGTGCGCGGCCGGGCGGGGAACCCTCCCGGCCGCGCCTGCACCAGATCCCCGCGCGACCAGCACATCCAGGCCATCGAGCACCCGCTTGCGGGTCTCCACAGCTCCGCACCCCCCGACCAGTCGGCCGCTACTTCACCTGCCCGGGATCACGGCTGGCCGGTGGCCCACGCCTGTACGGCGTCGAGGAACTCCGGGCCGCCCACGACGTATCCGCCGATGGTTCCACCGATCAGCGCACCCACGGGAATGCTGATCCCCCATATCAGGGGCAGACACGCCCCGAGGATGCCGCCCACGATGGCACCGCCGACGACGCCGGGCAGGTTCTTGTTGATCTGCTCCTTGAGTCGGTCATAGGAGCTGATGTCCTGCAGTTGCGCAATATCTTCTGCCGTCGGGGTCGGTGTCAGCGTCAGGGTGCGGCCGTCCGCACCGATGTGCTGCGCAATCGCGATCGAACGCCCGTCGACGGCGTACCACTGCGGCATTTCGGTCACCGCCGCTCCGTCGCGGGACTCGAGCACCACCGCACCGTCCTCCGCGATCTCGAACTCGCCATTCTCGACGGTGGTGATAATGCCCCTGTCGACTGGCGAAACGGTGATCTGGTAGTTGATTCCGTGATCCACACCGGAAGTCGTGCCCCCCGCAGTCACCGCAGTCGGCTGCTCCGTTACGGCCAGCTCTGCATGGGCGGTTGCCGCAGTGACACCCACGGCCGAGATGGCCACGAAAACGGCAGCAGTGATTTTCTCGAACTTCATCCTTCGAATCCCTCCACTCAACTGCCCCTGATGGGCGGACCGAGTCAGACCTTAAGCGGTGTCGAATTCAATGGCGTGCAGCGCGCCACACACAGTTCGAAGTCACTGCATTCCGGTTTTCCATGTCTCCGGTGCTGCCCTTGCGGGTGCCGCAGCGAGCGGAAGGTCGCCGGGAAGATCCTGCGTGTCAGCGCTCTCGCTCCAGCTGGGCGAACCGGGTGAGGGCGGGCAGCGCGGCGGCGAGTGCCCGTCGGTGTGCGGGGCTCAACTCGGAGACCATCGGAACCAGGTACCGGACCCGGTCGTCGTGGCGGGTTTGCCGCACCTGCCGGCCTGCCTCGGTGAGGTGCACGATCACGGCCCGTCCATCACCAGGGTCACGGCGGCGCCGCACCAGCCCATCGCGCTCCAAGCGCGTGATGAGCTGAGTGATGCCCGGCTGGGTCATCTGCTCGGTCTCGGTCAGATCGGTCAGCCGCGCCGGGCCCCGGTGAGCCAGGGTGTCGAGCACCGACAGTGTGGTGAACGGCAGCTTCTCCCGTACCGGGATGCGGATGTAGACGCGGTTGAAGTCCTCGATTGCCGCGGCGAAGGCGTCCACGTCGAAATCGTCGATGTCGTCCACACGAGCAACTATATCCGGGAATTATAAAAGTTGCTTAAATAAGCTACTTATGTAAGGTCGACACCACACGGCGTAGGAGAGCCAGATGAGCGACAGCACCCACGATGCCCGACCGTTCCCCTTGACGCCGACGAAGATTCACGTCCCCGACAGCGTGCTCACCGACCTGCGGCAGCGCCTGGATCTGACCCGCCTGCCCGATGATGTCGGCAATGAAGACTGGTATTACGGCGTGCCTCGCAGCTATCTCCAGGAGCTCGTGGACTACTGGCGCAGCGGATACGACTGGCGCGCAGCCGAAGCCGAGATCAACACCTACCAGCATTTCAATGTCGAAATCGACCGTGTACCAGTGCATTTCATGCGCAGGCCCGGCGTCGGGCCGAATCCGACGCCGCTGATTCTGACACATGGCTGGCCCTGGACGTTCTGGCACTGGTCCAAGGTCGTCGACTTGCTGGCGGATCCGGGGGCGCACGGCGGTGATCCGGCCGAGGCGTTCGACGTGATCGTGCCCTCGTTTCCCGGCTTCGGGTTCTCCAGCCCGCTGGCGAACCGCCCGGATGTGAACTTCTGGAAGGTCGCCGACCTCTGGCACACCCTCATGACCGATGTTCTGGGCTACGAGAAATACGGTGCCGCCGGCTGCGACGTGGGCGCGCTGGTCACCGCGCAGCTCGGCCACAAGTACGCCGACGAGTTGTCTGCCATCCACATCGGATCTGGACTGAAACTCACCCTGTTCAACGGCGATCGTGCCTGGGATTTCAGCGGCGGCCTGCCGATTCCCGACGGCCTGCCCGCGGAGGTACGCGCACGAATCGTGGAGCTGGACAAGCGTTTCGCCGTCCACCTGGCCGCGCACCTCCTCGCCCCGAGCACCCTCGCCCACGCCCTGTCCGATTCCCCGGCGGGCATGCTGGCATGGATCCTGGAACGTTGGTTCAAATGGAGCGACAACGGCGGCGACATCGAAACCGTGTTCAGCAGAGACGATCTCCTCACGCACGCCACGATCTACTGGGCCACCAACACCATCGGCACCTCGATACGCCTCTACGCCAACCACAACCGCTACCCCTGGACGCCTTCCCACGACCGTCTCCCGGTCGTGCAGGCCCCCACCGGCATCACCTTCGTGGGCTACGAGAACCCACCCGGGGTCAGCACCGCCCAACGCGTCGAACACTTTCGCGCCAGCGACCGCGCCCAGTGGTACAACCACGTCAACCTCACCGTCCACGACCACGGCGGCCACTTCATTCCCTGGGAGATCCCCGACCAATGGACCGGCGACCTACGCCGCACCTTCCGGGGACGGCGCTGACCGAGGGGTGACACCGCTGCGATGCCACCCCTCGGTGTGCTCGGTGGAAGTTGTTGCCCGCGTTGGTGTGTGGGTGAGGTCTCCGGGTAGGCGGGCCGCGAGCCCGCACTCACCACTTCGAGACAGCACCCAGTAAGGGCACGCGGGACCGGCGCGCTATCCGCGTTCGGTCAGGGATGCGATCAGCGGGAACTTGGCGTTGAGGGTGATCGCCGTAGCCGGAGTGGGGTTCGGGTTCTCGATGGTCAACTCGAACCGCCGCATGATGGTCGACAACGCGAGTTGCATTTCCATCATCGCGAACGCGTTGCCGATGCAGAGGTGTCCGCCCGCCCCGAAGGGCAGGTAGATGTTCCGGTCGCGAGCGGCGACCGCGTCGGCTGCGAAGCGGTCCGGGTCGAAGGTGTCCGGCTGATCCCAAACCTCGGGATTGCGGTGTGCGTGATAGAAACTGAACATCACCGGAGTGCCTGCCGGGATGAGGTGGCCCCCGATCTCATCGTCCTCGCGGGCGCGGCGTTGCCCCATCCACGCCGGTGGCATCAGCCGCAACGCCTCCTCTATCACCTGCTTGTTGTAGGCCAACGTGGGCAGGTCGGTCATGGTGGCGTGACCGCCGGGCAACGCGGCGTCGACATCGTCACGCAGCCGCTCACGCACCTCCGGATGCAATTGCAGGAACAGAATGGCCGATGTCAGTGCCGAGGAGCTGGTTTCGTGACCGGCGAAGAGCATGGTGACGAGCTCGTCGCGCAACTCTTTGTCGGTGAACTTCTTGCCGGTCTCGGCGTCGGTGGCGTTCATGAGCATGGCCAGCAATCCGCCGTTGTCGTTGTCGCGGAGCTGGTCGATCACCGAGTAGACGATGGCATCCATCTCGCCGAGCGCCCGCCAGAAGCGGCGGTGGCTCGGAGTTGGAAACTGCAAGGGGATCAACGGCATCCGGATGAACTTTCCCAGTTCGTCGTTCACCCGCTGTGTCGCGTTGGAGAAACCGGTCACCTCTGGTCCCTGCGGATCCATCCCGAACAGAGCCCGCACCACGACCCGCAATGTGAGGTGGCTCATCTGCTCGCCGACATCGATCGTTCGGCCGGCCCGGGCGTGTTCGGCCCATTCGTCGCACATGGCGTCGATCTCGGCCACCATGATCTCGCTGAGCCCGTTGATCTTCTTGTGGTGAAAGGCGGGTTGCACGAGGCGCCGGTTATGTCGCCACTTGTCGTGGTCGGCGATGGTTGCCAGCCCGCGGCCCGCGAACAGCTCCAGGATGTCGTACATCTCGGTCTCGCGAGTGAAGTTCACCGTGCGTTCCTGCAAGATGTACTTGATGTGGTGGGGATGCGTAACGCCGACCATGACCCCGTTGATCAGCTGGAACCGAAACACGTCACCGTGCTGGGACCTAGCGTCGGAGAGGAAATTAATCGGGTCGGTGAGAAAGCGTTTGGTGTTGCGGAGGCGGCCAGAGACCATCGGTGGCAACGCACCGACACTGGTGGAGATAGACGTCACCGCACCAAGTAAAGCCGAGTGCGCAGCATTTGCCACGGTTGGCAAAATGCGCCCGAAAACGACTGTCTTCGACTCGGCGTTTCGTGACCTGCTTTCGGGAGTCCGTTGGTTTGGGTTCCCTCCGCCCCAGGCCAGCACCACCTTGTCAACCGCGTCAACGCTTGGGCCTGACGTGGTTGCCGCCAGCAGCGCCGAATCAGCTTGAAATGCAGCGGATTCGACCGAGAATCTGTTGACCTGGGGTTTATGTCGGTTCGGGCCCTATCGGGCCCTATCCAGGATGTGGAGCATCGGGTTACCCGGGTGGGCGGGTTGCGGGGGCGGTGATCAGGGGCAGGTCCAGTGCGGTGAGGATGCCCGCTGGGGCTTGGACGACCGCCGGGACCGCGTTGACGATGCGCATGGCTGTGGCCAGTAGCGTCGCATGGTTGTGGTCGCCATTGCGGCTGGAGGTGACCAGGTCCATGGCGTAGCTGGGTTCGCCGGTGATCTCGACACGGTAGGAGCCCTCGTGGTGGGCGGGTTGCGGCCAGTCCGGGCACAGGTCGGGGCGCAGGCGCGTGACATGTTCGAGCACCGTCACGACCTGGTCCCCGACCATGCCGCGCACCTCGAAACGCAGTGCGGCCGCGGTCCCTTCGGCGATATGGCCGGTGGCGATATCGAAGGAATCCGGCGCGGGAATGCGTTCGTAGGTCTGGGTGACGGCGTCGAGAGTGACGCCGATGCCCGCCGCCAATTGACGCACGGTGCCGCCCCAGGCCAGCGATAGCACCCCCGGCTGCAACAACATCGGGATCTCGTCGAGCGGTTTGCCGAAACCCATGATGTCGAACATGACCTCACGGTTGTCGTAGCTGGCATAGTCGACGATCTCCAGACACCGCAGCTGGTCGATGCGCAGACAGGTGCCCGCGAGCGCCAGCGGCAGTAGATCATTGGCGAAACCCGGATCGATGCCATTGACCCACAGCGACGAATTCCCTTGTGCCGCAGCCTCTTGGATCGGCTTCAGCAGCTCATCCGGCAGCACACCGTAGGGGTACTGGAAGAATACCGGAGCGCACGCGACCACATTGATTCCGGCACTGAGCAGCCTGCGCAGATCTTCGACCGCCTCGAGCAGACGGTTGTCGGTCATCGAGCAATACACGACGCAATCGGGTTGCGACGCCAGTATCGCCTCGGTATCGGTCGTCGCGGTGACGCCGACCGGATGATCCAGTCCGGCAATGGTTCCCGCGTCCAGCCCGTCCTTCTTCGGACCCGAAACCCATACCCCGGTCAATTCCAGATCCGGATTCGCGATCACACCGGCCAGTGCGTGCGCGCCGACATTGCCAGTGCCCCATTGGACTACGCGGTAGGTCATGACAGATCCGGAAGTGGCAGGTCGAGATTGGGCGCGATCAGACCGCCATCGGGCTCGAGCACCTTACCGGTGACGTACTTTCCGGCTGACGACACCAAATACAGTGCGGCGGCGGCGATATCCTCGGGTTCACCGATGCGGTGCAGTGGCGTCTTCGCCTCCAGTTCCGTACGCATCGCATCGTTGCCCGCCACGATCTCCAGCGCGGAGGTCAGAATCGAGCCCGGTGCGATGGCATTCACCCGGATGCGCGGATTCAGATCCATTGCCGCCAGCCGCGTGTAGTGCGCCAGCGCCGCTTTCGCCGTCCCGTACGCCGCAAAAGCACGCCCAGGCAGTCGCCCCATGGTCGAGGTGATATTGAGAATCGAACCGCCACCGGCGGTTTCGAGAATCTTGGGCACTGCCGCACGTACCAGCGCGTGCGCATTGGTCACATTGAAGTTGAACGCCTGCACCAGCGCGTCCGGCGTGGTGTCGAGCAATGGGCACGGCAGCGCGCCGCCGACATTGTTGACCACGATATCGAGGCGTCCGAAGCGGTCGACGGCCGCGGCGGCCAGCCCGGCGGTCGCCTCGATATCACTCAGGTCCGCGGGCACCACATGGGCCTGCCGGCCCGCGGCCGTCACCTGCTCGGCGACCTCGTCCAACTGGCTCTTGGTGCGGGAGGCGATGACGACATCCGCGCCCGCCTCCGCGAAGGCCACCGCGATCGCCGCGCCGAGGCCGCGCCCCGCGCCGGTGACGACGGCGACCTGTCCGTCGATTCGGAATCTGTCCAGAATCATGCGCACTCCACAACTGTCGAATATTCGACACTGCTTGTCGTAATATTCGACATCGTAGAACCGCTCCACCGAACCGCACAAGAGGTTGTCCATGTCCGACCGGTCCCCGTCCCCACCGACCCGCCGCGTCATCGATATCGTGTCGCTGCTCGCCGCGACCCCGGAGCCGATCAGCGTCGCGGGCATCGCGGACCGCCTCGATATCGCCCGCGCCACCGCGACCGCGATTCTCGCCGAACTGGATTCGGCGGGCTGGGTGCGGCGCGATCCGAACCGCGGCTACGGCCTCGGCCCGGCGCTGGCGAATCTGCACGGCCCCGCGCTGCCGCGCGCGCTCGGCGATATTCTCACCGAACTCACCGTCCGCACCGGCTACGGCGCGACCCTCAGCCGGATCGAGCCCGAGCACCTCACGGTCCTCGATGTGCGCCACGGGCCCGAACGCGTCGTCCCCGGCATCCCGGTCGGCCATCGCATTCCGCTGCAATTTCCGGCCGGGGCCAGCGTGATGCCGTGGCGTTCGGCCACCGAACAGAACACCTGGCTGGCCACCGCGCCCGACGCGGACCGCCGCATCGCGAGCGGCCTGCTCACCCTCGTGCGCGATCGCGGCGTTGCCCTGTTCCGCCCGCGCACCGACGATGCGGGCACGGTCGAACTCCTCGCCGACCTCCTCGGTGCCATGGGCACCGAACTCGTGCAGCCGCACCTGCGGACCCGGGCCCTGCGTCGCCTCGCATTTCTCACCTCGCGACCGTTCACCAGGGCCGAACTCGACTCCGCGGCCGTACTGCCGCTGAGCTATCTCGCCGCACCGGTTTTCGATGCCGCGGGCGTGGCGGCCTACGAGGTCCAGTTGGGGCCGCTGCGCGCATCGACGACCAAACCCGAACGCGATGAATTCATCGCCGCCACCGTCGATACGGCCCGCGCACTGACGGGAGCGCTGGTGTCCTGAGCACGGTCACTTCGTCAGCGCATGTGCCGCCCCACGGTGCAATGTCACCGGCGCAGTGATCGTCGCGGTAGCGCGGCTGATCCCTTTCGCGGCCGAATTCGCCTGTTCCAGTTGGGATTTGCGATCGAAGAGGGTCCTGGTGAGCACACAGGCCAGATTCGCGTCGAGATCGTCACGGACCAGCAGCAGATTCGGCACGACAATGGTCTTCACATCGGCGGTCAGCCCGTAGACGGTGGCCGGAATTGCGCCCTCCTCGTAGACCGGATTCACCGCGTGCATGGTGCCGGAGATATCGGCGATATCGAGGAAGCGCACCTTGCCCTTGGTGGAGGTGAGCAGGTCGGTAATGCCCGGAGTGGGCAGGCCGCCGGAAAAGAACATGGCGTCGATGGAGCCGTCCTTCATACCGTCCACCGTTTTGGTGAGATCCAGACGCTGGGGCGAAATATCGGTGTCCGGATTCAGCCCGGCCGCCTGCAGTACGCGCTGGGCGATCACCTCGGTACCGGACTTCGGCGAGCCGGTGGAGACCCGTTTGCCGCGCAGATCGGCGACCGATTCGATCTCGGCGCCGGTGCGCACGATCACCTGGGTGTAATTCGGATAGAGCCGCGAAAGTGCCTGCACCGGTTGCTTTTTGCCGTCGAAGCTGGCATTGCCCATGACCGCGTCGGCGGCGGTATCGGCGAGCGCGAACGCGACCTGATAGGTGCCGGCCACCAACTGCTGAATGTTCTGCACCGACGCACCGGTTTCGGCGGCGGTCGCCTTCACCTTGCCGCCGGTGGCCTGCGAGACCTGTTCGGCGTATGCGTTGCCGAGCGCGAAGTACACGCCGGTGGAATTGCCCGTCGCGATGCCGATGCGGGTGTCATCCTTCACCTCACAGGTGACCGCGCCACCGGCATCGGACTGCGGCGTGTCTCGGCGTCCCCCGCATCCGGCCAGCAATCCGGCCGACAGCACGGCAACGGCGAATGCGATGGCAACTCTTTTCAAGTCGTCCTCCTTCGGGAGAGCAGAGTGACCCCGACGGCCGCGGTCAGCGCGACCAGACCGACGACGAGTGCGCCGGGCTCCAGGTACAACAGGGCCAGACCGGCCACCGCGGCGAGCAGCCGGGCCGCGATCCCGGCCGGACCGATGCCGAGCATCCAGCCGCCGGTCGCCACGGCCAGCGCCGCCACGCCGATACCGGCCACGATCGTCGTCCACAGCACACCGAGCACCGGCCCGTGCCCGAGCAGATATTCACCGGGTCCGCTGAGTACGAAGACGATCGGTACCAGGAAGGCGGGCAGCGCGTACTTCAGCGCCTGCCACATCGTCGGCACCGCACGCGCGCCGGTGATCGCCGCCGCGCCCACCGCCGCCAGCGCGGTCGGGGGCGTCACCTCGGACAGCACCGAGTAGTAGAAGACGAACATGGCCGCTGCGGGCGCGGACACATCCAGCGCGAGCAGTGCCGGACCGATGATCGCCCAGCCGATAATGAACGACGCGGTCACCGGCACCGCGAGCCCGAGCAGCGCGAGTGCGATCGCGGCGAGCACCACCGTGCACGCCAGCACCACGGTGTGGTTGTCCGACACCGCCTTTCCCGCACTCACCAGCACCGAGGCCAACTGCGCGCCGAGCCCGGTCTTGGTGGCGATCGCGGTGATCACCCCTGCCGATGTGCACACCGCGACCACCGGCAGCGCCGAACGCACACCGCTGCCGAGCATGTGGAAGATCCGGCGCGGTGAGCGCGCCCGGGCCCGGATGCGGGAGTCGAGGAAGGCGAGCACGAAGGCCAGTGCGGTGGCGTATATGACGGCCTTGGCGGCGCTCACGCCGATCAGCAGCAGCACCACGATCGCGATCAAAGATAGGAAGTGGTAACCGAATCGGGCCAGCAGCCGCCATACCGAGCCGACGCTGATCTCGACCTGCTCGGTGCCGAGCCGACGCGCATCGATCTCGACCGCGAGCAGAATCCCCAGGTAGTACAGCAGCGTTGGGATCATCGCCCAGCCCAGCACCGTGACATAGGAGACGTCGAGGTATTCGGCGACGATGAACGCGGCGACGCCCAGTGTCGGCGGTGACAGGATCGCGCCGACACCCGCCGCGGCGAGTACCCCCGCCGCCTGTTCCGGCGGATATCCGGCGCGGCGCAGGATCGGCCAGGTGACCGCGCCGACCGTCACCGCGGTCGCGGTGCCCGATCCGGAGACGGTGCCGAGCAGGAATCCCGAGGCGACCGTGGTGCGTCCGGCGGCACCGCGCGAGCGCCGGAATGCCGCGACCGACAGATCGACGAAGAACTGTGCCGCACCCGAGAATTCGAGTACCGCACCGTAGAGGGTGAACAGCACGATATAGCTGGCCGCGACATCCAGTGGTGTGCCGTAGAACCCGCTGCCCGAGTTGTACAGCGCATCGACGATCTGCCCGAAGTCGAGTCCGGCGTGCGCGACGGTCCACTGCTGCGGCAGGTAGCCGCCGTAATAGCCATACGCGATGAAAACCAGGCATACCGCGGGCAACACCCACCCTGTGGTGCGCCGACAAGCCTCCAGCACCAACACCAACAGCACCGTGCCCATGGCGATATCGACCGGATCGAACAACCCCTGCCGATCCAGGAACGCGTTATAGCCGCCGCCACTGGACCCGATCGCCATCGGCAGCACCGGATACAGGCATACCACCAGCGCGACCAGGGCCAGCAGCCCATCGATCGGCCCCGGACCCGCCCCGCGCTCGAGCCGGCGCAGCCCCGACCGATAGGCCAGGAACACCACCGGCAGCGTTCCGGCCAGGAAGATCACCAGGTAGTACTGACTGCCCTGCGCCAATGGCCGGAACACCTGCCACAGCACCAGCAGCGCGACCGCGAAGGCGGCCGTCGCCACGACCCACTCGGCCCACCCATGCAGCACCCGGGCGGGCCGTTCCTCGTCGTCGACCTCGATCTTGTCCGGCAGTGCCCGATGCTCCGGATCCGGTCCGGTCAGCCCGGCATCAGTCGCCCCCACCTGATGGTCGGTGGGAGACTCGGCTTCGAGATGAGCGTCCCGTGTGTCCGACATGGGCGCGACCATATCAACGCGCGACCGTCCGTATACAGCTAACAAATATGTCGCCGATAAAACAAGGCCGGCGTATGTTCTTCGCCCTAGGCAGACTTGGTCACGCGACCACCGAGCGGCGCTCCGTGCAAGATCACCCGGCGATAGGAGATCCGCCAACCACCGGCCTCGCGCACGACCGTATCGTCGTATTCCACGCTGCGGCTGCTCCCATCGGCGTGGATCGCGATCCCCTTGGACCGCACCCGAACCGCGCCGTCCGTCTCGGTGATGACCACATTCGTAATGTGGTGTCCGACCGGATTCCCGTCACCGAGTGCGACCGCCGCCTTTCGCAGCGCCGGAATTCCGCGCAGCTCCCCCGATCCGAAATCACTGAGGTCGTAAGTGATTCCGGCGGTGAACAACTCGTCCATCCGGTCCAGCTCACCCGCGTCCATGAGGTGACCGTGTAGTGCGATCAGATCGCCGATCTCGATTCGGTCCTGCGCCGACAGTGCCATGTGACGACTGTACTGCGCGGGCGCCATTGCCCGGGCCGCCCAGGACGCACCGAACCCGGCCGCCCAGGCGGCTGCCGAACGGATTGCGCGTGCCTACGCGGCCGAATCCGCCGGCGCGGCTGTCGCGCGACGGGACATGACCTTGCGCAGGAAGGTGACCCACCGCGACGGGCGGGCCGGGGTGACGGGCGGATGCCCCAGCGAGACGGCGGTTCTATCGAGGATTGCCTCGATCATCGCGTCATGTATCCAGCGGATGGCGACCGGCCACAGGATGTAGCCGATTCCGCGCAGGCGGCCGTCGATCTCGTGGCGCAAGATGCTGCTATCCGGCCACTTGCCATCCAGCACGTCGAAGGTGTGCGTGCCGGTGAGGAATGACCCGGGCGCGAGGGTGAACTGCACGCGGCGACCCGGCACCCACTCGGTACACCGATACCGAATGAGCCCATGGCCGCCGTCGGCCCCGACACCGAGCGGCCGGTCGAGCACCAGCGCGGGCCAGCCGGGCGGCCACACCGGACTGTCCGGTTCGGCGGCCCTGGCGAGCAGTGCACCGACCTGCTCCGCGGGCACCGGATACTCCCGCTGATGGATGTTTCGAACCACGACCCAACCTCCATTCGCTACCGTATGGAACGGTACCCATACGGTAGCGTATGGGGGGTGGTGCGCGAAGTCAGCTGAGCCACACAACCCAGGCGATGCGCGGCTATCCAGCCGGACGATTCGCGGGAGCGGGTTCGTACAGGACTATCGCCCACGGTGATTCGGGAGCCGGGCGGACCGCGGTGCGTCGTTCGTGCGGCCCGGTCACCGGCTCGTCGGCCGGAAATCCGGCGGCCCGGAGACGAGCGAGGGTGGCGTCCAGATCGCCGACCTTGACCGCAAGGGATGGGATATCACGCTCATCGGCACCCGCGAGCATGACTCGGGTCGGACCGATATCGAACTGCGCCCACCGGTCACCGTCGACGAATGTTGCGGTGGTACCCAATACCGCGGTGAGCAGATCGATGGCGGCGCTGAGATTGTCGGCGGGGAAAATCGTGCCGAGTCGTTCGACCGTCCCACCCTTGATCGAATCGCTGCGCGATGATGCACTCATCGGACCTCCAATGCACGGCGGAGTGCGGAAAAGGCTTGGGCGGTGGCTTCTTTCGCATCGGGCAGGCTGTCGGCCATGGTGAAGAAGCCGTGGAACTGGCCGTCGTAGCGGATCACCACGGTCGCTACCCCGGCCGCACGAAGTCGGGCTCCGTAGTCCTCCCCCTCGTCCCGCAGCGGATCGAATTCGGCGGTAATGACATAGGCGGGCGGCAGCCCGGAGAGGTCGGTGGCGCGCGGCGGTGCCGCGTAGGGGTTGGCCGCAGCACCGTCGGATCCGAGATATTGCTCCCAGTACCACTGCAAATGGTCATCGGTGACGAAGTACCCGTTGGCATTGTCCCGGTAGGACGCGGTGTCGCGCGCCGGATCCAACATCGGATAGACCAGCAGTTGGTGGACGATATCGGGCCCATTGCGATCACGGGCCATCAGCGCCGTCACCGCGGCCAGATTCCCGCCCGCGCTGTCCCCGGCGACCGCGATCCGGCCCGGCTCCCCGCCGAACGTATTCGCCTGGGCCGCAACCCATTCCAGTACCGCATAGGCATCCTCGGCCGCGGCCGGGAAGCGGTGTTCCGGCGCCTGCCGATAGTCCACCGATACCACGATCGCGCCGACACCGTTGCTCATGGCTCGGCACAGCTGATCGTGACTGTCCAGGCCGCAGATCACGAACCCGCCGCCGTGAAAGAAGACCACGATCGGCAACGAGGTGCCCGCGGGCCGATACAGGCGAACCCGCACCGGCGGCGCTCCGGCGGGCCCGGGCACCATCCGCTCTTCGACCTGGTCGACCGGAACCGGCTGCACCGGAGGAGCCGGACGAGCGGCGAGGATCCGGCGCGCCTGTGCCGCATCGAGCACCTCGGTGCCCAATGCGGGGAATGACGCCGAAGCCGCATCGACGATCGCCTGCGCCTCGGGTTTCAGCGGCATCGCCGGTACCTCACCGCTCGCCGGCGGCGCCGACCGGCGGCATCGAGCCGGGCGGAATGAACTGTCCCGCGGACAATCCGCCGTCGATGGCCAATTCCGCACCGGTGATGAAAGCCGCGGCATCGGAGGCCAAGAACGCCACCAGATCCGCCACCTCGGACGGCAGGCCGACCCGTCCCAGCGGCAGCGCGGGGAAACTCCCCGGCCCGGTGCCGAGGCCGAGATGGCCGATCATCGGGGTGGCGATGGGGCCGGGATGCACCGAATTGACCCGGATCCCCGCCGGACCGAGCTCCAGCGCCGCCGTCTTCGTCAGCCCGCGCAGTGCCCATTTGGACGCACCGTAGGCGGAATGTCCCATCAGCCCTTGCAATCCGGCCTGCGATGAGATGTTGACGATCGAACCGCCGCCCGCCGCCGCCATCGGGCCGACGACCGACTGCATGCCGATGAACGCGCCGACCAGGTTGATCCGCAGAATGCGTTCCAACTCCTCGACAGTGGTCTCGGTGAGGGCCTTCGTCGTGTAGATCGCCGCATTGTTCACCAGCACATCGAGCTTGCCGAAATCGCTCACCGCGGTCTGCACCGCGGCCGACCAGTCCTCGGCACTGCTCACATCATGGCGCACGAATCGCGAGGCGGCACCGATGGATTCGGCAACGGCCTTACCTTCGGTTTCGAGCACGTCGGTCAATACCACGCTGGCACCCGCCGCGGCGAACAGCCGAGCCTCCTCGGCACCCTGTCCCCGCGCGGCGCCGGTGATCAGCGCTACCTTGCCGGTCAGATCGATCATTGTCTGCTCCTTGCCAATTCAGTTGTGACTAGCTCTTGCGGAAGTGCGGGATGACCTTCTCGCCCCAGTGCCGAATCGTCTCCAGGCAGGCCTCCTGCGGCACGGTGCCCATCTGGATCAGGCACAGGATCTCGTCGGCACCGGCCGCCTGCAGCCGCTCGACGTAGGCGATGGCGTCCTCGGGACTGCCGTAGGCGTGTTCGGCATTGAAAACCGAAGTGGCCCCCGCCTTCACCGGAATCTTCGCCTCGTGCAGGTACGCCACATGCTCATCGGCGGCCTCGCGAATCCGGGCCATCTCGTCCACGGTCGGGTCGATGGCCTCGTCCGGCACCGGGCCCGCGCCATACCAGTGCTTGATGGACTGAGCGAAGAACCGCTGGCCGCGCGCACCGATCTGCTGCGCCTTCTCCCGGTCGTCCAGCACGATCGTCGGGCACAGCGCCGCGAAGTGGTCGTTGACCACGGTGGAGACGAACTTCTCCCCGGTCCGCTCGACAATGGCGGCATCGTAGGTGCGGCGCAGTTCGGCGATCTCCTCCACGCCCGCGAAGCCCAGTACCAGCGCACCGATTCCGTAGTCGGCGGCCAGCTTCAGGGTGTCCTTCTTGGTGCACGCCATGAACAGCGGCGGATGCGGCAGCTGCACCGGACGCGGCAGCATCGGATGCGGATCGATATCGAGCAGCTCACCGTGCCATTCGAATTCGCCCTCCGGATCCTGCCAGGCCTTGCCGATGATGCGCAGCGACTCCTCCACCTCCTGATAGGTGCGGTCGGGATCGACACCGCACATGGAGGTCTCCTGCGGCGTGGCGCCGCGGCCCGCGCCGAGGTTCACCCGCCCGTTGGAGAGCACATCGAGCATGGCCGCGCGTTCGGCCGCGCGCACCGGGTGGTTGAAGTTGAACGGCATGCACACCACGCCGTGGCCGATGCGGATCCGCTCGGTGCGCGCGGCCACCCAGGTCAGGAAGATCTCCGGCGCACTCATATGCGCGTACCACTTCAGGCCGTGGTGTTCGACCGCCCAGACGGTGTCGAAACCCATCTCCTCGGCCAGTACCGCCTGCTCGACGCAGTCGCGCAGGACCTGCCGTTCGTGATCGGCCGACGGGTTGGTCATCTGCGCCTCGAAGATCATCGAGAACTTCATGCATGGCCTCCATTTCTCAATATGCCTAGTAGAAATATTTCCGATGCTCTCGTTGAGGTCAGGTGCATGTCTCGCTAGATGGGACTGGCTCCGGTCGCCTCGCCCTCGCGCCCATAGCGTCGAATTCGACACGGCGATCGAACCGACGCCGCAGAAAGGACGGACCTGCAGTGGGTCGACTCGATGACAAGGTCGCGCTGATCACCGGCGGAGCGCGCGGAATGGGCGCCGAACACGTCCGCCGCTTCGTCGCCGAGGGCGCGCGAGTGGTGTTCGGCGATGTCCTCGACGAGCAGGGCGAACAGCTCGCCGCCGAGACCGGCGCGCGCTATATGCACCACGATGTGACCAGTGCGGCGGACTGGGCCGCCGCGGTGCGGACCGCGGTGGACGAGTTCGGCGGACTCGATGTGCTCGTCAACAATGCGGGCATGCTGCGCTTCCAGCGCATCGCCGAGATGAGCCTGGCCGACTTCACCACCATCATGACGGTGAACGTCACCGGCACCTGGCTCGGTATCAAAACCGCCGCACCCGCCATGACCGGCGGTGGCGCCATCGTGAATATCTCCTCGGTCGAGGGCTTCATCGGCGCGGCGGGCCTGTCCGCCTACAGCGCGAGCAAGTTCGCGATCCGCGGACTCACCAAATCGGCCGCCCGTGAACTCGGCAAGGACGGAATCCGGGTCAACTCCATCCATCCCGGCGGCATCGCGACCCCGATGACGGCGGCGGCGGGCTCGGGCGTCGACGGCAACAGCTTCTTCGCCGGTCTGCCGATTCCGCGCTGGGGACAGTCCGGCGAGGTCTCCGAGGCAGTGGTCTTCCTGGCCTCCGATGCCGCGAGCTATTGCACCGGAACCGAGGTTGTCGTCGACGGCGGCATGCTCACCGGCGCCGGTTACTAGGAAAGGAGAGCCAGATGTCCCAGGAATACACCTACGACGTCGTGGTCGTCGGCTCCGGCGCGGCGGGTATGACGGCCGCGCTGACCGCCGCCTATCGCGGGCTTTCGGTGGTGCTGATCGAAAAGAGCGGCAGCTTCGGCGGTTCCACCGCCCGCTCCGGCGGCGGTGTCTGGATTCCGAACAATCCGGTGCTGGTGCGCGAGGGTGTGCCCGACAATCCGGACCTGGCCCGGGTCTACCTGAAATCCGTTGTCGGCGACCGGGTTCCGCAGGAGAAGCAGGACGCCTTCCTGGACAACGGGCCGCAGATGTTCACCTATCTCGGCGCGCGCACGAACCATCTCCAATTCGTCTACGACCGTGGCTATTCCGACTACCACCCGGAACTGCCCGGCGGACTCGCGCAGGGCCGCAGTATCGAACCCGCGATCGTCGACGGCCGTCTGCTCGGCAAGGATATGGAGCTGATCAACCGGCCGACCATGTCGGGCCCGAAGGGCATCGCGTTCACCGTCAGCGACTTCCACGATCTGAATATGATCGCGCGGACCTGGAAGGGTAAGCGCACCGCGCTCAAGGTGGGCGCGCAGGCCGTGCTGAACCGCATTCGCGGGCGGCAGCCGCTGAGTCTCGGCAAGGCCCTGGTGGCGCGGCTGTGGCTGGCACTGCGCGACGCGGGTGTGCCGGTCTGGCTGAATACGCCCCTCACGGATCTCATTGCCGACAACGATGTGGTGGTCGGTGTGCGTGCCGAGCGCGACGGTGCGCCGATCGTTATCCGTGCGCGCCGCGGTGTCGTGCTTGCCGCTGGCGGTTTCGAGCACAACCTGGAGATGCGCGAGCGATTCTTCGCCGAGCCGGTCAGCACCGACTGGACCGTCGGCGCGACCGAGAATGTCGGCGACGGCATTGTGGCGGGTGAAAAGCTCGGCGCCGCACTGGATCTGATGGATGATGCCTGGTGGGGCCCCTCGGTGCGCAATCCGGACGGACCGCCGTTCTTCTGCCTGGCCGAACGCTCCCAGCCCGGCGCGATCATGGTCAATGACGCCGGCGAGCGGTTCACCAACGAATCGGCCAGCTACGTCGATGTGGTGCACACCATGTACGAGCGGCACGCCACCGGTGTCGGCCATGTGCCCGCGCATTTCATCATGGACCAGCGCTTTCGCGATCGGTACCTGTTCCTGGGCACCTTCCCGAAACAGGCCATCCCGCAGAAGTATTTCGACGCCGGAATCATCAAGAAGGCCGATACACTGGCCGAACTCGCCACCAAGATCGGCGTACCGGCCGAAGCCCTGACCGCGACGGTCGAGCGCTTCAACGGCTTCGCGCGCGCCGGGCGCGACGAGGACTTCCATCGCGGCGAATCCGCGTACGACCGCTACTACGGCGACCCCACCGTCACCCCGAATCCGTGCCTGGCGCCGATCGACCAGGGCCCGTTCTACGCGGTCGAGATGGTGCCCGGCGATCTGGGCACCAAGGGCGGTCTGGTCACCGACGAACACTCCCGGGTGCTGCGCACGGACGGTGCGCCGATCCCCGGACTCTATGCGGCGGGCAACAATTCGGCCGCCGTCATGGGCAATAGCTACGCGGGCGCGGGCGCGACCATCGGTCCCGCCATGGTGTTCGGCTATATCGCCGCCCAGCACATCGCCGATCTCGAACATCCCCGAGGAGTATGACGTGGACAGAGTCGCAGGCAAGACCGTCATCATTACCGGCGGCGCGCGCGGCATGGGCGCCGCATTCGCCCGTCGCTTGGCGGCCGAGGGGGCCTCGGTCGTTATCGCGGATGTCCTCGCCGACGAGGGCAAGGCGGTGGCCGCCGAACTCGGGGACAGCGCGCTGTTCGTTCCGCTCGACGTCACCGACGAATCCGCGTGGGCGGCAGTTGTTGCCGAGGCCGAGCGCACCTTCGGACCGGTCTGGGGTCTGGTCAACAATGCGGGGATCGTGCATGTCGATCCGATCGAGCGGCTGGCGGAGGCGGACTACCGCCGCGTCATCGATGTGAACCAGGTCGGGGTCTTCCTCGGTATGAAGGCCGTTGTGCCGTCGATGCGCCGGGCCGGTGGCGGCTCGATCGTCAATATCTCCTCGATCGGCGGCATCATCGCCTTCAGCAATATCCTCGGCTATGTCGCGTCCAAGTGGGCGGTGCGCGGGATGACCAAGGCCGCCGCCCAGGAGTTCGGCGCCGACGGAATCCGAGTCAATTCGGTCCATCCCGGTGTCGTGGCCACCGAGATGACCGCCGACTCCGACCGCTCCAACTCGATGGTGCACGACCAGCCGCTCCCCCGTGCCGCAGCGCCGGGTGAGCTGGCCAACCTCGTGCTGTTCCTCATTTCCGACGAGTCCAGCTTCTGCACCGGCTCCGAATTCGTCGCCGACGGCGGCTACACCACCAAATAACCAAGGACACCTGCTGTGAAGAACTTTGAGGACAAGGTCGTCGTCATTACCGGCGCGGGTGCTGGCATCGGTCGCGCGCTCGCGCTGGAGCTGGCGGGCCAGGGCGCCAGATTGGCGTTGTCCGGGCGAAACCTGGCCAATGTCAGCGAAACCGTCGCACTGTGTGAACAGGCTGGGGCCGAGGCATGCGCCTATCGGCTCGATGTCACCGATCGCGCCGCCGTCTACGCACACGCCGATGAGGTCCGATCCGATTTCGGCCCCGCCAATCTCGTGGTCAACAATGCGGGCGTCTCGCTGACCGCCAATGTCGAGGAGTTGAGCTGGGAAGACTTCGAGTGGATCGTCGGCATCAATTTCTGGGGCGTCATGTACGGCACGAAAGCCTTTCTGCCGCAGGTCATCGCATCCGGTGACGGCCATATCGCCAATGTCTCCAGCATGTTCGGACTCGCTGCCTGTCCGAGCCAGGGCGCTTATAACGCAACCAAATTCGGTATCCGCGGCTTCACCGACGCACTGCGCCAGGAGATGAAGATCGCGGGTTACCCGGTCGGCGTCAGCAGCGTCCATCCCGGCATGATCAAGACCGACATCGCCTGGAAGGCCCGCGCGGGCGGCGACCGCGACCGCGACGCCCTGGCCGCCAACTTCGACAAATTGGCCAAGACGACACCCGAATCCGCCGCGAAGACCATCCTGCGCGGCATCCGCAAGGACAAGGCCAAGATTCTCATCGGTGCCGACGCCCGCGTAATCGATTTGCTGCCCCGGATTTTCGGCTCCGGCTATCAGCGCATCCTGACCGCGCAGATGAAGAAAGAAGTCGAGTGAGACCATGACCCGCTGGTGATTCGCACACCGACCACCGACTTCGTGCCCGCCGTTGCCGCAGCCCGCGCTGGCCGGGAGGTCGTGGCCTGCTCGGCGGGCCCCGATCTCCCGGGCACCGTCGGCGGCCTCGGCATGACGTGCGATCTGACCAGCACCGCCCCGCCTCGGCGGTCCTACCTGACCTTTCGGCCTCGGCCGATGCGGTGCCGCTGATTCCGATTGCCGCACAGCATGTCCCGTTTCACACGCTCGCGTGGGCCGCGCGCAGTAACTTCGCGCCGAGGTCGCGGAGCATTTCCGCCATCTCCGGTGGCTCCCGGACCTCGAATTCCAGGCCCAGGTGGGCGATTCGGAGGGCGGTCCATTCCAATGAGTCGGCAGTGGTGCGCAGGAGGCAGGTTTTGGCGTCGATCGGCTCGATTTCCTCGGGGCGGACGCGGAAGCTTTCGATCAGTTCCGGGGCCGGGGCGTGCACGATGAAGACGACTCGGCGTATCGGGCGGGATTTCGCGAGCGATTCGGTGACGAAAGCCGCGGCGTCCTCGGTGGGTAATTTCCTTGGCGTACTGCGGATTCCGATCGGTTGTGCGGATTCGATGCGGTCGACTCGGAAGGTGCGCCAGTCGGCGCGGTCGATATCCCAGGCGACGAGGTACCAGCGACGGCCCGCGGAGACGAGGTTGTGCGGTTCGGCCAGTCGGCGGGTTTCGGTATCGCCCTTATCGCGGTAATGGAAGCGAATGCGTTCGCCGTCGCGGCAGGCCGCGGCCAGCACAACCAGGGTTTCGGGGTCGATGAGCGGTCCGGCCGCGGGTCCACCGAGCGAGAGCGTCGCGAACCGCACCGCCTCGACGCGGCGGCGCAGCCGGGTGGGCAGCACCTGCTGGAGTTTGACCAGCGCGCGTGCCGATGACTCGTCGATGCCCTCGACCGCGCCGAGTGCGGCATTGCGCAGTCCGAGCGTGATCGCGACCGCTTCGTCGTCGTCGAGCAGCAGCGGCGGGAGCGCGGTCCCCGCAGCCAGGCGGTAGCCGCCGATCGAGCCGAGGCTCGCGTGCACCGGATACTCCAATTCACGCAGCCGTTCGATATCGCGGCGCACCGTCCGCACGGTCACACCGAGGCGTTCGGCCAGTTCCGGACCGGTCCACTCGCGACGGGTCTGCAGTAGGGACAGCAGTTGCAGCAGGCGGGCGGCGGTTTCGGTCACAGCTTCCAGTATGACCCCCAAATGAGGACCGATTCTGACCTCATTCGGCTCTACCGTGGCGATTGTGAACGCAGACCGAGACACCATCCAGATCATCGGGGCCCGTGCCAACAACCTGCGCAATATCTCCCTGGCCATCCCCAAAGGCAAGATCGTCGTCTTCACCGGGGTATCCGGATCGGGCAAATCGTCGGTGGTCTTCGGCACCGTCGCCGTCGAATCGCAGCGCCAGCTCAATGAGACCTTCACCTGGTTCATCCGCAACCGGCTGCCCAAGTACGAGCGGCCCGAGGCCGATGTGATCGACAATCTCGCGCCCGCCGTGGTGGTCGACCAGAAGCCGATCGGCGGCAACTCCCGCTCCACCGTCGGCACGATGACCGATATCCAGTCGGTCATCCGAGTGCTGTTCTCGCGCTATGGCGAGCCCAGTGCCGGTGCGGCGACCCACTATTCGTTCAACGACCCATCGGGCATGTGCCCGGAGTGCGGCGGGCTCGGACATGTCGTGCGGCCGGATCTGGACAAGCTGCTCGATACCGACAAATCGCTCAATGCGGGCGCTATCAACTTCGCGCCCTTCGCGGTGGGCACTTTTCAGTGGCAGCTCTATGCGGAATCCGGACTCTTCGATCCGGATATGCCATTACGCGATTTCACCGCCGAGCAATGGCAACTGTTCCTATACGGCAACGGGTTCCGGGTGCCCCGACTCAATCGGACCGGATCGATGGGCAGCAATGCCTACGAGGGGCTGCTGGAACGTTTCGACCGGCTCTATATCAAACGCGACCTCGGCGCATTGAGCGATAAGAATCGCGCGGCGGCGACGGCAGTGGTCAGCGAGGAGATCTGCCCGGAATGCGGTGGCGCACGGCTGAACTCCGCCGCATTGGCGAGCCGGATCAATGGTCTCGGCATTGCCGAATACGGCCGCCTCGAGGTGTCCGACCTGATCGAGGTGCTGAGCGCACTCGCACAGACCCCCGCCGCGCCGATCGCCGATGCCGCCATTGCCCGGTTGCGGCGGATCGCGGAGGTGGGCCTCGGCTATCTCTCACTCGACCGTGAGACGTCCACCCTTTCGGGCGGTGAAGCCCAGCGGCTCAAGGTCGTTCGGCATCTCGGCTCCAGTCTCACGGGAATGACCTATATCTTCGACGAACCCAGCGTCGGCATGCACCCGCGCGATGTCGGTCGGCTGAACCAACTGCTGATCCAGTTGCGGGACAAGGGAAATACCGTGCTGGTGGTCGAGCACTCCCCCGATGTCATCGCCGTCGCGGACCATATCGTGGATATGGGGCCGGGCGCGGGCGGACATGGCGGTCAGGTCGTCTTCGAGGGCACGCTCACAAAGCTGCGTACCTCGGGCACCCTGACCGGTGAGCGGCTGCGTCTCGTCCGGCCGATCAAGCGCGGCAACCGAACCCCGACCGGCTGGCTCACCGTCGCCGACGCCGACTCCTACAATCTGAAGAACGTCACCGCGCGGTTCCCCACCGGTGTGCTCACCGCGGTCACCGGAGTGGCGGGTTCGGGCAAGAGCACCTTGATATCCGGCGCATTCGTCACCGCCTTCCCGCAGACCATCGCCATCGACCAGTCGGCCATTGCCGCCTCCCGCCGCTCCAGTCCCGCCACCTACATCGGCATCATGGACCCGATGCGGCAATTGTTCGCCAAGGAATACGGCGTCAAGCCCGGCTTGTTCAGCTTCAACTCCGAGGGCGCGTGCGGCGAATGCGGCGGCGCTGGGGTTATTTTCACGGATCTGGCGTACATGGACCCGATCACCACCGTCTGCCAGAGCTGCCATGGCCGCCGCTACCGCCCCGAGGTGCTCGGCTACCCGATTCGCGGCGCATCCATCGCCGATATTCTGGATATGACGGCCGAGCAGGCGCTCGACTTCTGGAACGGCAACGCGGGCAGCAAGATTCACCCGCCGCTGCGCGCACTGAACGAGGTCGGCCTCAGCTACCTGACGCTGGGACGCTCGCTGAGTTCACTGTCCGGCGGTGAGCGCCAGCGCCTCAAACTCGCCGACCACCTGCACCGCAGGGGCGGCATCTACGTGCTCGACGAGCCGACGACCGGGTTGCATATGGCTGACGTCGACACGCTGCTCGCACTGCTGGACCGACTGGTCGACGCGGGCAATACGGTGATCGTCATCGAACACGACCTGGAGGTGGTCAAGCGGGCCGACTGGGTCGTCGATCTCGGGCCCGACGGCGGTAAGCACGGCGGCGAAATCGTCTTCGCCGGAACTCCCACGGCACTGCTCGACGATCACCGCTCCATCACCGCCGACTACCTGCGGCGCAGCGTGACGCAATGACCGTTGACCAGGTCGGCACGCTGAAGCCGCCAGGTTTGCCGTGGTGATCCGGTGCGCACGTGCTCGTGGTTTTGATCAGCGCGCACGCCATCCGGTGGCTCGGGCCCACTCCTGCATGCACGCGAAGACCGCGGCAAACCACGAGTCCTCGGCCAGGCTGGCCGGTGCGCTGGAGTGTCCGAGGCTTGTCGTGGTAGTCCGCGGATCCGGAGCCGCGATCGCTGCGGCACATCCTGCTGACCGGGACGTCCGGTACGCCGGAGCGCTGCGCGGCGGCAATCTGGGATTGCGCTGCCCCGCGGCGCGCGAAACGGGGCGGTATTCGCCAGGGCGATCGGACGGCCGAGCCTCGGTCCGGCGAACCGATGATCTGCCCTTGTCACCTGCTGGGTTGGTGGCTGTCGACAACGTGAGGAGTGACATGACGATCGGAGTGGAGTCGGTGGAGCAACCGGAGGCGGTCTTCGGAGGGCTCGATTCCGATCGGCACGCATCCGTTGTCGAGCTCGATGGGACGTGTCGACTTTCGCGGGAGCGGATCGGTGGGAAGGCGTGGAGCGTCGATCACATGCGGGGGCTGGGACTGCCGGTGCCGCCAGCGTTCGTGCTGACGACCGAGGCCTGGGCGGAATTCGGAGCCAATGGTGGAGTGCTCGGTGCGGAGATCTGGGCCGGGGTACGCGAGGGTATCGCCGCACTGGAGCGTGGGACGGGACGGCGGTTCGGTTCCGAGCAGCGGCCGTTGCTGGTCTCGGTGCGTTCCGGGGCCGCGGTGAGCATGCCCGGAATGATGGATACCGTCCTGAATCTGGGGATGACCGACGCGGTCGAGCGGGCACTGACCGATGAGACCCGAAATCCGTTGTATGCCAGTGACACTCGGCGCAGGTTCAGCACCCAGTATCGGGAGATCGTGCTGGGCGATGCGAATGGCATTGTGCCCGAGGATCCGTGGGAACAGTTGCGCGGTGCTGTCACCGCGGTGTTCCGGTCGTGGGATTCCGCGCGCGCCAAGACCTATCGCCGCACCCGTGGCGTTTCCGATACGCTCGGTACGGCGGTCACGGTGCAGGCCATGGTGTTCGGCAATCTCGACGCGCACTCGGGGACGGGCGTGCTGTTCAGCCGGAACCCGAATACCGGCGAACGCGCGGTCTTCGGTGAATGGCTGATCGGCGGACAGGGCGAGGATGTCGTCTCCGGGCGCACCACCCCACGTCCGCTGGACGACCTCGCGGCGACGCTGCCCGATGTGCACCGGGAATTGCTCGCCGCCGCCGAACTCCTCGAGCGCGACGGCCGCGATATTCAGGACATCGAATTCACGGTCGAGTCCGGCCGGCTGTGGTTGTTGCAGTCGCGGCCGGCGAAACGCTCCGCGCGCGCGGCGGTTCGCGCCGCCGTCGGGATGGTCGACGAGGGCCTCATCGATGTGAACGAGGCATTGCCCCGGGTCAGCGCCGACCAACTGCGGACGGTCCTGCGTCCCGCATCCGGCGATGACACCGGGCTGACCCCGCTCGCCCATGGTGAATCCGCCTGCCCCGGCCTCGCCTCCGGTGTGGTGGTCACCGATCCGGACGAAGCTGAAACACGTTCCGCCGCTGGCGAGCAGGTGATCTTGGCGCGCCCGACGACCAGCCCGGACGATCTGCACGGCATGATCGCGGCGCAGGCCATCGTCACCGAACTCGGCGGCGCGACCTCGCATGCCGCGCTGGTGAGCCGCGAACTGGGCCGCCCATGTGTTGTCGGCTGCGGCCCAGGGGTTGTCGAGGCGCTGGCCGGTCGCCTCGTCACCGTCGACGGCGGAGCGGGCACGGTCTGGCCGGGCCAGGTGGCCGGAAAGGCGGTGGATGCCGCGGTGCTCGAGGACGTCGATCGCCTCGCACAGTGGGCGCGGGTCGATGCCGCCGGGCTGCCCGAGTTCCTGGCCGGCCGCGATCGAAGCGAATCCACGTCAACAGCAGAGCCTTCCGATGCCCAAGTGTTGCGACTACCAGCAGCCCCTCCGGATACCGGCGCCCACAATGCCATCCAGGCGAAACCCGAGGTTTCCGAGCTCGCGATACTGCGCTTGATCGGCATCAAGGGCCGCGTGCAGCCGAACGCCGTCGCCGCGAGCCTCGATATCGCTGAGACCGAAGCCGTCTCCCGCAGTGGTGATTTCGTAACCCGCGGGCTATGTGCCAGCACACCGGTCGGCGTGCGATTGACCCCGCACGGCCGCGAACAACTGACCCAACTCTTGGAACACGAGCGCGCCGATATCGACCGGACCGTCATCGCCGCGGCCTACGATGAATTCTGCCAGTTCAATGCCGAGCTCAAAGAAGTCATCACGGCGTGGCAGATGAAGGACGCGAGTACGGTGAACGATCACTCCGACCATGCCTATGACGCAACGATTTTGGCGCGGCTCACCACGCTGCACCACCGCGTCGCACCGCTGGTCGAACGCATCGGCGCGCTCGCGCCCCGCCTCACGCCCTACACCGATCGGCTGACCCGCGCCGTCGAGCGCATGAACGGTGGCGACCACAGCTGGGTGGCCCGGCCGATCATGGACAGCTATCACACGGTGTGGTTCGAATTGCACGAAGACCTCATCGGCCTGTGCGGCCTGAGCCGCGCCGATGAAGCCGCCGCGGGCCGAGCCCACTAGCGCCATGTTCACCGATAATGCGCAGCGGCGATGGGTGAACTTCGCCGAAATCGACAATGTCCGCGACCTCGGCGGTCTTCCGGTAATCGGCGGCGGCACAACCCGATTCGGCGTCATCTACCGCGCGAGCACACCCCAGCATCTCACCGAGGACGACCTGAGGCGACTCATCGGCCCGGTCGGCCTGCGGACCCTGATCGACCTGCGCAACCCGGACGAGGTGCTGCGCGAGGGCTACGGCAGGCTGACCGGCAATGCGGCCGTGCGCATGGTCAACCTACCGGTGCGCAAGGCGAGCACCGTCGCCGCGACTCCCGGCGAACTCGTTCCCGACGGCAGTCAATACGATCTCGTCGCCCTCTACCGCGAACTCCTCTCCGACAGTGGCGAATCCATCGTTGCGGCGGCACGCATCATTGCCGATTCCGCGCGTCACTCGGTCGTCTTCCATTGCGCCGCGGGAAAAGACCGCACCGGCGTGCTGGCGGCCGTGGTGCTGGACGCGGTGGGTGTGCCCGCCGAGGTGATCGCCGCCGATTACGCGCTCACCGGCGAACGGCTGGAACGCATTCGGCAACGCCTCGACGCGCTGCCGTCGTATCACGGACTGCCCCCGGTGCGTACCGGCATACTCGGGGTCGATCCCGATGTGATCATGCGGTTCCTCGACGAATTGCGCACCACGCACGGTGGCGCGGGCGAATGGCTGCGCGCACATGGCCTTTCCGCTGCCGAACTGGCCCAGCTCCGCAAGGTACTCGTGGACGCCGACTAGCTCGAGTTTTAATACCTGAGGTCGTGTCCCGGTTTGATTCAGAAGCCTTTGCCGAGAATGGCGGCCGCTCGGTGCGACTGCTCCCGGAGCGCGCCAGCATTGTCATCGAACATATTGGCATGGAAGGTAATTCGCGCCACATCGGTAATGCCCGCGAACCGCAGCCAGTAGTCGAAGTACGTGGCGTGGAAGTCGACGCCGAATTCGTCCGGGCTGCTGGGGTGGTAGACGGCGGCCGTGTAGACGATGGCGGCCTTCTTGCCGGCGAGCAGGCCGCGGTAGCCGGTCTGCTGGTCGATGGCGAACAGCAGACCGTTTTGCGAGATCACGTCGATGAAATGCTTGAGGACATAGGGCAGCCCGTGGTTCCACATGGGCACGCTGAACAAGTAGTGCTCGTAGCTGTCGAAGCGGCGGAAGGTGTCCAGCACCCGATTCCAGCTCGTGTTCTGGGCGTCGGTGAGAGGGGTGCCGGTGAGGGCATTCATCTTCGCCTGCGCGGCGGCTGGTCCCATGTCCGGCAGGTCGGTCTCCCAGAGATTCCATTCATCGATCACCGCGTCCGGATGCGCTTCCCGATAGGTGGCCAGGAAGCTGCCGGCCAATGCGATCGACTCCGACTGTTCGCCGCGCGGCGAAGCCGAGATGTGGAGCAAGCGTGTCATGACCATCCTCGAGATGTCGGCGGGTGCTGGTTCAGCAGTAGATCTGTGCATAGAGGCCGCGAATCTCGGCATCGGCCGGGACGCGCGGATTGTTGGCGGGTGAACCCGAGGCCAGCGCCTGCTCGGCCATGACCGGGATCAGCTCATGCCACCGTTGTCTGTCGATGCCGTATGCCTTGGGCGTGGGCACCCGCAGGTCTCGGCACAGCTCGGTCAGCGCCGAGACGAGATTGCCTGCAGCGGTGGCGTTGCCGTCAAGGCTGGTGGCCACCCCGAACGCGCGGGCGCAGTCGGCGTAGCGGTCCGCTGCCGCGCCGACCGAGAACGCGGTGACGGCCGGCAGCAGCATGGCGTTGGAAAGACCGTGCGCGACACCGAAATGCGCGCCGATCGGCCGGCTCATCCCGTGTACGAGCGCGACACTCGAATTCGAGAACGACATCCCCGCGATGGTGGCGGCGAGCATCATCTGCTCGCGGGCCTCGATATCGTCTCCGTCGGCGTAGGCGCGCCGCAAGACGCGGCCGATGGCTCCGACGGCGACGAGAGCGAGATTGTCGGCGAAGGGATTCGCCCTCCTGCTGACGTAGGCCTCGATGGCGTGGGTGAGCGCGTCCACGCCGGTGTCGGCCGTCAGCCGCGGCGGCATCGAGACCGTCAGCTCGTAGTCGATCACCGCGGCGACCGGCAGGAACGCGGGCCCGACACACAGCATCTTCTCGTCGTCATCGCTGTCGCTGATCACCGCGAATTGCGTTGCCTCCGAACCGCTTCCGGCGGTCGTCGGGACAGCGATGACCGGCAGCGCGGGGCCGGCATTGGTGCGCGGAGCCTTGTAGTCGCGCATCTGCCCGCCCTGCCGGCCGAGCAAGCCCAGCGCCTTGGCGGTGTCCATCGGACTGCCGCCGCCGAATCCGATCACCGAGTCCGAGCCGTGCTCGCGGATGGCGAGCAGGCCGGCGGCCAGCGAATCGGTGGTCGGATCGGGGACGGTATCCGGGAACAGCCTCGGTGACAGTCCGGCCGCCGTGAGGTCTTTGATCATTCGCTCCGCCGCGCCGGTACCGACGAGGAACGAGTCGGTGACCACGAGCGGGCGGGTCAGCCCGAGAGTTGCGACCACGTCGGCGATTTCGCGGACCGCGCCGCCGCCGATGCGCAGGAT
The DNA here is from genome assembly GCF_053602975.1 of Nocardia sp. NPDC004278. Taxonomy (NCBI): domain Bacteria; kingdom Bacillati; phylum Actinomycetota; class Actinomycetes; order Mycobacteriales; family Nocardiaceae; genus Nocardia; species Nocardia sp. NPDC004278. Next base: position 48,233 of record NZ_JBSGEQ010000024.1, read on the forward strand.
GCGAGGTAGTGCGAGGTGTGCGATCACTGTTGAATCTCCTTCCTACAGCGGTCGAGTCTCGTGCGACATGTCGCAGATCGCAAGCATCAAATCGGCACATTGCTGTGCGTATTCGCACAGGGCGGGTAGCATGCGTCGATGATCGATGCGGATGCCCTCCGGTACTTCCTCGAAGTTGCCCGAACCCGCCGGCTGGTAGGCGCCGGGCAGCGGCTGGGTGTCAATCACACGACGGTGAGCCGCCGAATCGCCGCGCTCGAGCGCTCACTCGGAATCCGCCTATTCGATCGGGCCCCGAGCGGATGGGTGCTCACCGACGCGGGGTACCGCCTGCTGGCCCACGCCGAGGCGGTCGAGTCGACCCTGCTGGCCGCCATGGAGAGCATCGCGGCGGGTGGCCGGTTGTCGGGCACGGTCCGGATCGCCACCCCGGATGGTTTCGGCGCGTTTCTGCTCGCACCGAATCTGGCCGAATTGTGCGCGCAGCATCCCGACCTCGATATCCAAATCGTCACCGCGACAAGGCAGGACGTCGTCGCTACCCGGGAATTCGATATCGCGGTCACCCTCGAGCCCCCATCGCCGAGGTCGGTGGAAGTCAGCGAACTCGCGGACTACCGGTTGGGCCTGTTCGCGGCGCGCGGCTACCTTGCCGCGCATCCGCCCATCACTCGCGTCCCCGACCTGCGCGACCATCGTTTGATCGGCTATGTCGACGCGTTGCTCGACATTCCCGCCCTTCGGATTCTCGATGACATCCTTCCGGGCCATCGCGTGAGCATTCAGACCAACAACATCACCGGCCAATGGAACGCCGTTGCCAGCGGCTTGGGCGTCGCCGTGCTACCGCTCTATATCGGCGATTCCGATCCGCGGCTCGACCGCCTTCTCGCCGAGGAGGTCACAGTCACCCGGAAGTATTGGCTGGTCGTGCCGCGGGACCTGCACCGGCTCGCCCGGGTGCGAACCGCGGTCGCGATGCTGCGCACCATCGTGGCGACTCACGACGGCCTGATACCTGGCACCTAGGTAGTGACACCACATCTCAATGTCTCGGACCCCGCCTCGGCGGGGCCTGCCCCCGGCATCATGAGCGTATGGCAACGCGCGAGGTGGTGCGGGCCGGCGCGTTCGCAAGGGTGTACGACCCCAGTGCCGGTGAGCCGCACCCGTGGTACATCAACGACCACACCGTGGTTCGCGACGCATCGGGTCGCTGGCACCTGTTCGGCATCACCCATCCGGAACCGGCCGACCCGTTCCACGAAATCGAATTCGCCCACGCCACCGCATACCGGCTGCACGGACCATGGACCAAGCAGGCGCCCGCCCTGACCGTGGATCGCGATTACGGCGAGACACATCTGTGGGCACCGCATGTCATCGGCGTCGACGGGCGGTACTACATGTTCTACGCGGGCGGCGGCGTCGATCGGACCGCCGCCGCGATGAATCTGGCCACCTCGCGCGACCTGTACCACTGGACCCGCAGCCGGTCCGGGCCACTGTTCCGCGACGGCTACGACGCCAGGGATCCGATGGTTTTGCGGATCGGCGAGCAGTGGGTCATGTACTACTGCGCCACCAGCGCACCGCGCGGCGGTCACCATGTGGTCGCCTATCGCACCTCCGGGGACCTGGTGCACTGGGGCGATCGGCATATCGCCTATACGGACCCGAGTAGCGGCACCGAGGCGGGCAATACCGAATCGCCGTTCGTCGTGCAGCACGGCGGCTGGTGGTACCTGTTCATCGGTCCACGCCCGCATTACCTCGGAACCGACGTATTCCGCAGCGACACCCCCTACCAGTTCCGTATCGGCGACAAAGCGGGCCATATCGCCGCCCACGCCACCGAACTCGTCCGCGACGATGACCGCTGGTGGATCACCAGCGCGGGCTGGGCCCAGGGCGGTGTGTATCTGGCACCGCTCACCTTCCCGAACCCACCCTCCGTCACCGCGTCCGTCCCCCGCTGACCGCCCGGACCATATCCGCCACCAGCGCCCTGGTCTGCTCGAAGGTCGCCCCGGACACCGCGGGCGCGCCGACCACGGAGCGCATCACCCCCAGACCCAGCAGCACCGCACCGATCAATTCGGCGCGCAGGGCGGCATCGGGACCGTCCAAGCGCGCGGTCATGTCCCGCAGGTAGTCATCGCAGAGCTGGGCGCGCAATTGGTCGCGCACGGCCGCATGGCCCGAAGACCGCAACATCGCCAGCAGCGGATGCTCACCGCCGAAGGCGGGCCAATCCTCGAATACGACATCGCGCAGCAGCGCGTCGACGATGGACACCACCGGTCGATGCGGATCGGCGGCAACCCTTTTCGGGATCTCTAGGTACATTGCCTCGGCATAGAGCTGCTCCTTGGAAACGAAGTAGCGGAACACCAGCGCCGGATCCACCCCGACATCACCTGCGATATCACGGACGCCGGTGCGGTCGAATCCGATGGTGGCGAACCGGATTCGGGCGGCGTCCAGCAGTGCGGATCGGGTGGCGGCACGGTCGCGCCGACGGCCCGGCGCTGCGGTTTCGGTCATGAAGTCAGCGTAAGTCATCAATTGTTGACTTGCCCGATCCGCACTTCCTAGCCTCGATGTCACCGGCCGGTGACTCAACCGAAATTGACTCGAGGAGAAGCGATTCGATGCGCACCTACGTAATAACCGGCGGGACCGACGGCATGGGCAAGGGGCTAGCGCTGCACTTCCTCGGCCGCGGCGACCGGGTGTTCGCGGTCGCCAGCGGTGCGGCCAAAGGCGCCCGATTCCTGAGCGAGGCCGCCGCGCTCGGCGCCGCCGACCGGGCCGTCTTCGTACAGGCCGATCTCAGCACGGTCGCCGGGATGCGAAAGGTGCTCGCCGAGGTCGAGGCCGTCACCGACACCGTCGACGGGCTGGTATTCGGCGCGCAGAACTTCCGGTCGGTACGCCAGGAGACCGTCGACGGTTTCGAATACACCTTCGCACTGTTGTATCTGAGCCGATATGTCCTCGGGCACGGACTCTTCGACGCACTCGAACGCGCCACCGCACCGGTCATCATGAATATCGCGGGCCCCGGTGGACTTCCCGGCACCATCGAATGGGATGACCTGCAACTGCGCGACGGCTATCGCGGAATGCGCGCGTCCATGCAGTCCTCACGCTGCATCGACCTGCTCGGCGCGGCATTTCCGCAACGCCATCCGGGGGCGCGCACCCGATATGTGCTCTACAACCCGCTGATGGTGCGCACCGCCATGGCCGATCCGCTGCCAATGATGCACCGTCTGCTCACCAAGGCCTGGCTGCTGGTCGCCGGGCAACCGGTGCACCAGGCCATCGTCCCCATCGCTGAGCTGATCGACCATCCGCCGACCGAACCGCTCGCGGCCTTCCGGCGCCGCACGCGACTGCCCCTGGCTGGCACGGACTTCGACCCGGCCCGGGCCCGGCGCCTGGACGCGATCACCGCGGAGCTGGTCGACGGCCGAACATCACCGGTGGATAACGACCGCTGACCCGCTGACCCGAAGCCGACCACCCGCCACCCCCTCCGGATGGATAATCCTGGAGGGGGCCTGCGCGTTGGGAGGCGGTCGGGATGGCGCGGATCGGTGTTATGAGCATTTCCGATGGGCGTGACTACGTGCACGCCGGCATCGCGGAATTCATCGAATCGGCGGAGGATCGGCTGGTCGCCGGATTGCAGTCGGCCGGACACGAGGTGGTCCGCGGCGCGGCGCCGATCAGTACGAACGCATTGGCCGGATCGGTGGCCCGCGAAGTGGCCGCCGCCGGTGTGGATCTCACCGTGCTGCACTACGCGGTCTGGGCATTCCCGCACTTCACCATGCTGGCCGCGGGGGCAACGCCGGGGCCGCTACTGCTGCTGTCCAATATCGATCCGGTGCAGCCCGGCATGGTCGGCATGCTGGCCGCGGGCGGTGCACTCGATCAGATCGGCCGCACGCACGCCCGGTTATGGGGCGATCCGGCCGATACCGAGCTGATCGCGGCGATCGGCATCCAGGCCACCGCGGCGGCGGCCGTATCCAGTTTGCGCGGCAGCACTTTCGGGCGCTTCGGCGGTCGGCCGATGGGGATGAATACGGCCGTGGCCAATACCGATCAGTGGCAGCGCTTATTCGGCATCGATGTCGAGGAAATAGACCAGTGGGAGATCGTGCGCCGCGCCGAATCGGCCGATGCCGGGGAGGCGAAGGGGGCGCGAGAGTGGTTGGAGCGCAATACCGCTGGCGTGCACTACGACGGCGTGAAACTCACCCCGGAATTGCTGGAACGACAGATCCGCTCATATCTGGCGGTGCGCGAACTGATCGCCGAATGGCGCCTGGACTTCTCCGGCATCAAGGGTCAGCCCGAACTCACCCAGTACTTCGCGACCATGGATATCACCGAGGCGTTCCTCAATGATCCCTACGATTGGAACGGCCCCAAACAACCCCATGTGTGCGCGACCGAAGCAGATATGGACGGCGCGCTCACCATGCAGCTGCTCCATCGAATCGCGCACACCCCGGTGCTCTTCGCCGATGTCCGGCACTATCACGCAGACCGCGATATCTGGGATCTGTGCAACTCCGGCCAACACGCCACCTGGTTCGCGGCCCGCAGCGCGGATCCGCAGGAAAACCTGGCCAATGTGCATCTATATCCGGAGGTGTTCTTCTTCCCGGCGGGCGGCGCCTCCGTGCACCATCTGGCCGCACCCGGCCGCATGACCCTGGCCCGCCTCACCCGCAAGGACGGCGACTATCGAATGCAGCTGATGCTGGGCGATTTCGAAACCTACGACCCGGCGACCAACGAAGCACTGATGAAGCAGTCCACCTGGGAATGGCCACATGCCTTCGCCCGCTTGGACGCACATGCCGGAGATTTCCTGTCCCGCTTCGGCGCCAACCATATTCACGCCGTCCCCGGCGATCATCGGGCCCCGGTCCGAGCCGCCTGCGATCTCCTCGATATCACCGTCGACGAATTCACCCGATGACGAGCTCCACGAACAGGAGGGCCGGATATGTTCCTCGGAGTTGATATCGGAACCTCCAGTTCCAAGGGCGTGCTGGTCCAGCCGGACGGCACCGTCATTGCCAGATCCGAATGTAGGCACGGCGTTTCGACGCCGCGACCGGGTTGGGTCGAACATGATGCCGAAGGGGTTTGGTGGGCGGAATTCTGCGCGATCATCCGCGAACTCCTCGACGCGGCCGGCGGCGCGCCCCTCGACGCACTCGGCGTATCCGGGATCGGCCCCTGCCTGCTGCCCGCCGACGCCAACGGAATTCCGCTGCGCCCGGCCATCCTGTATGGCGTAGATACCAGGGCTACCGCCGAAATCGCCGAACTGAACCAGGAATTCGGCGCAGCCGCGGTGCTCGAGCGCGGTGGTTCCCCTTTGACCAGCCAGGCCGTCGGCCCCAAATTGCGCTGGCTGGCCCGCCATGAGCCACCGGTCGCGGCCCGCACCACCATGCTGTTGATGGCGAGTTCATTTCTGGTGCATCGACTTACCGGCCGCTATGTGCTCGACCATCAATCGGCCAGCCAGTGTGTGCCGATATATGATCTGCGCCAACGCAATTGGGCGTGGGACTGGGCGGCTGCCGTCGCACCGGGTCTGGCATTGCCCGAATTGTTCTGGCCCACTGAGATTGTCGGACGGGTGCGCGCGGCCGCCGCGGCAGCAACCGGACTACCCGCCGGACTCCCGGTCACCACCGGAACCATCGACGCCTGGGCCGAGGCCGCCAGCGTCGGCGTCCGCGCACCCGGCGATGCGATGATCATGTACGGCACCACCATGTTCCTCGTGCAGGTGCTCACCGACCCGCGACCGCATCCCGGACTGTGGCTCACCTGCGGAGCCTGGCCGGGCACCTACACATCTGCTGCGGGCATGGCGACCTCGGGCGCGGTCACGGATTGGCTTCGCGGACTCGTCGGCGGCGACTTCGCCGAACTCGTGGCCGAGGCCGCCGAGGTCCCCGCGGGCAGTCGCGGCCTGCTCGCGTTGCCCTATTTCGCGGGCGAGCGCACACCGCTGTTCGATCCGGACGCCAGGGGCATAATCGCCGGTCTCACCCTCGGACACGGACGTGCGGAGCTGTATCGGGCGGTGCTGGAGGGCATTGCCTACGGCGTGCGGCACAACCTCGAGGCAATGACCGCCGCGGGCGGGCAGGCGCAACGGCTGGTCGCGGTAGGCGGCGGCACCAAGGGTGGGCTCTGGACCCAGATCGTCACCGATGTGACCGGCCTGCCGCAGCAACTCCCGGCCGATACCGTCGGGGCCTGCCTCGGCGACGCCCTGCTCGCGGCGGCGGCCGTCGGCGTCGATACCGCGGGCTGGAACCCCATCATCGGCGTGGTGGAACCCGATCCGGAGCACGGAGCAATTTACGCTGCGTACTACCCGCGCTACCGCGAGATGTACGAATCCACCAGGCATATCGCGCATTTCCTTGCGGCGGAACAGCACCGATCCGCACCTCCCCCATAAGCCCGTGCCTGTGCGAGGATGCAAGGTTGCCGATAGGACAGTGATCGCGAGGGATCTCGATGCCGACCATGACCCTGACCCGAAATAACTTCGACGCGACCGTCGCGAACAGTCATATCGTGCTGATCGACTGGGGCGCGCAATGGTGTGAGCCATCGCGCCGCTTCGCCGAGGTCTTCGAGGCATCCTCGGACCTGCACCCCGAGATCGTCTACGGCACGGTCGATATCGACGCCGAACAGCATCTGACCCAAGTGGCCAAGATCGAGGCGTATCCGACCCTCATGGCCTTCCGCGAGGGCCTGCTGGTGTATTCGGAGGCCGGAGCGATGGCCGCCGAATCGATGGAGGAACTGGTGCAGCAGATCCTCTGGCTGGATATGGACCAGTTCCGGCGCGAGCTGGCCGAACTCTCGGCCAGCGTGTCGGTCGGCGAACCCGAACAGCCGCAGACCGGCTTCACTTACCAGAAGCGCGCGGGCCACGCGGCGGTGACCGACCGATACGGCTGGCCGGGGCTGTGAGCACGCCGGGGTCGGAACTCTGGCGCCTGGATGCCGCGCGCACCCGCTCGATCAGTGCGGAGAATCCGACCGGCGCCCCCGGTGCGGGTGCTCGCGCGACCGATGGCACCGGCGCACATGCGGCGCGGCTGCTCGGCCCCGGCTGGAAGGTCTCACCCTCCATTCACCTGGCGGCGGGCGAAACCGCAACGCTGGCAGATATTTCCGGCCCCGGTGTACTCCGGCACTGCTGGCTCACCACCGACCGCAGCGCGCTCGGGTTGATCACCCTGCGCATGTATTGGGACGCCGAGCCGCGGCCCGCGATCGAGCTGCCGCTCGGCGACTTCTTCTGCAATGGCTGGGACGAATTGGCGCTGGTGCGATCGGAAATGGTGGTCGTCGCCCCGGCCGGAGGCCTGAACAGCTACTGGCCCATGCCTTTTCGCGCGCACGCCAGGATCACCCTGCACAATGGCAGTGCGCGTGCGGTTCCGGTCTACTACCAGTTCACCTACACCGAGCAGGACGTCCCTGCGGACGCCGGATATCTGCACGCGCTGCGTCGCACCGGCACACCGCTGGGCGCGCCCGCCGTGCACACCATCCTCGACACGGTGCCCGGACCGGGCCGGTATGTCGGCACCTACCTGGCCATCCGGCCGGGCGCACCGGGCTGGTGGGGTGAGGGCGAGCTGAAGTTCTACCTCGACGGCGACACCACCCATCCGACGCTGTGCGGTACCGGCACCGAGGACTACTTCGGCGGCGCCTGGAACTTCGACCTCGACGGCGCGTACCGCACCTATTCGACGCCCTACCTCGGACTGCACCAGGTGCTGCCCTCCGATGAGATCTACCGGCCACAGCAGCGATTCGGCATGTATCGCTGGCATATCCGCGATCCCATCTGCTACCAGCGGGAGCTGCGCGTGACAATGCAGGCGCTCGGCTGGCATGACGACGGCACGTACCTGCCGCTGGAAAACGCGGATATCGCGACGACGGCGCTGTGGTATCAGGGCCTAGTGCGGGGTATCAGGGCCTAGTGCGGGCTTAGGTCCTCGTCATCCGGCAGTTCCATGGCGAGTAGCTCATCGGCGCGGGACAGGGCATCGTCCATCGCCGATTCGATGCCGTCCAGCACCGACAACCCGTCCAGCAGGCCGGACAGCTCGCGACGGGTGGCTTCCAATTCCGCGACCGCCGGGTCGACGCGATACCACCCGACGCCGTCACACCACCAAGGGTCCTCGTCGATCCACGCCCACATCACATCACGCACCAGCCGGGCGTCGGGGGTGTACATCTGGAAGCAGTCGTCCGCCCCGTCCGCGCGGTGCTCCAGTTCGTAAACGTTGTCGGGCAGCAGGCGAGCCTGGATGTAGGCGCGCTCGCCGCGGCTGACCACGATCGCGGGGCAGTCGAGGTCGGGTGGTGCGTGCAGCAGATCGTCCAGCAGCGGATCCGTCAGGGCAGGCAATGTGGTTCCGTCGCCCGTGCGGACGTGCACGTCGGCGTGCCGGTCCGGGTCGTCGCTCACCGCGACAGTCTGCCTCATCCGGAAATCCGCGGTGCGGCGGGGCGAAATGCGACGCGATGCCGGTGTCCGGGTGCAAGGTAGTGCTATGCGCGCGGTCGTGATCGAGACGCCAGGGAATTTCTCGGTGCGGACGGTGCCGGATCCGACACCCGGTCCCGGCCAGGTCGTGGTCCGGGTGGACGCGGTCGGGATCTGCGGTACCGATGTGCACATTGTCGACGGCGAGTTCCCGCCGACGCCCTATCCGATCGTGCCGGGCCACGAGTTCGCCGGTGCCACCGCGACCACCGCCGACGAATTCGACCGCCCGCAGGGCTGGGAGGTGGTCATCGACTGCACCGGCGCGATCGCCGCCATCGAGGATGGGCTCGGCCGGGTGCGCCGCGGCGGGGTGTTCCAGCAGTTCGGCGTGGCGCCGGGGGCGGCGACCGCATCGATTTCGCCGTTTCGGATCTACCACGACGAGATCACCATCGTGGGTTCGATGGCGGTGCTGCACAGTTTCGGGCGCGCGGTCGAACTGATGGGCAAGGGGGTGATCGATGCCGACACCATGATCACCCACGGCTTCGGTTTGCCCGAATTCGCCGATGCGCTACAGACTTTCCGTGACGGCACCGGTCGCAAGATCCAGATTCGACCGGATCGGGATTCCGGCGGGGTGTCCGCCTGATGGCCACCGTCGTCGGAGTCGACAGCTCCACCCAATCCTGCAAGGTCGTCCGCTGTGATGCCGATACCGGCGAGATCTTGGCGCAGGCCTACGCCCCGCACCCGGATGGCACCGAGGTTTCCGCGGAATCCTGGTGGCAGGCACTGTGTTCGGCGGGCGACGGATTGCTCGATCGGACCGATGCGGTGGCGGTGGCGGGTCAGCAACAGGGGCTGGTCGCACTCGACGCCGACGGCCGGCCGGTACGGGATGCGTTGCTGTGGAACGATATTCGCTCGGCACACGCGGCCGAGGAGTTGATCGCCGAACTCGGCGGCCCGCAGGCGTGGGCCGATGCCGTCGGCAGTGTGCCGCTGGCCGCGTTCATCGTCGCCAAACTGCGCTGGCTGGCCGATCACGAACCCGCACACGCCGACCGGACACACCGAGTGCTGCTGCCACACGACTATCTCACCTGGCGGCTGCGGGGTGGGCCGTCCGATCGTAGGGTCGAACCGACCACCGACCGCGGCGAGGCGTCGGGCACCGGCTACTGGTCGCCCGCGACCGGGGCCTATCGCAAAGACCTCCTGGCGCTGGCTTTCCGGGGCCGCACGCCGGAGCTCCCCCGCGTCGCCGGACCGGCCGAAGTGGTCGGACGCACGCCCGCCGGCGCGCTGGTCGCGGCGGGCACCGGTGACAATGCCGGCGCCGCACTCGGTTTGGGCATCGAGTACGGTGACGTCGTGATGTCACTGGGCACCAGCGGCACGGTCTACACCCGGGCCGCAGCGCCCAGCGCCGACGCCGCCGGAGCAATCGCCGGATTCGCCGATGCGACCGGCGCTTTCCTGCCGCTGGTCTGCACGCTCAATGCCGCCCGGATACTGGATTCCACCGCCGCCCTGCTCGACGTGGACCTGCCCGGGTTGGAAACCCTTGCGCGCCAGGCACCCCCGGGTGCGGAAGGGGTCGTACTCCTGCCCTACCTGTCCGGGGAACGCACCCCGAATCTGCCGCACGCCACCGGCAGTCTGCACGGTCTGCGACCGGAAACCCTGCGCCCCAGCCATATTGCCCGCGCAGCGTTCGAGGGCATGCTCTGCAATATGGCCGACGCGCTCGACCGCCTGCGCGCCATCGGAATACCGATCCACCGCGTACTGCTCATCGGCGGTGCGGCCCGCTCCCGTCTGGTCGCCGAACTCGCCGCCCAGATCATCGGGGTCACGGTTAGCGTGCCCGAGCCGAACGAGTACGTCGCGCTCGGAGCCGCCCGGCAGGCGGCATGGGCCCTCGGCGGCTCGGAGCGGCCACCGCAATGGACCGCACGCACCGCCGGCGAGGTTCACGCATCCGGCGACGGCGGGGCGATCGGTCGGCGCATCCGAGCCGAGTACAAGCGCGCACAACGGGCCGTCTTCGCTCGATGAGAACGCCGCCTAACAGCGCAAATACCGCAGCGCGCGAAACGCAGGTGGCCGAATTCGCGATGTTGTAGTACAAGCATTTCCACTTGCTGTCGAGTGAGGATCGGCGGCACCGTACCCGGGGGATCATCATGGAATCCGCGCACCCACCGCGACGTCGGCTCGTCGTCTACGTCGCCGGTCTTTCCGAACCGCCGCACGCGGCCAAGGACCTGTTCAACAAGCTGCGACACGAGCCGGGATACGGGCCCGAGGAGGCCATCTACTGGCAGTTCCCGGAGCCGGTCACCCGGCTGAGCCGGGGCAGTCTGACCGCACGCTGCCGCGATCTCGCCGATCGCATCGACGCGTACTGGAGCGGACCGCGCCGGACCTCGGAGATCGTCCTCATCGGACACAGCATCGGCGGCGTCATGCTCCGCTACGCCTTCCTACAGGCACTGCGCGGTCTCGACGGCCCGCAATTGGCCTGGGCCGATGCGGTCACCCGCATCGTGCTGCTGGCCGCGCCGAACCGCGGCATAGCTCTCGACCGCGCGCCATGGCCGTGCCGGGTGGCGGCGAAGCTGCTGGCGCCGCTGCTGCGGATGTTCACCGTGTTCGACCTGCTCTGCGGCACACCGTTCATCACCAACCTGCGCATCCAATGGCTGCGCGAAATATCCGATCTCGGCAAGAAGGCGCCGACCGTCGTGCAGGTGCGCGCCACGAATGACTGGGCGGTGGACCGCGAGGACAGCCGCGATCTGGAATCGCTGCCCACCGGCGTACAGAAGCTGATGCCCAATTCGACGCACGGCGATATTGCGTGCACCGGACGCAAGGTCCGCGAGGACTACACCGGGCAGCGCTACGACATCCTGCGTTGGGCCATTACCGAGGATGTCGCCGCCACCGATCCGAGCCCACTGCCCGAGCACGAGGCAGCCATCAAGTCGGTTGTGTTCGCACTGCACGGAATTCGGTCCGGCAATGGGGAATGGCCGACCCAACTCGAGTCCAAGCTGCACGAGTTCGAGAAGGACGTGCTGGTGGTGACCCCGTCGTACGGGCGGCTGTCGGCCTACGACTTCGCATTGCCGTTCACCCGGCGACGCAATCTGCGCTGGTTCGCCGATCAGTACAGCTACTATCGGGCCCGGCATCCCGACGTTCCGTTCCACTTCGTCGGTCACAGCAACGGCACCTATTTGTTCGGACAATCGCTCGAGCAGATTCCGGCGCTGGAATTCCACAATGTCTTCCTGGCGGGCAGTGTGCTGCCCCGGGAATTCGACTGGGTGAAATGCGCCGACAACGGGCAGATCCGCACCCTGGTCAATGTGTGCGCGAGCGCCGATAAACCGGTCGCCTGGCTGTGCAGCGCCCTGCGTGGGCTCGGTATGCGCGATGTCGGTGTCGGCGGATTCACCGGATTCGACTCCGTTCCGCCCGGCACGCTGCAGGTGCGCTACATCAAGGGCGGGCACGGTGCGGCGCTGGTGAACCGGCGGCTGCCCGGTGTCGTCGGTTTCGTCCACGACGGCGAACCGCCCTGCGAACCCGAGCCCACCGAGCCCACCGAGTTCTTCGGGCTGATGTCGCGTTCCGCTCCCATGGTGACCTCGCTGACCGGTGCGGCGCTGATCGGCCTCGGCTGCCTCACCGTCGCCACGCTCGGCCCGCTGCTCGGCCTCGGCATCGTCGGCGGACTGCTGGCGGCCACCTACGCCGGACTCAAGGTCGCCTGATATGCGGGCACTTCCTCACCGCCCAGCGAAACGCCAACCGATGAATTTCCGGGCGCAGGTCCGTCTCAGGTCATGGAAAGGACCATACGGACGGGCGGAGGAGGCTCGATGACAGATACCGAGGTGCGAAAGGCGATCGAGGCCGAGCGGGGTGAGTTGGCGGATCTGCTCGGCGGGCTGGACGCCAGGCAGTGGGAGGAACCGACATTGTGCGCGGGGTGGCGGGTGCGGGAGGTCGTCGCGCATATCACCATGCCGTTTCGGCTGACCACACCGAGATTCGCACTCGAAATGCTCAAGGCGCGTGGGAATTTCAACAGGATGGCGGATAGGACGGCACGAGCCGACGCCGCGGTGCTCACGGCCGATGACCTGATAGCCGCGGTGCGGGATAACGTGACTCATCCGTGGAAGCCGCCGGGTGGCGGGTTCGCGGGTGCGCTGAGTCATGACGTCATCCACGGCTTGGATATCACCGTCGCGTTGGGGCTGGACCGGGTGGTTCCGGCGGATCGGATGCGTTTGGTGCTCGGCGCACTCTCGCCGCGGAGTGTCAAGTATTTCGGCGTCGATCTGGACGGGATCGAATTGCGGGCCGACGATCTCGACTTCAGCTACGGCACCGGGTCAGTGCTCGCGGGCTCGGCTCAGGATCTGCTGCTGGTGTTGTGCGGGCGGACACTGCCCGTAGGGAGTGTGCGCGGCGACGCGGCCGCGCGATTCACCACGTCCGGGTAGGCCGCGAGAGTGCCGGTGTCGCCGTCGCGACGACACCGGCACGTGCTGGATCACAGTGTCCAGCAACGGCATCCGCGGCTCAGTTCTTGGTGAGCAGCTTCGTCCGCAGCGCGTCGAGCGTCGCAGCGTCGACCCCGAGACCGTCACTGAGGAACCGGTCGAACGACCCGTACGACGTCTGGACCTGATCGAAGGCCGCGTCCAGGAAATCGCGCTGCACACCGAGAATGGGTTCCCACAGTGCGCGATCGGTCACCAGGCCCTGGGCGACGAGCCCATCGAGCAGCGCCTTGTTCCCGGCCGCCAGATTGTCATTGGAATCCAGGAAGTCGCTGTAGATCTGCCCCTTCGGCACATCCAGTGCGCCCATCAGGATCGCGGTCATCCAGCCGGTGCGGTCCTTGCCCGCCGTGCAGTGGTACAGCACCGCACCCTGCGCGGTCGCAATATCCTTGAACGCCTGCGCGAATTGGGCACGTGCGGACGGATTCGAGACGAACCAGCCGTAGTAATCGCGCATGATCTGGGCGGCCTTGCCGCCGCCGAGCGCCTCCTGCTGCGCGGCCGGTCCGGCCTGGATCAGTCGCGCCACCATGAGGTAGAAGTCATTGGCGGGATCGTAGACCGGCTGCTCGGTGCGGCGAATGGAAGCCGGGAGCTGATCCGGATCGCGACCGGTTTCGATCGGGCTGCGGAAGTCGATGACCTGACCGATATTGAACGACACCAGCTTCTGCTGGTCGCTCGCATCGAGTTTGGCCAGCGCGTCGGAGCGGTAGACGACGCCGGTCGCGAGCCTACTGCCGCCCTTGGCCGGATAGCCGCCGATATCGCGGGCATTCGGCGCATGCGCCAGGCCCATCGGCCGATCGGCCTGGCCCGGGGAGAGCAGGACGGGCGCGGCCGGACCCGATAGCGCCGGAGCCGCCGATGCCGGACCGGCCAGCGCCGGGAGGACGCCGACGAGCACTGCGGCGGCGGCCGCGACAGCGCCGCGGTAAGCGCGCGAATTCTTCACGAGGGGTGTTCCTTTCATCATGGGCCGCAAGAGGTCGCGGCCCAAGCTTCGAGCCGGGCTCAGTCGGCCAGCAGGGTGACCGTCCCGGCCGCACCGTCCACGCGCACGCGCTGACCATCGGCGAGCCGGGTAGTGGCGGTCTTGGTGTCGACGACACACGGAATGCCGAACTCGCGAGCGACGATCGCGGCATGCGATGCGGAGCCGCCGATATCGGTGATCACCGCGGCGGCGTAGGCGAACATGGCGGTGTGCCCGGTATCGGTCACCGCGGCGACCAGAATGTCACCGGGCTCGATATCGTCGTCCAGCGACAGCACCAGCTTCACCCGGCCCTCCACCACGCCGGGGCAGACACCGATGCCGGTCAGGCTCTCGTCGGCGGTGAGCGCGGCCGCCTCGGCGACCGGTTCCCAGTGTCCGGCAATGACATCCGGCATCCGGATGTCATGCAGCCGAAGCCGTTCGGCACGCCTGCGGGCCACCTTGTCGGCCGCATCGGCCGGGAGGCAGAAGATTTCATCCAGCGTCAGGTAGCAGGCGTCATCGAGCTCACCCAGCCGACCGGCGCGAACCAGCCGATCCGCCCGCTCGCGCACGGCCAGTCGCAGACAGTGGGTGATCCGGACGACGCCATCGCGCGCTCGTTCCCGCGCAACGGTGGCTCCGGCCGCCATTCGCGCGGTGCGGCTCGGCGACGGATCCACGGGTTCGCGCTTGGGCGCGGGCATTTGTGCGGCGCGGGCGGCGGCGCTCACCAGAAGTGCGGGCCGGTCACCGAATGTCGGATTGATCAGCTCGCATTCGCCGGGACCGCGGTGGCCGATCCGTACCAGCTCCTCGTCGAGCGCCGCCGCGAAGGCGGGCGATATCGCCCGTGCCGCGGCGATATCGCCGGCGCGCGCCACCTCGGCGAGATCCGCGTCGGCACGGCACAATTCGGCCAGTCGCTCCACCGCGAGCATGGGTTTGGCCGATTCCAAACGGTTCAGGTCGATGGGAACCTCGCCCGCATCCTTGCCGCGCGCGTGGATGGCGGTGGCGGCGCCCGTCATCATTACGCCGATCGCCGCGGCCTGCCAGGCCTGGTGCAGGCGATCGCGCCAGAGCAGGGCGCGCACGTGCAGCTGTTCATCGGTGAGTGCACGAATATCGCTGGCACTCAACGCTTCCGCATGCGAAGCGGCATTGATCAGCTCCGCCGTCTTCGCGAAGCGGCGCGCGGTGGCGATGACACGGGAGGTCGCGCGCGCCGTCGCCAGGGAGCTGGCGAGCCCGGTCGGCATCGGCGGCTTTCCGTGCGGCTGCAGGGCGATCTCGGCCGGAATATTGCCGTAGGCATCGCGACGGATGCTCTCCTCGTCCCAGCCCGGCATATTCTCCGCGGCCAGCACACCGATCGAGGCATTGATGTAGATGTGGTGGCCGAGGACGGTGGTGACCCGACTCGTCCAGTGCTCCAAGGCGATTCCGTCGAGCGCGATCATCTCACCCATGGCCTCGTTGCTGAGGCGGATCGCACCGGCCTGCAGGTCGATGGTCAGCGGGGTCAGCGGGCCGGGCAGCGCCTCGGAGGTATTGGTTGCGGTGTGCACCGGATAGCGCTCGTCGACCCGATCGTCGAACTCACCCTCCAGCCCGTCGGGCGCGATATCGGCCAGCGGGTGGTTGTCAGAGGTGGCGGCACGGGCGGGAATCACATGCGACGGCAACGGGATAGCGCCGCGACGGGTGCGGAACCCGGTGCCGTCGGGCTTGCGGCCGATCATGCTGCGCACCAGATCGGCGATCACCTCGCGGGCGGTCCAGCCGCAGCGGAAGCCCCATTTCTCCTGTGCGACAGTCGGATCCAACAGCTGCTGCGGGCCGGATCGACCGGGCACCCGGGACGGGTACCGCACGCCCGCTTCGCGCAACATGCGGCGTGCTTCCGCAGTGGTGACCACTCCCGAGGCCGCGAGCTCGACGATCTCCAGCCCATCCGCCCCGCCGGGCGGCAGTGCGCTGGCGGCCAGTACCAGGAAGCGGTCCAGGTCGTCGCTGTGCAGCAGCTGGAACCCGTCGACGGATTTCGAACCGAGGATCGGCTCCAGTGCGCGGCGGGTTTCGTGATCGATCCGGCGGCCCGCTATCGGCGCGGTGCGCACCAGCACACCGTCCGCACCCCGCACTGCGGCCTCGACCTCGGATCGCCGCGCCGAGCGCGCACCCGCGATCACCGGAACCACCACGCGCGCGCCGGCATTGCGTGCCGCAGCGGCGACCTCGGCGATGCCACGTCCGGCCAGATGCACGACGCTCGCGCAGCCCTCGACCGCTTGCGCGCAGGCCGCGCGGTCGGCGGGATCTCCGGCCGTGAACTGCACCCGCGGATCGATGCCGCGATGCCACCGCTGGTCCAGTCCGGCCACTTCGTGCCCGGCGGCCAACAGCATGCGCGCCACCGCGCGACCGCTCGGCTCGGTGATTCCGGTGACCAGAACCCGCATCGATTTCCTCTCCTCACTGGCGCCGGAACAGGCAAACGTGACGCCGTTCACACACCATCGCGAGTGCGGGGCGCGGCGACCGGTTCCAGTCCCACTGACCGGGAGCATCCGACTCGACCACCGAGATCATCGTTTCCGCCACCCGGTCGGCCAGCGCAACCTCGAGGCCATGACGGTCCGCAATCCGGTCGCGCCGCGCGCGGCGTCCGAGGTGAAGTCCTACGACATCGAGACCGACGTGCTCATCGTCGGATACGGCTGTGCGGGGGCCTGCGCCGCATACGAGGCGGCGACCGCGGGAGCCGAGGTGCTGGTGGTCGATCGGGCCGGTGGGCCGGGCGGCGCATCGGCAATGTCGGGTGGTGAGATCTACCTCGGTGGCGGTACGCCGATTCAGCGGGCGTGCGGATTCGACGACAGTCCCGAGCGGATGGCGGCATTCCTGGTGGCCGCGCTCGGACCGGGCGCGGACCAGCAGAAGATCGCGCACTACAGCGAGCACAGTGTCGAACATTTCCACTGGCTCGTCGATCGGGGTGTGCCGTTCAAACCGAGTCTCTGGGACGCGCCCGCCTGGGTGCCGCCCACCGATGACGGGCTTATGTGGCTCGGTGAGAACAGTTGGCCCTTTACCGAACTCGCCACCCCAGCCCCGCGTGGCCACCGGCCGACCACCAATGATTTCGGCGGCAAGCTATTGCTGGACTGCCTGGTGCATGCCGCCGAATCCGTCGGTGCGACAGCACAATACGACACCTATGTGACGAATCTGATCCTGGATGCCGACGGTGCGGTGGTCGGTGTCGTGGCCCGCCGCTACGGCCGCGAACTCACCATTCGGGCGCGCCGCGGCTGTGTGCTCAGTACCGGCGGCTTCGTCGATAACGACGATATGCTCGCCGCCCACGCGCCCCGGCTGCTCGGCCATACCAAGGTCAGCGCTGGCACCGATGACGGCAGCGGCATCCGGATCGCGCAGGCCGCTGGCGCCGCCGTGCGGCATATGTCGGCCGGTCAGGTCGGTGCCTCGTTGATCCCCGGCTTCGCCGCGCGCGGCATCATTGTCAACAATCGCGGCCAGCGCTTCGTCAACGAGGACACCTATCCCGGCCGCATCGGCCAGGCCGCGCTGTTCCGCCAGGATATGAACGTATGGGTAGTGCTCGACGAGCAGGGCTACGAGGAGGTGCCCGCGCGCGAGCGCTGGGGTGTGCGCCCGACCCATGTCGCCGAGTCGGTCGACGAACTCGACGAACTGGTGGCCCTGCCGCCGGGTGCACTCGCCGCCAGCATCACCCGCTACAACGCATTCGCCGCGCGCGGAACCGATCCCGACTTCCACAAGGCGCAGCGCTGGCTGCGCCCGCTGACGCCGCCGCTGGCCGCCATCGATATCAGAGCGGGCGTGCGTCCCCCCTCGGAATCCGGTGACCGCCGCGGCACCGGAGCCTCCGTATTCACCCTCGGCGGGCTGCACACCACCCTCGACGGCCAAGTCCTCGATCTCGACGGCAGCCCCATCCCCAACCTCTTCGCCGCGGGCCGAGCCAGCTCCGGCCTGCACGGCGAGGGCTATATCAGCGGCACCTCACTGGGCGACGGCACCTTCTTCGGCCGCAAGGCCGGAGCCGCCGCGGCACGCAACAAAGCTCACACCTGATCATCCGTCCAGGTGAGTTCGTCCGCCTGTCCTTCCCAAGAGTGGAAGCAATCACTTTGCACGCGGCGTCATCTGCGGCGACGATGCAGAATCGCTGCTCTTCGGCGGGACGGTGCGGGAAGGTGAGACGGATGCGGCTTATCATGATCGACGATGACGCCAAAGGCGGCGACGCCCTAGCGGAAGCGCTCGAACTGCACGGCCATCAGGTCGATCGCAAACACCGCGGCGCCGATCTGCTACTGGCCCACCACGGCTATCACGCCGTCATCCTCGGCCTCGAACTGCCGGATATGGACGGCCTGCAGGTGCTGCGCAAACTGCGCGAGGTCAGCTCGATGCCGGTGGTGATCCTCGGCGATCAGGCCGACGAGCGTTCGATCGTGCTCGGATTGCACAGCGGCGCAGACGATTACGTCGTGAAACCGGCGCGCGTCGCCGAATTGGCGGCCCGGCTGGAAGCGGTGACGCGCCGGGTAGGCGTCGCCACCGTCGCGCGCGGTAAGACGGTCGTCAGCGATGACGTCCGGGTGGATCTGGCGGCGCGGCGGGTCGAGGTGGCCGGGGAGCTGGTTCCACTCACCCGGCTGGAGTTCGAGCTGTTGCGGGTGCTGGTCGAGCGGCCCGGCATCGCGGTGAGCCGGGAACAGTTGATGGATTGCGTCTGGGGCGATTCGCTGCTCGCCGTATCACGCAAGCTCTATGTGCATATGGCCGCATTGCGCGCCAAACTGGACCGCCCCGAACTGATCACGAATATCCGCGGCTACGGCTACCGATGGGGTCCGGACCCCTACGAGACCACCGAAGCCGCGAAGCTCCTGAAAGCGGTATAGCGCAGCACTGCTGCTCGGTATTCCGATCACCGGGACTGCTCCCCGCGTTGCCGCCGCGGTCGCCATAGCGTCGAAACCATGGCGCCGTTCGGCGAACCCAGGAACACAGGAGGAGTCCCGCATGAGCTCAGCATCGCGCAGCGATTCGATGAGGGGTGGTGGCCGGGTGACGGGTGGGCCCAATAAGGTGCTCGATCGGGTCCGGGATCTGCTCCCGGCGATTCGGGAGCGGGCCGCGGAGACCGATCTGGCGCGGCGGGTTCCCGTGGCGAGCATCCGGGAACTGACCGAGGCGGGGGTGTTCCGCATGCTGCAGCCGTCCCGCTTCGGTGGTGCGGAGGCCTCGCCGGTGGCGTTCTACGAGGTCATTCGCGCGATCGCATCGGCATGCCCGTCCACCGGCTGGGTGTCATCGGTGCTCGGCGTGCACCCGTGGCAGCTCGCGCTGTTTCCGCTGGCGGCGCAGGAGGAGGTGTGGGGTGTGGACTCCGATACGCTCATCTCCTCGTCCTACGCACCGACCGGCCGCCTCACCCCGGTGGAAGGCGGTTATGAGGTCAGCGGACGGTGGAGTTTCTCCTCCGGCTGCGATCACGCCCAATGGGCGTTCCTCGGCGCACTCGCACCGGATGAGCACGGCAATCCCAAGGACTATCTGACAATCCTGGTGCCGCGCAAGGACTATCAGATCGATGACGTCTGGCAGGTGGTCGGCCTGTCCGGCACCGGCAGCAACGATATCGTCATCGAGAAGGCCTTCGTACCGCATCACCGCGCCTACAGCGCCACCGAACAATCGCAGCTGCGCGGACCGGGCCAGGAGGCCAATCCCGCTGCGCTGTACAAGATTCCGTTCGCAGGCGTGTTCTCCAACACCATTACCGCGCCCATTATCGGCGCCGCACAGGGCGCCTACGATGCGCATATCGAGCGGATGCGCGAACGGGTGCGGCTGTCCTACGGCGGGCAGAAGGTCGCCGAGGACGGATTCGCGCATGTGCGGGTCGCGCGCGCGGGTTCGGAGATCGACGCGGCCATCTTGCAGATGGAGCACAATATCTCCGAACAATTGCGTTATGCCGAAGCGGGCGAAGAGATTCCGTACGAGGTCCGGCTGCGCACCCGGCGCGATCAGGTGCGCGGCACCGAGCGCGCGATCCAGGCCATCGAACTGCTGTTCGACAACTCCGGTGGGCACTCGATCCGCAAACCCAATCCGATCGAACGACACTGGCGCGACGCACACGCGGGCAGTGTGCACGTGATCAACGATGTCGAACGGGCCCTGGCCATGTTCGGCCGCGGTGAATTCGGGCTGCCGGTCGAAGATCGGATGGTCTGATGGACGCGGCGGATACCAGTCGCCATATCACCGTCGACGGGCTGAAACTTCGCTATCACGAGGCGGGTTCGGGTCCACCGCTGGTGCTGCTGCACGGATCCGGTCCCGGTGTGTCGGGTTGGGCCAACTTCGGTGCGAACCTGCCCGTACTCACCCGGCATTTCCGCTGCCTGATCCTGGACCAGCCGGGTTTCGGCGCGAGCGAGCGCCCCGAGGTGTACGAGCGCAACTACCTGCGCATCTCCGCCGATGCGGTGGTCGGGCTGCTCGATCAGCTCGCCCTGCCCAGCGTGCACCTGCTCGGCAACTCCATGGGCGGCGCGGTGGCGACGCTGGTGGCGCTCGAACACGGTCAGCGGGTCGATCGGCTGGTGCTCATGGCGCCCGGCGGCGTCGGAGTCAATGCGCTGGGACCCGAACCGTCCGAAGGGATTCGGCGGTTGCTCGACTTCACCGCCGAACCCACCCGGGAGCGGGTGCTGGCCTGGCTGCGGACCATGGTGTTCGACGAGGCGGTGCTCACCGATGAACTCGTCGACAACCGATTGGCCACGGCCGCGGCTCCGGCCGCCATCGCAGCCATCCGCGACGCCTATGCGACCTTCGCGAATCCCGCTTTCGCGGAGGCGGTTCCGCTGTGGGCGCGGCTGCGCGCACTGCGTCACGAGGTGTTGATGCTGTGGGGTCGCGATGATCGGGTCACCCCGGTCGAGGGTGCGCTGCTGCCGTCGCGTCAGCTGCCCCGTGCCGATCTGCGACTGTTCGGACGGTGCGGACATTGGGTGCAGATCGAACGCAAGGACGCGTTCGAGCGTGCGGTCATCGATTTCCTGACCTCAGGTCTATAGCGCCCTACCGCAGCGTCGGCAGCATGGTGTCCGGCCGATGTTGCGGGAATTCAGGGGCTTCGGTCGCGGGTCCGGGGTTAGAGTCGCCCCGTGACATGGACCGCACCCGAAATCACCAGAACCAAGCCACCGCTGATCGCCGACGAGCGGACCATGCTGCAATCATGGCTCGACCTGCACCGTCGGACCCTACAGTGGAAATGCGCCGGACTAGTGGCCGAGCAGTTGAAACGTCGATGTGTCGCACCGTCGACGCTCTCGCTGCTCGGCCTGGTCCGCCACCTCACCGAATGCGAACGCGGCTGGTTCCGCATCGCCACCCGTGGTGCATCGCTGGACTATCTCTACTGCAGCGACGACAACCCCGACGGCGATTTCGACGATGTGGCCGATGCCGACGCCGCCGCGGATCTCGCGGCGCTACGGGCCGAAATCGAACTGGCCGACGCCGCCGTCGCCGACCTGCCGCTCGAGCACGTCTTCAGCTATCGCGCCACCGAATACAACCTGCGCTGGGTCTATGTGCACATGATCGAGGAATACGCGCGGCACAATGGTCACGCCGATTTCCTGCGCGAACGCATCGACGGCGCGACCGGTGACTGAACCGCCTCAGAGCTGATTGTGGCTGACCCACCCGGCGATCTGGGTGCGCGAGGTGAAGCCGAGTTTGGTGAGTATGTGATCGACGTGGCTCTCCGCGGTCCGGATCGAAATCACCAGTTCGCTCGCGATGTTCTTATTGCTGTAGCCCGCCGCGACCAACCGCGCAACATCCCGCTCACGACGGGTAAGAACGTCTGCCGCAACGGATTTCACCGGTTGCGCGGCCGGACGCGGCTCGGTGCCGAGGGCATAGCCGACCGCATCCTCCAGCCCAAGGGCCGCGCCCGCGTCGAAGGCGGTGCGAAACTCCTTCTCGCCCATCGCATCGCGCACCTGAAGACGCACCTTATCGCCGACGACCTCGGTCATCTCATGGGCGAGCCGCTGGGTACTGCCGCGCCGCACCGTCGATGCGGCACCCATCAACCGCGCCGCCCGCTGCAGATCGCCATCGGCGGTCGCCGCCCACGCCAGCCCGTCGAATCCGGAGGCCGTCCACACGCACCGGTCGAACAGACTGAACAGCTCGACCGCCTTGCGCAGATCCTTTATGGCCTTGTCCTGCGCACCTTCTCGCCAGTGGTAGGTCCCGACCGCCCAATAGCCCAACCCGCCGAGCAGATGCGAGCCGTACTCCTTCGTCTTGGCGAGGAACCGATCCGCGATGGCACCCGCGCGTTCGTCGTCCAGCACCAGCGCGCATACATAGGCGAATGCCAGGCTCTCCATCTCGACTCCGTGGTGTGCGCAGGCTCGCGCGCGGTCCGAGGCGGCCTCGGCGATATCGAGTGCCCGCATCGGATCGTCGTTGGCGAATGCCAGCAGCGCGGACAGCAGGGCATGTTCGACGAGTACGTCCTCGGTATCGAGTTCGTTGGCGATTTCCAGACATTCACCGGCGAATCGGGTCGCCGTCTCGGGATCGGCGAGCATGGCGGCGATCACCGAGGCGGCGGCCAGTGCCCGCGCCCGATCCTTCGTATGGTCGAGATCCTTGTCCAGGGCCTCCAGCAGCCAGCGATAGCCCTCCAACAGGAATCGGTAGTGCTCCCAGAACGGCCGCAGTTCCGTCGCGATTTCCAGCGCGCGATGTGCGCTGTCCGAATCGGCGAGCGAGAACTGCAGTGCCGCACGCATATTCGGATGTTCCCGGGTGACGTCGCGGAACCAGGTGACATCCTCACTGCCCCAGTACGCGGTGCGCCCCCGCTGCGCGACTCGGTGATAGTGGTCGCGATGGCGTACTCGCACCGCCCGTTCACCGCCGTGCGCGACCAGGCGCGCCAAGGCGAACTGGCGCAGCGGCTCGAGCATGGTGTACCGGCCGGTGCCGTCGGCGTCCTGGCGATGACCGAGGACGGATTTGTCGACCAACCCGGTCAGCGCGTCCAGCAGCGCATCGGCCGGATCGACGATACAGACCGCCTCCGCGGCCTCGAGATCGAAGCCGCCGGCGAACACCGATAGCTGCTCCCATAGATGCTGTTCATCGGGTGTGCACAGGTCATAGCTCCACCGAATGGCGGCCTCCAGGGTCTGCTGGCGCTCCGGCGCGGTCCGCAACCCGGTGGTGAGCAGCCGCATCGCATCGTCCAGGCGCGCGAGCACCTGATCCGGGGTGAACATCCGCAACCGCAAGGCCGCCAGTTCCAATGCCAGCGGAATGCCCTCGAGGCGACGGCAGATCGCCGCGAGCGCCCCGCGATTGGCAGCGGTGACCTGGAAGTCCGGATTCGCCGCGACCGCCCGATCGATGAGCAGCCGCAGCGCGTCGCTATCGACGTGTGCCGGGTGAGGTGCCTGGGCATCCCCATCCACCTCCGGCACCGCGAGCGGCGCCACCGGCATGACCTGCTCGCCCGAGACCCCGAGCGGTTCGCGGCTGGTCGCGAGTATCCGCACATTCGTCGTCGCCGGAATCAGCCGGTCCACCAAGGCCGCGCACGCGTCGATCAGGTGCTCGCAGTTGTCCAGGATCAACAGCAGACTCTTGTCCGCCAGATAGTCGGTCAGGCTCACGACCGGCGAACGGGTGTCATCGCGCAGACCCAAGGTCTGCGCGACGCTCAGCGCCACCAGTTCCCCGTCGTGCACATGCGCGACCTCGACGAACCACACGCCGTCGGGAAAGGCGCGCCGCACCGCCTCCCCGACCCGCCGACCGAGCCGGGTCTTGCCGACACCACCCGGCCCGGTCAGCGTGAGCACACGCGTGCTGGACAGCAGCTTGCGCGCCATGGCGACCTCGGCGCCACGACCGACGAAGCTCGTCACCTCAGCGGGGAGGTTCCCTGTCTCGTGCCGCACCACGCTGCATACCTTTTCACGTGTGGCCGCCGTCTCGGGCATTTTGACCGAGATGCCGGATTCGCGGCCAGTTCGCTAGTCGACCACCAGCGTATTCGCCGCTCGCATGACCGCGGCCATCGAGGCCGCGAGTACGGAATCACTGCGTCCGCAGGCCCATCCCGTGCGCTCGCCGCTGCGGTATTCCAGGTAGGTGATCGCGGTGCCGCTGTTCCCCGAGCCGATCGACTGCTGGGTCAGACCGAGCACCTCGACCGGATAGGCGACACCGGTGGCGGCGGCCCGGTCGCGGTGTTCGGCCATCCCCTTCTTGATCGCGTCCTGATGGGTGCCTGAGAACGCGGTGTGCACGAGATCGCCTGCGTACGGATGCCTTTCGTGGATGGGCATGCGCGTGCAGTACTCGACGGTCCGGCGGATCTCATCGATATCGGAGAAGTCGATCATCGGATCCATGCCCTGGGCATGCAGATTCAGCGCCAGGGTGGCGATATCGACATTGCCGGTGCGTTCACCATTGCCGAAGACACAGCCCTCCACGCGCTGGGCACCCGCGAGTACGGCCAGTTCCGCACACGCGATGCCGGTGCCGCGGTCGTTGTGCGGATGTACGGACAGGATCACGCTCGCGCGCCTGGCCAGATTCTTGTGCATATATTCGATCTGGTCGGCATAGACATTCGGCGTCGCGACCTCCACGGTGGCGGGCAGATTCAGGATGACCGGGCGCCGCGGCGTGGCATCCCACAGCGTCGTCATGCGGTCACAGATATCGAGTACGAAATCCGGCTCGGTCGGGTTGAAGACCTCGGGCGAGAATTCGAATCGCACATTCGGCAGGTCACCGGCGAATTCGAGGACATCGCGCGCACCGGACAGGATCAGCTCGCGCAACTCGGCAGTATCCTTGTCCAGCACCACATTTCGCCAGGTTGGTGCGGTCGCCGTGTACATGTGGATGACGACCTCGTTGCGGATGCCGCGCACCGACGCCACCGTGCGCTCGATGAGATCGCGGCGGGCCGGGGTGAAGACGACGATCGCGACATCCGCCGGCGCGATATCGGTGCGCGCGAGCAGCCGGACGAAGTCGAAATCGGTCTGCGATGCGGAGGGGTAGCCGACCTCGATCTCCTTGTAGCCCATGGCGACCAATAGTTCGAAGAACCGCCGTTTGCGCACCGGATCCATCGGCTCGGCCAGCGCCTGGTTGCCGTCACGCAGATCGACCGGCACCCACAGCGGCGCATCGGTGAGCCGGGCATCGGGCCAATCGCGCTGGGGCAGTGGCACTTCCACGCGATCATAGATATCGCGATAGCGGTGCGAGGGCATCCGCGAATGCCGCTGCCGGTTCCACGCCGGGGCATCGCCCGCCAGCGCACCGGACGGCGTGGCAATGGTGGGGAAAGTGCTCATGATTACTGCTTCCTGGCCTCGGCGGCCGTCACCGAGAGGTGACCGGCCACGACGCAGCCCCACGGCGGGAGGCCGGTCGTTAGGCCCCGCCGTGGCGGCTGAGCAGAAGCATGGTGCGCATGATTGCTAGACTATACACAACTCCTCAGACAAGTAGAGAGGTTGCGATGGTCTCGCAGGTACGGCGCCAGCCACTGGCGGCGCAGGCGGCCGAACTGCTACTCACCCGCATCCGGGACGGGGAATGGCCACTGGGACATCGCCTTCCGAGCGAGACGACCTTGGCCGCACAGCTCGGTATCGGCAGATCCACACTGCGCGAGGCGATCCGCGAATTGGCCGGCAAGGGCGTGCTCGACAGTCGTCAGGGCGCCGGGGTTTTCGTCACCGCCCTCGATGTCACCGAGGAGTGGGACGTCGTACTGCGCCGCGCCACCATCGCCGCGGTCATCGAGGCCCGCATCGCCATCGAGGCCGAGGCCGCCGCCCTGGCCGCACAGCGCCGCACCCCCGCCGATCTGCGCGCCATCCGCCGGGCACTGGCCGCGCGGGAGGCACACGGCGAACCGATCGCCGACCATGTGGATGCCGATATGGCCTTCCACCGCGCCGTCATCGTCGCCGCGCACAACGATGTGCTCACCCAACTCTTCGACACCTTCCTGCCCCGGCTGCGGGTGGCCATGATCGACATGCTCAAAATCCGCCCGGTCCCGTCCGAACCCGCCGACCACGACGCGCACATTCGGCTCACCGACGCGATTGCACACCGAAATCCCAGTGCCGCAGCCGAATTCAGCCGCTCCCACCTGACCACCCTCAAACAAGCGTTCTCGTGACCACCCGGCGGTCGCATCGCGCGACGGCGCGCATCGCCGAAACGACAGCGTTCGACCCGAACGGAGATCTCCCGTGACCGAACCCCCCGTGCTCCAACTCACCGATGTCACCTTCCGCCGCGAGGGCAAACAGATCATCGATGGCATCTCGCTGACCGTGCGCGCGGGCCAACACTGGGCACTGCTCGGCCCCAATGGCGCGGGTAAAAGCACCCTGCTCGGCTTCTGCGCCGCGGTCACCTTCCCGACCTCGGGCACCGTCGACATCCTCGGCCAGCGCATGGGCCGCGTCGACCTCGCCCCATTGCGCCACTCGATCGGGCATGTCAATCCCCGCCACCCACTGCGCTCTCCGCTGACCGTTCGCGAGGTCGTGCTCACCGGCATCACCGCCACCATCGACACCCCGATGCGCTGGACACCGACACCCGATGACCTGCGCCGCGCGGACGCCATGATCGATATCGTCGGTCTCGAGGGCAAGGCCGAGGAGATCTGGCCGACGCTGTCGCAGGGCGAACGCGGCCGAACCATGATCGCGCGCGCTCTCATCGCCGAACCGCGCCTACTGCTGTTCGACGAGCCCTCCACCGGACTCGATGTGGCGGCGCGCGAACAACTGCTCGAGACCATCGACGCGCTCGGCGAAACCCATCCCGAGGTCGCATCGATACTGGTCACGCATCATTTGGAGGAGCTGCCGAGCACCACAACCCACGCGCTGCTGATCGCCGGTGGGCGCATGGTCGCCGCCGGACCCGCGGTCGATACGGTCACGACACAGACCGTATCCACCGCCTTCGACCACCCCGTGACCGTGCGCTACGACGGCGGCCGCTGGACAGCGCGTGCCGCGGTCCGCGCCTGGCCGGCATGAGCAGGTTCCGGAAGAATTTTCGCCGAGCATGTCGATTCGAGCCCGCGCCGTTCGATGCGTTGAGGTGAGGGTCGGACAATGCCGACCACCGAGCGAAGGATGGCCAGATGCGACACATGATGCTGATCCGAGTCGACCCGACGAATGCGCCGGAGCCGGACGAGGCACTGATCGAACAGGTCACCAAGGTGATCGAGGAGATGACGAAGGCCGGGGTGCTGCTCGATACCGCCGGTCTGCACTCGATCACCGAAGCCACCAAGATCGCCCAGTCCGGCGGGAAGCAGACCGTGCTCGACGGTCCGTTCACCGAATCCAAGGAGGTCGTCGGCGGGTACTGCATCCTGCAGACGAAGTCGAAGGAGGAGGCAGTGGAATGGACCTCGCGCTTCCTCGCCGTGCACGGGCCGGAATGGGATATCGAGGTGGAAATTCGCCAGCTGCAAGAGGGCTGATGTGCAGATGAGCCGGTCGCCCGAACAGATCCGAGAATCCGTCGCAACGGTCTGGCGGATGGAGTGGCCGCGCCTGGTCGCCGGACTCATCCGGATCGTCGGCGATATCGACGCCGCCGAGGAACTCGCCCAGGACGCGCTGGTCGCGGCCCTGGAGCAGTGGCCGCGCGACGGTGTCCCGCCGAATCCGGGCGGCTGGCTCATGCTCACCGCGAAACATCGGGCGATCGATCTGGTGCGGCGCAACCAGAATCTGGCGCGCAAGCTGACCTTGGTCGGTCACGAACTGCGGACCGACCAAGATCGCGAGCCCGAGTCCGCGGATGAGGACATCGAGGACGATCTGCTGCGGATGATCTTCACGGCATGTCATCCGGTGCTGTCCGCACCCGCCAGGGTGGCATTGACGCTGCGGTTGCTCGGCGGGTTGACCACCGAGGAGATCGCACGCGCCTTCGTCGTACCGGAATCGACTGTCGCCCAGCGCATTGTCCGGGCCAAACGCACCATCGCCGCTCGGCGGGTGCCCTATGCGGTGCCGCACGGGGATGAGCTGGCCGAGCGCTTGGATTCGGTCCTGGAGGTCGTCTACCTGATCTTCAATGAAGGCTATTCGGCGACCGCCGGTGATGATTGGATTCGCGTCGAATTATGCCAGGACGCACTGCGATTGGCGCGGATGCTGGCGCAGCTGATGCCCGATGCAGCCGAGACGCACGGCCTCGCCGCGCTGTTGGAGCTACAGGCCTCGCGCTCCGCCGCGCGCATCGGACCCACGAAAACCGTGGTCCTGCTGGCGGATCAGGAGCGTTCACACTGGGATCAGCTATTGATCCGCCGCGGTTTCGCCGCACTCGGGCGCGCCCATGCGGTCAGCCGCAATCATGGGCTGCCGCCGGGCCGCTACGCGCTGCAGGCCGCGATCGCCGCGGTGCACGCCATGGCGCCCAGCACCGAGGAGACCGATTGGCGGCGCATCGCCGGACTGTATGCCGTTCTCGCCGAACGCTTTCCGTCGCCGATCGTGGATCTGAACCGAGCCGTCGCGGTCGGCATGGTGCACGGCCCGGCCGCCGGACTCGAGCTGGTCGACGCACTGGCCGCCACCGGCGCGTTGGACACCTATCACCTGCTGCCCGCCGTTCGCGGCGATCTGCTCGAACGGCTCGGCCGCCTGGACGAGGCACGCGCCGAATTCGCCCGGGCGGCGCAGCTAACCGGCAATAACGCCGAACAGGCGCTGCTACTCGACCGCATCGCCGAATGCAAACAAGCGCGCGGACGCCAACCCCGCACGCCGACAACATAAACCGCGTACCCCCACGCAACAATGGACACACTCCCCGGTACACGTCAAACTGCTGCACAATCACCGCGACGTCCAGCCAGATGTTCTCGCGTCCGGTGCATCCATCACGAAACTCGCAGAATACGAAAATCCAGGGCCGCGATCGCCCAAACCAAGCCCCCGCCCAGCTAGGTTGCTCCCCCACCCACTCCGCCTGCCCGCCGAGCGTAGTCATAATGCGGTCGAATCTGCGGCGGCAACCACCATTCGACTACCTTCGACCGCTCCTGGACCCAGGGGGATACGGCAGGAGCTATGTGGAGGCGGCATTAGTGCTCAGGTGGAAGCGCGTGCTTCGGCCTCCGCCAGCTCCTTCAGCGTCAGCAGTTGCTTGCGCATCATAACCACATCGCCGAGCGCTAGGGCGCGGGCGATGATCCACGGTGCGCCGCAATGCATTCGGACCGTCAGACGGGTGCCGGTCCCCTCCGGCCGCACGGCGTAGGTGACGCAGATCTTGCCGGATACCAGGGTGATATGTCGGCACGATATGAACGAGACGAGCGTGAACGCGGACATGAACCGCTGTCCGACTTCGAGTTCGGTCAGCGCCGGATCGCGCCGCCGCGGACTGCGCCTGCCGAAATGGTCGAGCAGGTCGTAGCTGTAAGGCGCGACGCGCAATTGACACAGCCAGGCATAGACCACACTCGGCGGCGCATCGATACTGATGGCCCGGTCTGCCTGTATCCCGCCGGGTTGCAGATTGTCACAGGGCAGCGGATGCTCGCGTTCGGCCTTGGTCGCACCCCAGACCAACCCGGAAATCATGCCGCGGCCGCGATTCGCCGGAGCATATCGCGTACCACGATCTTGTGACCGCCGCTGCCGATCACCAATGCTCGATAGATCTTGCCGTGCAGGCCCGGAAATTCGGCCCAGCTGCGCGCCCGGACCAGCGTCCGGCTCGGCCCCTGCTCGTCGAGTTCGAAGACCAGCGCATAGCGCGAGAACCAGTGCCGCCCCCGCAGCGCCAGCCGACTCGGCTCCTCGGCCGCATCGAGTACGAAGCCGGTCGGAGCCTTCGATGGATCGTGTGGATCCTTGCAGACAACTTTCAGCAAGGCTTTCCACGCCCGGTCGCGATTCGCGTCGACCGATCTGGCATGCTCATCTATGTAGGGCAATCGCTCCATATAGAAGGAACGTACTAGTAGATGGCGCCACCCCGCAAGCACGACACCGACGTGATCCTCGACGCAGCACGCACCCTGGTGCTCACCGACGGTCCCCGCGCCGCCAGCGTGGCGGCGATCGCGGCGGCGAGCGGAGCCCCGGTCGGCACGCTCTACCACCGCTTCGGCAATCGCAACGGCGTACTGACCGCGGCCTGGCTGCGCGCACTCGAACGCTTCCAGGATCGGATCAAAGCCGCCGCCACCGATCCGGACCCGATCGGGGCCGGAGTCGCGATGGCCGTGGCGAGCGTCCAGTTCGGACGCGAATTACCGGACGACGCAAAGCTTTTGCTGAACCTGCGCCCCAGCGACCTACTGGACGGCGGACCGGACGCGGAATTCCGCGCCCGCCTCGACCGCATGAACGCACCGCTCATCGAGCATCTGCGCCGCATCGCCGCCGCCCTCTTCGGCCGCGACGGCGACCGCGAAATCGATGCCATCAGCCGCGCCGTAGTCGACCTCCCCTACGCCGCCCTGCGCCGCCACGCCCACGCCCGCACCCTCCCCGACTGGCTCGAAACCGACCTGACCGCCGCCGCCCGCGCCCTCCTCGAGTCCTACCGCCCCTGACCCTCGCCGGCAGCCCCCCAATTCAGCTGGCTTCAGCTTGCGATGGATCGGATTAGGGTCGTTTCGTGGATTTTCTCGACAGGCTTCGGTTGGATGTTCCGGTCGCGCAGGCGGGAATGGGCAGCGTCGCGGGCGGCCGGTTGGCCGCGGCGGTCGCGAGTGCTGGTGGACTCGGGACGATCGGGTTGCATCCGCCGGAGGAACTGCGTGCCGCGATTCGGCGGGTGCGGGACGAGGCCGCGGGGCGGGCGGTGGTGGTCAATCTGCTGATGCCGTTCCTACGGCGAGGGCATGTCGAGGCATGTCTGAACGAGGGTGTCGACGCGGCGGTGATCGCTTTCGGCGGCGACGCGCGATTGGTGCGTGAACTTCGAGATGCCGGTGTGTTCGTATTCATGATGGTCGGCACCGAAGACCAAGCCCGGGATGCGGTGGCCTGGGGTGTCGACGGACTGATCGCACAGGGCCGCGAAGCCGGCGGCCATCTGGTGGGAACCGTTGCGGCACTGCGATTTCTGCCGCACGCGATCGAGCTCGCCCAGGGGCGTCCGGTGCTGCTGGCCGGCGGAGTGGCGTCGTCGGCCGACACTGCCGCGGCCTTGGCAGCCGGCGCGTCGGGGGTTGTCGCTGGCACCCGCTTCCTCCTGACGGCAGAATCCGAGGCTCATGACAGCTATCGGCAGCGAGTGCTGTCCGCGGAAAGGACCATCGAGACCACGCTGTTCGGGCTGGGCTGGCCCGCTCGGCATCGAGTGGTTCCGAATGGCGCCACCCAGCGGTGGTGCCATCCGGACGGCACGGCGCGACGCTTGCCTGCACTGATCAACGCGGGCAGTGCCCCGCTGGCGCGTCTGGTGCCGGAAAGCAGTGCGGGGTCCGTGGCGCGCATGCAGGTGCCATCGCTTCCGCTGTTCAGCCCGGTGGCGCCACTGGAGGGCATGCCGAGATCGTGGGTGGATCGGACAGCGCTGTACGCGGGTGAATCCGCACTGCGGATCACCGACATCGTCTCCGCGCAGCAGGCGGTGGCCGAACTGGCTGGGCGTTAGGTCCCGGCGACGAGTTCGGGGGTGAGTTTGTCGAGGGTGTCGATGACCTCCGCGGCCAAGGCGAGGGCGTCGGGGGCCGGCGGATATTCCGGGCGCGGGGCGGCAATGACGCGCATTCCGGCGGCGTGTGCCGCGCGCAGCCCGTTGCTGGAATCCTCGACCGCCGCGCACTCGGTGGACTTGTGTCGAAGGAACGCGGCGGCTGCCACGTAGACGTCGGGTGCGGGTTTCCCGCGATCCACCTCCTCGGTCGAGAAGGTGACGCCGAAGAATTCGATCAGCCCGGTGCGGCCGAGCACGGTATTGATCAACGTTCGCGGTGACGAACTCGCGACGGCCAGCGGCCAATGCTCGCTGAGGCGCTGCACCGCCTCGACCGCACCCGGCAGCAGCGGTACGGCCTGCTCGTAATGCTCGGCCATCCGCTCGATCACATCATTGGCCACGGTGTCCGGTGGCACACCGACCCCGAGCTCGGTACTGAGATAGTCCGACCACTCCCCCGTGCTCATCCCCATCAACCGCTGCTGGGTATCCGGTAGCCACCGCCCGCCCTGCTCCGCGACATAGCCGCGGCGCACCTGCTCCCATACCGGCTCCGAATCGATCAGAACACCGTCCATATCGAAGACAACTGCCGCAATGTGCATCCGGGACATAGCCTTTCGCCGACAACACCGAACAGGTGACGACCCGATGGCCAACCCATCGACCCGCCCCGCGGTGGGGGGTTTCGCCTAGACCTGATGAGCAACGACACCCACCTTAGGCCAGCCACCCCGCCCGCGCACCCGCCCACCGCATCCGCGCCGGGCGAGCCTCACGCACCCTCGACCGTTCCGATCACCACCTCATGTCGGTCGGCCCGATGCGATCGCCGGTACTCACTGGGCGATATGCCCACTTCGCGACCGAAATGCGCACGCAAATTGGCCGCACTCCCCAACCCACAGCGCGCCGCGACCGCATCGACCGGTAGGTCGGTGCCTTCGAGGAATTCCCTTGCGCGGATGAGCCTTTGGGTCAGTAGCCACTGCAGGGGTGTGCCACCGAGTTCGGCGTGGAAACGGCGGGCCAGTGTGCGTTCGCTCATGCTGGCATGTTCGGCGAGATCGGCGACCGTCAGCGGTTCGTCGAGTCGTTGCAGTGCCCACTGCAGTGTCGCGGCAACGCCGGAATCGCTCGCACAGGCGGGCACCGGGGATTCGAGGTACTGCGCCTGGCCGCCCGCACGGTGCGGCGGCACCACCATATTTCGCGCCGCCGCATTGGCGGCCTGCGAGCCGAGATCCTTGCGGATGAGGTGGATGCACAGATCCAGGCCCGCCATGGTGCCCGCGCTGGTGCAGATCTGGCCGTCATCGATGTAGAGCACCGTGGGGTCGACGTCGATCTCCGGATATCGCTCGATCAGCGCTGGCACGTGCTTCCAGTGCGTGGCGGCGCGACGACCCTCGAGCAATCCGGCAGCGGCGAGGATGAACGCACCGGAGCACAATGACACGATCCGGGCGCCTCGCTCGTAGGCGGCGCGTACCGCCTCGACCAGGTCGGCGGGTGGGTCTCGGCGCACATCGGGGATCGAGGGAACGATCACCGTATCGGCCGCGATCAGGTCGTCGTAGTCGTAATCGGTCAATGCCACGAACGGATCCCGCAGCGTCGCATGCCGGGAGTCACGCGGGCCGCACAGCTTGAACTCGTACCACCGCGCCCCGTCGACACCCGGCGGCGGCTCGAAGAACACCTGATACGGGATCGCCACCTCGAACACCGGCTGACCGGGTGCAACGGCAACAGCCAGGGTTCCCGGGCCGGTCGCGTTCGACTCCATGGCAGTAATCTAGCGCATGTTGGCATTTCTGACACTCGTCCGGTGAACCGCCGCCGCACATAGTCGATTTCATGCAAACGATCACCGCGGACCAAGCGCTACGCGAAGCGAATACACCAGTCGAATCACCGAATCCGCGTCGTTGGCGCGTGCTCGCGGTCGCATCCGTAGCCCAATATCTGGCCATCCTCGACCTGCTCGCGGTCACCGTGGCCTTTCCGACGCTGCAATCCGCGTTCGGCAGCGCCACGGTGAGCGCGGTCTCCTGGGTCCTCAACGCCTACACGATCGTGATGGCGGCGCTACTGGTCCCGGCCGGCCGCCTAGCCGACGACACCAGCCGCAAACGCGGTTTCCTCGCGGGCATCGCACTGTTCGGATTGGCGTCCATCGCCTGCGGGCTCGCGCCGAATCTGGCCGCGCTCATAGCCGCCCGGGTGGTCCAGGCCATCGCCGCCGCGATACTGATCCCGACCGGACTCGGTCTCGTGCTGCCGTCCTTCGCCAAACGCGAACATCCGACCGTAATGGGCATATGGACCGCCATCGCGGCCGCGGGCGCGAGCAGCGGGCCGGTACTCGGCGGCCTACTGCTCCAGGCCGGGTGGCGCTGGATCTTCTTCCTGAATGTGCCGTTCACCGTCGCGGCCTTCCTCTTCGGATTGCGCGTGCTCCCCGATATCCGCCAGCACGCCGACCGCCGACTCGATATGCTCGGTGCCGCACTGATTCTCGGCGCCACCGCGGCGTTCACGACGGCGTTCGTACAGGCATCGGACTGGGGATACACCGGCGCCGCCACGCTGGCCTGTCTACTCGCCGCAATACTGCTGACGGCACTGTTCGCCGCGCACGTGCGCCGCCATCCGGATCCCGTGGTGAGCCCGGTCGTCCTGCGGCACAGGATGTTCCGCATCGCCACCCTCGGCGTCTTCTGCTACTACCTGGCTTTCGCGGCCATGATCCTCGAAGCCACCCTATTCCTCACCGAACACTGGCACTACTCGATCCTGCGGGCCAGCCTGGCGGTGACGCCCGTTCCGCTCAGTTGCCTTGTGCTCTCACCTTTTTCGGGCCGTTTCGTCAACCGCTTCGGCGCGCGCTTGTCGGCCGCCCTCGGCGGCGCCACCATCGCGGCCGGTTCCGGATGGTGGGCGCTGACAGCCGGCACGACAACCGACTACTTCGCGATGTTCCTGCCCGGCGCCGTCCTGGCGGGCGCGAGCACCGCGCTGCTGCAGCCGCCGCTGTTCGGCGCCTCGGCCCTGCTGTCCGCCGACCAGCTCTCCCTGGCATCGGGCACCCTCATGATGGCCCGCCAGACCAGTTCCGCCCTCGGCGTCGCCATCCTCACCGCGATCATCGGCCGCACCGCCCATCCGGACCTGTCCGATTTCCGCCTGGGGTGGCTGTACATGGTGGCGGTCGGTGCGCTGGCCACCGTAGCCGGCACTGCCTACCGCCCCGGCCACCCGCGCGATCACCGGGCCTGACGGCCCGCTCGCCGGGCACTTCACCTGAGCCCGTCGCGGGCATTCGGCGGGCAACCGATAACGTGTTCCATATGAGCGAACAGCAGGTCGGCAACTCGCTGCCGAGCCAGGAGCACCATGAGGGCGGGTTCCGGCCGATGTCGGCGTTGATCAACGCACAGCTGGACGAGCTCGATATTTCCCGCGGTGGGCCGCACTACGGCGCATTCGTCGAGCAGGTGCGCGGCCTGATGGATCGGGCCCGGCTGGCCTGCCCGTCCGATGAGCTGGCGCTGGAGACGATCGCCGTCCTCAAACAGCTCAACGACAAGCTGGACGCGGCGGTCGTCGACGAATGGTCCGCGCCCACCTGGACCAGGGTCGACCTGCCCGCCCGCGGCAATATCACGCTGCCGCCGTTCGTCGTCGACAAGGCGGGCAAGGACGGCGTCGAGGCCCGCATCACCTTCCGCACCTTCCACCTGGGCGGCAATAACGCCGCCCACGGCGGACAGGTGGCAGTCGGCTTCGATGATCTGCTCGGCATGGCCGCGGCGGTGCACGCGGGCGCGGTCACCCGCACCGCATCGCTCACCGTCGACTACCGGTCCATCACCCCGCTGAACACCGAACTGCGGGTGCACGCCTGGGCCGAGCGGCAGGAGGGCCGCAAGGTCTACGTGCGGGGCACCCTGCACGACGGCGATCGGCTCTGCGCCGAAGCGAGCGGCCTGTTCATCGTGCTCAAACCCGGGCAGCAGTGATCCGGTAGTTCGCCGGGTCCGGTCGGCGCGCCATCAATGCGCGATGCCGAGCCGGAGTCCACGGCCACAGTTCCGGAACGCCGTCCTTGCCGAGATACCAGCTCTGACAGCCGGTCGCCCACACCGTATTCGGCATCGCGGCCCGCAGTTCCGCGTAGTAGCTGCTGGTGGCCTCGACGGTCGGCTCCACCGTATCGAATTCACCGTCGCGCCAACGCCGGATCCAGCCCAGGATGTGCTCGGCCTGGGTCTCCGCGATCAGTGTCAGCGGATAGTTGCCGACCGGACTGTGCGGGCCGATCAGCAGGAACATATTCGGAAAGCCCGGCATCGCAACGGTTTCGAAGGCACGCGGACCGTCCGCCCAGACCTGATCCAGGGTGCGGCCGTCGGTTCCGGTGATGCCCATGGGCCGCATGAACGCGTGCGCGTCGAATCCCGTTGCCAGCACCAGCACATCGAGTTCGTGCAGCCGCCCGTCTGCGGTGACGATGCCGCGCGGCTCGATATGGTCGATCGCATCGGTGACGATCTCGACACCGTCACGCTGCACGGCGCGATAGAAGTCACTCGACACCACGAGCCGCTTGCACATCGGCTGGTAATCCGGTGTCAGTGCGGCACGCAGCGCCGGATCGCGCACGGTGCGCAGGTTCGCCCGGCACATCCGGCCGACCAGGTCACGCTTGAGTCCGGGCTTGGTGACGGCGTCGAGGAAGAATTCGAAAATGTGCCGCGTTACCGCGTAGCTGAACTCGTCGAGCGCCGGGAATCTGCGGTGCGCGGCAATGGTGAGCCGCGAGTATCGGCGATTGCGCAGCGGCAGGATCCACTGCGCCGTGCGCTGGAACATGCTCAGGTGCGCGACATTTCCGGCGAGCGCCGTCACGATCTGCACACCGGTGGATCCGGTGCCGAGCACGCCGACCCGCTTGCCCGCCAGGTCGACATCGTGATCCCACCGCGCCGAATGGAATATCGCCCCCGCGAAATCGCCGAGACCGCCGATGTCCGGCATGCGTGGGTGGTGCAGGATGCCGGTCGCACAGAGCACGAAATCGAACCGCTCCGATGCGCCGTTCGAGGTCGTCACGTCCCACCGCACACCGTCGAATTCGGCCCCGACCACCTCGGTACCGAACCGGGTGCGGCTCGCCAGCCCGCGATCGTGGGCGACCTTCGCGAAGTAATCGCGGATCTCCGCGCCGGGGGAGAAGAAATGCGACCACCGCGGGTTCTTGGCGAAGGTGAACTGATAGAAGCGCGAGGGCACATCGCAGCTCAATCCCGGATAGGTGTTGTCGCGCCAGGTCCCGCCGAACCGATCGGCCTTCTCGAAGATCGTGAAGTCGTCGATGCCGTCACGCTGCAGCATCACGGCCATGCAGATGCCCGACATCCCGGCCCCGATAATGGCGACCCGTGGGTTGCGCCGTCGCATTCCGGCCATACTTCAAGGCTATGACTCGGCCCGCCGACAGAATGCGTCGACCCGACATTTCATGACTTTTTCGGACATTCGGCTGTTCGCTACGGTTCCGACCTTGGCTCCGGTGTCACAGCCGCGTGGGCCTTCGATCGCACGCCGCACGGTGTGCGCATCATGCTGGCAACCGGCCGCGATCACGGTCTCGACCCGGCCGGCTGCTTGCGCGGTGTGGAGACCGGCCTGCGCTACACCCGGGTACCGCCGAAATCCTCGGCTTCGCGCTGCTGTCGTGTCCGACGATGCGCGAGGCGATCATCACCGGCCTGCGCCATATCGGCCTCAGCTCGGCCTTCGTACATCTCACCCTGACCGAGCGCGGGCGAGGTAGCGCGCCTGTGGATGTCCGCGAATTCCTCGTCGAACGCGATATCGGCGCGGTCATCCCGCAAGCTTCGCCCACGCCTTCATGCGCTGGCACGGCATCGCCCCCCGCCGCTACCGCTGGTCCCACTGACCGACCGAGATCAGGTGGAACCGACGCCGCCACGGTTTCCACCCGATCTCGATCATCCCTAGCTGGCCGGGAAGTGCTTGTTGCGGTACTCGGCGAAGCGGGTGTCGACCTGGGCCGAGGTGAGGCCGAAATCCTCGAGGGTGTAGCGGTGCGCGGGGCGGGCCGCACCGGAGGTGCTTTCCGAATGCAACTGCGTCATCGCTGCTTCGGCCTCCGGGCTCAATGACAGATCGAAGTGGCGGTAGATCGACGCGACGGTGCCGATCGGATCCGCGACGAAGTCGTCGTAGTACACATCGCAGAACTGAGCAGCGTTGTGTCGCTCGCGATCCGCGAGGAACCTATCCGCTCCCCTGGCCCACAGATCCAACTGGGCCGCACCGACGACCGGACCGCGGAACTTCTCCGACCACCCCGCCGAGGCCTGCTCATTGAGACTGCAGACCGAGGCGATGATCGTGCGCGGATCCCGGTGCATCTGGATCACCAGTGCATCCGGATACACCTCGAAGATCGCGTCCAGTGCGAACAGATGGCTCGGATTCTTCAAAACCCACCGCTGTCCGGCGTCCGGCAGCCCGATCAATTGCAGATTCCGCCGATGCCTGCGATAGGCATCGGTCCAATCCTGTTCGCGCAGCCACTCCGAGTACCCGGGCAGATAGCCGAGGCATTCATAGGACACCGACATCGCCGACTGCCGCAGCAGCTGCCAGCACTCCTCTACCTGATCTGCCGAAATATGGTGCACGCCCATGAATTCCGGATGTTCCACATGATGCTTTTCGAATGCGGCCTCGATCCGCTGATAGACCGGATCGGTCGCCCAGGTCTCGCGCGGCGGTCGCGGCTGCGGCATCTCGGTCAGCCACATTTCCAGGCCCTGATGCGCCGGATCCGCATTGAGCAGTCGATGCACCGCCGTCGTGCCCGAACGCGGCAGTCCGGTCACGAAGATCGGGCGCTCGATCGCCACCTCGGCGTGTTCCGGAAAGCGTTGCCACGCCGACTCACTGAGCAATCGCGCGATCAGGGC
Source organism: Nocardia sp. NPDC004278 (assembly GCF_053602975.1). Classification (NCBI taxonomy): domain Bacteria; kingdom Bacillati; phylum Actinomycetota; class Actinomycetes; order Mycobacteriales; family Nocardiaceae; genus Nocardia; species Nocardia sp. NPDC004278. The sequence goes on from NZ_JBSGEQ010000024.1 coordinate 87,236, forward strand.
CCCGCGCAGGAATGCCCGATTGACCTTATTGCCGAAGGGCGTCAACTCGGCGTCCTTGGCATAGGACTCGAGCAGCACCTGCAGACCTTCGCGGTAACCGTCGTCGCCGAAATCGCTCAACCCGACGACCTTGGTCGCCGAGGCGTGCAGATCGTCGATGGTCCCGACGTCGTCTCTGCCGATCACAGTCATTCTCCTAGTGGTGGTATTCGCCGCCGTTGACATCCAGACACGCGCCGGTGATCGCGCGTGCCAGATGCGAGGCGAAGAAGACGACGGCGTCGGCGATCTCATCGGGTTCGGGCAGTTTGCGCAGATCGATGGTCTTGGCGGTCTCGGCGTACACCTCTTCGGCGGTGATCCCGCGCTGCTGGGCCAGGTAGTTGAAGTACCACTTCAAGTTGTCGGCCCAGATATAGCCGGGCGCAATGGTATTCACCCGAATTCCCTTCGGCCCGAGTTCGGTGGCCAGGCTCTGTGCCAGCGCGAGCAGACTCGCCTTGGCCATCTTGTACGGCCCGAAGGTGCGCCGCGAATGCCGCAGCACCGCCGAATTGATCATGACCACCGAACCCTTCGACTCGGTCAGCGCGGGCACGAACAGTCGCGTCAACCGCAGTGCGGCAAGCACATTGGTCTCGAATCCGGCGCGCACGTCATCGAGGTCGACATCGGCCAGATCGGTGATCGGCGGAATCGCGAAGGCATTGTTCACCAGCGTGTCCACCCGCCCGAACGCACTCTGCGCCGTCTCGACCAGATTCGTCACCGCGGCTTCGTCATTGATATCGGTCGGCACTACCACCGCGCGCCTGCCGAGTTCGGTGATCTCCTTGGCCACCTCGGTCAGCCGCGATTCGGTACGCGAGGCCAATACCACATCCGCTCCGGCCCGCGCGCTCTGCACCGCAATGGCCCGGCCCAGACCCGGACCGACCCCGGAGACCACAACAACCTTGTCCTGCAACAACATCAGCCAAGCATCCTTTCCGCCACGGCGACCTGACGCGCCGCGATCCGCGCCCGCCATTCCTCGGGTGTGACCCGAGCCTCCTGGTAGTACGGCAGCCGCTCGGGCAATTCGGCAACCGAGACCACCTCAACCGTCGGCCCGTCCTCGGGTTTGAGATCCCGCGACAGCTGCTGCCAGCGGAACTGCAGATATCCGCGCGCATGCCCGGTGCGCTCGATCCAGTTGGTCAGTCCGGGGTCGCGCTCGCTGATCACGAGCCGGATCATCCCGTCCGGATCCACGCGCGCCTGGTCGGCGGTGAGGCTGGTCTGGTGGTTGATGTAGTCCAGCGACAGGTACCACATGCTGCCGAGTTGGAACCCCTGATACGGCGCATCCGATTTCGGCACCGTGAGGATCATCGCCTGATCGTCATCGAGTTCGTAATGGCCGACCGAGGAGAACTGCGTGGTGAGTCCGCCCGGAGTGGAGCGCGGCTCGGTCATCGTATTGACCGGCAGGTTGAGATAGAACCACTTCGGAAACGCCAGGAAGGTATTCAGCCGCGAGACCAGCATCTTCCCCGCGATGTCATAGCGCTTGCGCATCAGGTCCTTGGTCAGCGGCGGCGGTGCGTGGCCGATCGTGTCCACCCGCTGAATGCGAATCGTGCCCGCCTGCTCGGTGGCCCAGTCGCTGTACACCTCACGCACCACGAGCATGGCGGAGTCGGGCGCGAGATGGACATAGCCGGGCCGCGCCGCGCCCGGGCCGAGCCGGAGTTCGTACGAGCCGTCGGCCGCGATATCGAGGGCGCGGGCATCGAAGGCGGTCTCGCTGTCGGGGACGTCCACCGGCGAATAGTTGCCGTTGAGCACCTGGAAGCTGAGGTCGCGGGTGGTGCCGCGGGTTCCGGTCACCACATATTCGGCGTCGGGACGCAGGTACGAGTGGAAGTAGAGGGTGTCCGGGTTGTCCAGGCCCATCTTCGTATAGGGCCCGGTGGACATGACGAAGAACGGAAAGTCCCGCTCATAGGCCCAGGCCATCTGGATGGAGGCGCGAATACTGCCCGCGAGGTAGTCATAGCCCTCGACGAGGTCCTGTTCGGTCCGAATATGCGGTGCGTCGGTGATGATCTGCTCGGCGGCGGCGATGGCTTCCGCGAACGGCTGTGTCAGCAAGAGGCTTTCCGATCCTTTCGAGCGACCCACAGGCGGTCGCTACCGTTGACCACTTTTCCAAATATGTACCGCTCTGGTACATTTCGATATGAGCAAGATTAGAACGTGTTCTAGGAGTTGTCCATGGTTGCCCGCAGATCCGCCCCGACCGCCCGCGTGGTCCAAGTGCTGGATTTCTTCGTCGAACAGCGCGGCAAACGCTTCGGCCTGTCCGAACTGGCCCGCGAACTCGATCTGGCCAAGCCGACCTGCCTCGGCATCCTCACCGAACTGACCGCGGGCGGCTATCTGGTGCGCGCTGCGGACACCCGCACCTATGGCCTCGGACCTGCGCTTATCGCCGCGGGCCGGATCGCGCAGGACAGCTTCGCCAGCTCCGCCATCGCCCGCGCCGAACTCGAGCAGCTCACCGCGCTCTACCGCACCACCTGCACGGCCTCCGCCGTCGTCGGCGAGCAGATCATGGTGCTGGAGAGCACGGGGCCCGGCCTGGTCAAGGTGGGTGCGGCCTACCATTTCGCACCCCCGGTCGGGCTGATGTATGTGCTGTGGGATACCGATGCGGCCTTCGACGCCTGGCTCAACAAGCCGCCGACGGTGCCGTTACAGCAGGACGAGGCCCGGCTGCGCCAGGTCGTCGCGGAGTGCCGCGAGCGCGGCTACCTGGTCGAGAGCCTGACCGCGGCCGGTCGGCGACTGTACTCCTTGCTCGCCGGGGTCGCCGCCCATGAGCTGCCCAAAGAGGTGCGCGAACTCGTCGGCGAGCTGGTGACCAGCCTCGGGGAGCGGGTCTACGTCGGCACCGATCTGCGACCGCGCAAGGAGCACCCGGTCAGCCTGCTCGCGGCGCCGACCTACAGCGGGGACGGCAGGCAGAACATGGTGCTCACGATGTACGTCGGCGCGTCCATCACCGGCGCCGAAATCGACCGTCGCGGAACGGCACTCGTGGCCGCGGCCGACCGGGTGACCATGCAATCGGGCGGTCGCAAGCCGGGCACGAACCATTGACCACGACCGAAACGTGTTCTAGTTTTGTGACGTGAGCCAGTACGCAAAGTCGACGGCGAGCACCTACGAGCTGCCTCATCTGGACGCGCTCGAGGCCGAGTCGGCACATATATTCCGCGAAGTCGCCGCCACCTTCGAACGGCCGGTGCTGCTGTTTTCCGGCGGCAAGGATTCGGTGGTCATGCTGCACCTCGCGGCCAAGGCCTTCTGGCCCGCCCCGCTGCCGTTCCCGGTATTGCACATCGACACCGGGCACAATTTCGACGAGGTCATCGAATACCGCGACCACACCGTGGAACGACTCGGTCTGCGACTCGTGGTCGGCAGTGTGCAGGAGGATATCGACGCGGGCCGGGTGATCGAGGAGACCGGGCCGCGCGCCTCCCGAAACCGCTTGCAGACAGCCACCTTGTTGCGATCGATCCGCGAGGGCGGATACGACGCGGTCTTCGGCGGCGCGCGCCGGGATGAGGAGAAGGCGCGCGCCAAGGAGCGCGTCTTCAGTTTCCGCGACGAATACGGGCAGTGGGATCCGCGCAATCAGCGACCGGAACTGTGGAGCCTCTATAACGGTCGGCATCGCAAGGGCGAGCACATCCGGGTGTTCCCGCTGTCCAACTGGACCGAACTCGATATCTGGCATTACATTGCCGCCGAGGGCATCGAGCTGCCGCCGCTGTACTACGCGCACCGCAGGGCCGTGGTCCAGCGCGACGGAATGCTGTTGGCGCACACCAGATTCCTCGAATTGCTCGATGGCGAGCAGCCCTATGAGAGCACGGTGCGCTTCCGCACGGTCGGCGATGCGACCTGCACCGGATGTGTCGAGTCGAGCGCGACCACCCCCGCGGAGGTGGTCGCCGAGGTCGCCGCCACCCGCGTCACCGAACGCGGTGCGACCCGCGCCGATGACCGTATTTCTGAGGCTGGCATGGAAGACCGCAAACGGGAAGGGTACTTCTGATGACGACCACCACCCTGTTGCGGCTGGCCACCGCGGGCAGTGTCGACGATGGTAAATCGACCCTGATCGGTCGTCTGCTGTTCGACTCCAAGACGATCTTCACCGATCAACTCGCCGCCGTGGAGCGGACCAGCCGGGCGCGCGGCGACGACTATCCGGATCTGGCGCTGCTGACCGACGGCCTGCGCGCCGAGCGCGAGCAGGGCATCACCATCGATGTGGCACATCGCTACTTCGCCACGCCCCGGCGCAAGTTCATCATCGCCGACACCCCCGGCCACATCCAGTACACGCGCAATATGGTCACCGGCGCCTCCACCGCCGATCTCGCGCTGATCCTGGTGGACGCGCGCAAGGGCATCGTGGAACAAACCCGACGCCATGCCTTCCTGGCCAGTCTGCTCGGCATCCCGCACCTGGTGCTGTGCGTGAACAAGATGGATCTGGCCGGCTGGTCACAGGACCGGTTCGAAGAGATCAAGGAGGAATTCGTCGGCTTCGCAACGAAACTCGACGTCGCCGACCTGACCTTCATTCCGATGTCGGCACTGCACGGGGACAATATCGTGCATCGCGGCGCGAGCATGCCCTGGTACGAGGGCTCACCGCTGCTGCACCATCTCGAAGAGGTGCACATCGCCTCGGACCGCAACCTCATCGATGCGCGCTTCCCCGTGCAGTACGTAACCCGCAGGCACGCCGAGGATTTCCGTGGCTACGCCGGCACCGTATGCGGTGGCGTATTCAAGCCGGGAGATGAGGTCGCGGTGCTGCCTTCGGGATTCACCACCACGGTCGAGGCGATCTGGGGTCCGGGCGGGACGCCCATCGCGGAAGCCTTTCCGCCGCAGGCGGTTACCATCCAGCTGGCCGACCATCTCGACGTGTCCCGCGGTGACCTGATCTGCCGCCCGGCGAACCGGCCGCACGTCGGACGCGATCTCGACGCCATGGTGTGCTGGTTCGCCGAGGACGGCGAACTCACCCCGGGCGCGACCTATACGATCCGACACACCACCCGCACCGCCACCGCCGAGGTGCGCTCCCTGGACTACCGGCTCGACGTCAATACCCTGCACCGCGATGAGAATGCCGATTCCTTGTCGCTCAACGAGATCGGGCGCATCCAGCTGCGCACCCGCCAGCCGCTGCTCTTCGATCCCTACCGGCGCAACCGCACCACCGGCAGCTTTATCCTCGTCGACGACACCACCAACAACACCGTCGCCGCTGGCATGATCACCGGCCCCACCCTGCCCTCGTCCCGCGTCGTCTGGCATGGCACCGCCGTCGGCCGCGACGAGCGCCCGACCACCGGACTGACGGTCTGGTTGACCGGCCTGTCCGGCTCCGGAAAGTCCTCTGTCGCAGTCGAATTGGAGCGTCGTCTGGTCGCGGCGGGACGCCCCGCCTTCCTGCTCGACGGCGACAATCTGCGCCACGGCCTCAATGCCGACCTCGGCTTCGGCGCCGCGGACCGCGTCGAAAATATCCGTCGCGTCGGCGAAGTGGCGCGACTGTTCGCCGAGGCCGGTGTGGTGGCGGTGGTTTCCCTTATCAGCCCCTATGCCGCCGACCGCAACAAAGTCCGCGCCGTCCACGGGGCGGCCGGGATCCCGTTCATCGAGGTCTTCGTGGACACCCCCCTCGAGATCTGCGAATCCCGCGATCCCAAGGGCATGTACGCCAAGGCGCGGGCCGGTGAAATCCGTGGCTTCACCGGCATCGATGATCCCTATGAGGCGCCCACCGGTGCCGAACTCGTGCTGCGTCCCGAGGACGGCGACCCGGCCGCCATGGCCGCGGCCATCCTCGCCAAGCTGGCCGACCTGGACTGACCGAGCGGATGCCGGGCCGCCACCGCGGGGGCCCGGCATCGGTTCAGGGATGTGCACGCAATGCGGCACCGAGCCAGTCGAACACCGGCACGAGTGTCGGCGGGACCGGCCAGCCATTGATGACCGCAAGCAGCTGCCAATAGCGTTCGGAGCGCGGGTCTCCTGCAACCTCGAGCCGGGCCAGCAGCCAGCCTCGTAGCTCGGAGTCATCGGGGCGATCGAAAGTTGTCGCATATGCGGCCGTCAACTCGTCGACAATGGGTTCGGCCGCAACGGAATTCGGCGCTATCCCCGAGGTGAGAGCCTGCCCGACCCGATCGCGCACGAGTTCGGTCAACTCGTGGTGCAAACCGGTGGTATCGCCTTCGGCGCGCTGGGTGGCCTGGTATTGCGCCATGCGGCGTACCGATGCGCGAAAGTCCGGGTCTCGGGTCAGTTCGGCGAGCTCCACCCAGGCCTGCACCTGAGCAGGTTCCGGATCGTCGGGCAGTTCCGGCATTGCCGAGCGGATGAGATCGACGAATTCGGGATTGGCATCGGTACTGCCGAAGGTGTCTTCGACGAAATCGGCAATGAGTCGGCGCTTTTCGGCGTCGGAGAGTTCGACGAGCCTGTGCATGAGTTCCATTTCCTCGCGAGTCGGACCCCGCTCGGCGATCGCTCGCAACACCGTGCGCCGCACCCGAAGTGCGCTGATCTGGAATTCCAACGCTTCGGCATGTGCGCAGGCCACCTCGGACACCGACAGTTTGCGTTCGAGCACCTGTCGGATGGCGGGCAGATCAATGCCGAGTTCGCGCAGGGTCCGCACCAGTTGCAGGCGGGCGAGGGCGTCGTCGTCGTAGAGCCGATAGCCGGCGGGGCTGTGGGTGGTCGGCGGCACGACACCGGTATCGGCATAGAACCGGATTGTCTTGACCGAGAGGCCGGTCCGTTCGGCCATGGTGCCGATCGGATAAAGCGTGTCGCCGTCCATGCCCCTACCCTCCTGTCTCCCCCTGGTGGAGACGCAAGTCCCAGCGCGATGTTACGGCCGCGACGCGATCAGCCGATGGTGCGGAAGAACTCGCGGATATCGCCGATGAGCAGGTCGGGCACCTCGAGCGCAGGGTGGCCGCAGGATTGGAACTCCGACCAGTGCGTGATGTTGTACGCCTTCTCGGCGAAGCGGCGGATCGCGTAGTCACCGTCCTTGAAGACCGCCACCCCGGTGGGCACGGTGCCTTTCGGGGCGGGTGCGAACATCGCGACATCGTGGAAGCGCTCGTAGTAGAAATTGGCCACACTGCGGGCGGTGTCGGTAAACCAGTAAATGCTCACATTCGCCAGGATCCGATCCCGGTGCCTCCGGTTCGGAGTCAGTACTGCAACGCCACTCGAGTGGTGTCGTTGCGGTGCTGGAAGGCGGCGGCCCGGGCCTTGCAGGTGCGTGTCGAGATCAGTGGGCTCCGAGTGGGTAGAGCCAGGTCAGTGCTGTGAGACTTGTGTCGAGGTATTGGTGGTGTCCGGTCTCGAGTCCGTATGCCAGGTCCTCCAAGACGCTGCATTTGGCATAGAAGTCGGCGCGTGTGCGTATCGATCGCAGGTCGTGAGAGCCGGTTCTGTAGTTGTGCAGGGCTGTGTCGAGGGCGGTCGGACCGAGGTCGCGGTAGATCAAGCCGAAGTCGCAGGCGGCGTCTGTGATCGCGGCGTCGCTCCAGTCGATGACGCCCGTGACTGTTCCCGAATCCGGCTCCACGAGAACGTGTTCGATCCCCAAATCGTTGTGGGAGAACACCAGGTTGTGCTGGTCTGTCGGCGGCGACGCGGCCAGGAACAGTTCGACGGCCGCTCGATGCGGGCGGGGGACCTCGTCGACGATCGACTCATAGGTCTGGGCGGCCTCGTCCAGCCACAGTGTCATCGGCTGGTTGTCGACGTCCACCAATCCGGCGAATCGTTCGACGGGGACGGCGTGCAGGGTGTCGAGAAGCTGGCCGAGCACGGTGGCGACCGGGCCCGTGTGGGCCCGTCGGCGGGCTACGGGCAGGTTGATCAGCGGCAGCCCGGGAACCTTGAAATACGCAAGACAACCCCGCTCGGCGACGGTGAAACTCGGCTCAGGGACCGGAACCGGCGAGATGTCGGCGACAGCGGCCAGAAGACGGGCCTCGGCGTCGACCTGCGCTGCTCGAACCTGCGGATCGGATTCCTTGTTGAACCGCACGATCAAGTCGGCGTTGACTTCGTAGGCGATATTGTCCTGTCCCTCACCCAGCAACGTCACCGAGTCGATCTTGTAGTCGGGCAAATGTGCAACCACCAGGCTGCGGACATCCCCCGTTTGAGTGTCGTTCGAGCTTCCCATGTCACGGACTGTAACTGCCCAGGTTTGCGATCAGAACCAACTCCTTGCCATTCCCGCGCTGACCGGTCGAAACCCTGGAGGCAAAGTGTCCTGTGGCGGACCCGTCTGTCAGGTTGGGTTCACGCGAGCGGGGATCCCCGCCGTCGTCGGTAGTGGCTGAGGCGGGCTTGGTATTGCCGTCTGCGACGCCAGTTCGACCATGCCCACACCTTTGATGGCGGGTTGGCGTGTCGGAGAACGAGGTTCACCAGCAACCGTCGTATCTCGGGTAGCGTAAGGACAATCATGTCGTGCTCGTTGTCGCCGATTCCCCTTTTGCGGCAATGGATTTCGATGCCGACAGCCAGGCAAGGGCAAGCACGGACAACGTGATATGGGCCTACCAGGCCCGCCAGGCGCGGACCTGGTAGTGGTCGAGTCCGGCCTCGCCTTTGGCCTGCTGAAACGCTTCCTCGATATGCCAACGGCTGCCCGCGATCCAGGCCAGGTCCACCAGTCGGGATCGGCGCGGGCCGTAGCAGACGTAGTAGGCGATCTCGAGCTCACCTTTGCTGTTGGGTGTCAGCAAGCGCCGCGCCAACAGCCAGTGCCCACGCCCGGTCTTCCAGTCGCCGTCGACGCGAATGCGCGCCCAGTCGTACAGGCGCGGCCCGTGGGCTCCGGCCCCGACCGACAACCGCTGCCACGACTTCGCCGGCAGCGCCGCGATCAGGTCGTCGGCAGCTCACGTAAGTGGCGTTGCAGTATTAGCACCACGGCTTCCTCCAAAGACTCGCAACCCCCAAGTGATCGGACGTGCCGGGCGTACCACGAAGACAGCCCCCAGCTTTGAGGCTGGGGGCTGTCTGCTAGCGACGCGTCACGGCCGGTCGAACTCGCCATCGTGTACGCCAACGGTGAACGCGTCCCACTCCGAAGGCGTGAATACCAGCGCGGGACCAGTTGGGTTCTTCGAGTCGCGCACACCCACCATGCCCTCGTCAAGATGAGCGATCTCAACACAAGCATGTTCGCTGCCACTGTGGCTGGACTTGAACCACCGGGCATCCGAAAGGTCCATGATCACCTCAAACTCTCCGCTATCTCCGAGAGCAGCCGCCTAGTCTGCTGTGAAGACAACGCTACACGCTGGATATCCAATATGGCACTGCGATACCTGGCGATGGCGGCGTCCTCATCGAGGAACAATGCCCCCTCATGGCTCTCGATGTATACGACCGGAGGTTCGAGCAGGTCATCGTGACCGGGCGTTATCGCTGGGAACTCGCACAACGTGAAGCTGCCCATCACCAAGCCCGGATAGCCGACGACGCCGCTCGGAACCACTCGGATGGACACGTTGGGCAAGCGAGATACCTTGATCAATGAGTCCAGTTGTTCGGCCATCACTTTCGGCCCGCCAACCGGCAGGCGCAACGCCATCTCAGCCAAGACCACGTCCACCATAAAATCGGCGTCGACAGAGAGTCGCGCCTGCCGCCTGATCATCAACTCGACGCGGCGTTCGAGTTCAACTCGGGAGATCTCTGGATACGCGGCTTCAACGACCGCCCTGCGGTACGCGGGAGTCTGAAGTAACCCAGGAAGCAAGGTGAGTTGGAAGGTCGTGAGCCTGTTGGCGGACTCTTCGAGTGACAAGTAATGATCGAAATGGGCGCCGTAGGTGTCCGCGTACGCCCGCCACCAGCCTCGCCGGTTTCCATACTGCGACTTGGCTTCCCGCACTTCCGCCCACAGCGCTAGCACGGTCTGACGTTGTTCCGATGCGGCTTGGTAGAAGTCCAGCAGGTTGTTCAGGTCCGCTGTCGTCATCTTGATCGGCTGCCCCTTCTCCAGCCTGCCGACGCCCTGCTTGGAAATCTCCAGTACGCGACTGGCCGCCAATTGCGTGTGTTCGCCACGCAACTCGCGCAGTAGTCGGCCCATGGCCCGATAGGGAAGAGTCGTCATCTCGTTAGCCTCGCTACAGGTGGAGGTTCAAACTGGAACTCCAGTGTATTCCATGGAACTCATGCGTTGATAGTTCCAGTTTGGCGAGTCTAGGTGTCTACTGGATGTGCGCCCGGAGAGGCAACCTCCTCTTCCCCTTCATCAGGGAGTTTGGTTCAGGGGCCGCGCGCACCTTATCCGCAGTCGTACCGAGGGGGTCACGATGCTGAACCCAGAGCTACCGCACCGAAGGCCACTCGTCGGCCCGCCCGCCGCACTCGGGGTCGATGTCCCCGCCGATGTTCTCGATCGATACCTAGACGCCCTACGCAAGTGGAAGCCCGAGCAAACCCGCACTGAACAACCCGATCGAGGGGTCTGAAACTGATGGACCACATAGCTTTTGGCGATAGCCCGGTGTCACGCTGCCACTTCTATCGGCGGGTGTGCGATCTGCCCGCGAACATCGATCCGCCGCACCTGGGCCGCATCATCATGAAGGCCGAACACGTTTGGGCACTGATGCTTCCTGCTCACCTCGGCCAGGCCGTGAAAATACATATGCAGCACCAGGGTTCGGACATTGGTCCAATCCTGTCGCATCCACGCTCGAACCGCTGGACATACTTGGTCAGGCCCGACATCCCCGATGACGTGCTCCTGTTCGCCGAGATGTTCCGTCTGAACGTATCGGTGGTGCGAACCGGTGGCACTGTCGCGTTACCGTCACCAGTCGACCAAGGTGAGCAGTTCCGGCGCTGGATCGAACCACCCCGATGCACCTTCCGACCGTCCGGACTTGTGGTGGTTGACACGATCCGCGCCTGCTCAGAGCACTGCCGGCCGGTGCGACGCAGGGACGCTCATGCTTGAGTGGTCCGTGGACGGTGTGCGGGTCCTCGACGACCGCACCGACTTCGCGCCCAGCGGTTTCGGAGTTGTGCGCCATGAATGAGGTTGAACGGCAACGTAGGACCGAGATCGCGCCGTCGGTGGCGGTGTTGCTAAAGGCTTTTCACGAACACACGCCGGAGAAATTGAACCTCGCACCTGTCGATAGCGTCACGCTCTGCCACACCGCCGACGGGATTACCGAGGTGGACGAGGACGGTTGGTGCGCCGACTACGAGAACGACCGAAGCAACGACGACGCGATAGATGCCCTGTCAGCCAGCCTTGGCGATCGCGAGAACCCGTGAGCGCGAACGTATCTCCGAACCCAGGAGAGCCGGATGTGCATCTGAGCGTGTTCCTGCACGGAGCACGCTTCGACTTCGCCGCCTGCCTCACCGCGGCGCTGACTTTTATGCAGGAGCATCAGGCGCGGCACCACGCCGATGCAGTGACCATGGACCTCGGCGACGCCAGCGGCTACCCGCGTCTTCCCAATGAAAGGTTGTATCTGGAACCCTGATCGAACACACGGAGTGGTTCGGACCGTTGGACACCTGCCCTGTAGGTTCTCAAAACTCGTGGTGGAATCTCAGAACGTTTGGCGGTGACGTGTCGGATCCGCCACGGTTCTGAGATTCCGCACGCTTCGCTGGGGCAGATTGGCATGCACAGCCGGTGCGGTGATCGCAGCAACCCTCCGCCGACTGCCCTGCCGTTCGTCGGCATTCCTTCTGACGATCGGCTCGAAGCGTAGCGGTCCAACTACCCTGTAATAGCCGATTGCCGGGCGACTGGAGCAGGTCAGGTGCTCAGCTCGTGACGCGATCCACCCATGCGTCCTGGCAATCGGCTAACCGTCCGCTGAGCGGCAACGACTCGAAACCGGCGGCCCGTTCACATCTGGGACAGAGCACTTGATTCACGTTGGTTCTGTGACCACGCGGTAATGTTCATACCAAATTCCAGGGACGGTCGATCCGTCCGGCAACGGCTGCGGTCGCCGGTCCTTTTCTGTTGCGCCGATCTTGTCGCAGATGCGCTGCACCGCGAGATTCGACTCGTTCGTGCCGATCTCTACGCTGGTGTATCCGGTGTCGTGGATCGCGTCGACGAGGGCGGCCACCGCTTCGCTCGCATAGCCGGCTCGCCGGTGACTGGGGCCAATCCACCAACCGATGGACGCGAACGTCTGGTCGGCGCTCGGGTGCACAGTCGCGCCACCGATCACGGTTGTGTCTGATCGCGACTCGATCACCAGCAGCCCGGGAGTCAGGTGGCCGCGCCCGACCGCCTTGATCAGTGCCCGGCCATTTCGTTCTGTCCAACCGTTGCTGGCGAGCATCGCATCGTCGATCGTGGCCTCGAGCGGGACTGCGTCCTTCGGCGCCGGTCGGCGCAGGGTGAGCCGCGAGGTTTCGATGTCCCGCAGCACGTCATAGCGTGCACTGCTTTCCTTGCTGGCGAGTTCGCTGACGCGCCACACCCAGAGCCAAACCGCGACGAGTACGGTGGCCACCACGAGCAGCAGCCAGACACCAACGATGAGTTCGGTTGCGGCGGAGCGAAATCCGGCCGTAACCGCAACGCCGATGACTGCTGCGGGAAACCCGAGGAGCACGATCCATCCCGCCAGCCCAAGGGTGGCACGCCGGGGCCAGTGCTGAAATGCCGCTTTGGCAGCAGCGATTCGCCAGGTGGGGAACATGCGAGAACAGTATTCGACTCCGTCGTATTCGTCGCGGATCCGCCGTTTTGGTTCTTCGGCAAGCAGTGGGCGTGCGGAAAGGATCGGGGCGGTGCGCTGTGGACCCAGAAGAGCTTCTGCGCACTGGTTGCCGAAGAATGCACTCTCCTGCCACCTATCGCGCGTTCGACGGACGAGACCGGCTGCGCCTCGAGACGTCCCACAATGCCGAATGCACGATGTTCGGTCGGTGTCGTATCCGGCCCCGTGGAATGGGTGACTGTTGATCTCGCGAACGCGCGCACATACCGATTTTCGGGCGCGAACACGGTGATCGACTCCGTAGGCAACGGTCTTCACCACATCAGAATGAGCGCCTCCAGGCCCACGACGTAGCCGATGACCGCCGCGGCTACACCACCGAGCACCACCACAACCCAGGACTTGCCGCGCAACCGAAGTGTCACCACCACGAGGGTGGCGAGCACGAGAACTCCGATGAGCAAAGCTACGGCAGGTGCGTGATCAGTGTGCATGACATAGCCAGGTGCGTGATTGGACTCCACGCTGGTCGAATCGGCTCTCGAGGAGTCGATGTTTCACCCAGCTGGGTTAGCGGAAGATCATGGCCAAACCCAGCTACACCCGGCCGCGGCGTGCGCTCATGCGGCTGAGCGAGCGATCAACCGGGCGGAGGTTGGCGAGCAGTAGCGCGGTCCGTGGTGGGATGCCGTGGACCACCCACGGACGAAGTGTTAGGAAATGCCTCCGAATTGAGACTGACAACGTCCGCCACGGCGTGAGACAAACCGTAAACGGCCAGGTCAGTGAGCTGGCGGTTTGCCATGACTTTTGAGAACCTACATGCCCCGACGCGCGCTTGCCGACGTGTGCTGGCTGAACCGCGGCCAACTGCTGCCGCCGCACCTCCACGGGTAAGGGCGCGTCGCCAGGGTAGGTCCAGTCCTCGTATTCAGTGCCGGACAGGTCGTCCCAGAATCTGCGGTTGGCTCCGGTTTTCGGTTCGGGAGGGTGACTGGCTATCAGGTTTCCGCTGGGCGTTGAACGCGGCGAACTGCTTCTTGCATCCGGCGATTTCCTCGGTGATGAGCCGCGGGTGGCGGATGTTTCCTTGTCGGGGCATAGAGGATTTTCCCAGCAATTTCTCTCGGCATTCCGGTAGCCCCTCCTTAGACGGTGTCTCATTTGGTTGATCTCGCCTTCGCCGGTTTCTTGCAGCAGGTCAGTGCGGCTACCAATGTGAGAAAGGCACAGAAGTGCATGGCTTTGCGCTCGTAGCGGATGTTGAGACGGTGGTAGCCAGATAGCCACGACACCGTCCGCTCAATGACCCACCGATGGCGACCCAGACGCTCGGACGATTCGATGCCCTTGCGGGCGATGCGAACGGCTATGCCGCGCCGATGCACCCACAGTCGCAGCTCAGCGATGTCATAGGCCTTGTCCGCGTGCAATTTCGCAGGCCGGCATCGACGCGGCCCACGCCGCGCCCGGACCAACGGGATAGCCCGCACCAGCGGGCGCAGCGCCTCGGCGTCGTTGGTGTTGGCAGCCGAAACTCCAACGGACAGAGGGATTCCCACACAATCGGACAGAATGTGGAGCTTGGAGCCAGGCTTGCCGCGGTCGACCGGACTCGGTCCCGCCAAATCGCCCCCCTTTTTCGCCCGAACACTCGCGGCGTCGATCACCGCCCGCGACCAGTCAACCAAGCCCTGGCTGCCCAGCTCGTCCAGCACCGCCCGGTGCAATCGACGCCACACACCGGACTTGGTCCACATCGTGAACCTCCAGTGCGCTGTGGGCACGGAAACCCCGAACGACGGCGGTAGCATCCGCCAAGCACTCCCACTGGTCTGCACGTACACCACTGCCGTGAACACCGCCCGCTGGTTCACTGGCGCTCGCCCGCCACCCTGGGCACGCGATGCGAACTCCGGAAGCAACGGCTCGACCAGATCCCACAGCGCATCCGGCGCAATACGTTTCGACAGCTTGTCCACCACGGTCGAACATCATGCAGCACAACCGATCCCGACACATTCGAAACGAATTCTGGCGACGTCGGGCACGGTCCGCGGTGCAGCACAGAAAACTCGGAGGCGATCACGGGAGTGATCTTTGTATCGTGAGCGCCGTGAATGCCCGAGATCGGCCCGTACTGTTCCTCAGCCTGCTTACGGCACTGTCAGTTCCGTTCTTCGTCCTCGGTGCGGTCACCGGCGGGCTGCAAATAGGCGCGATGCGACTACCGAGCAGCGCATTCATGTTCGTGCTGCCCATCATCGTCGCAGCGGTACTGACCTGGCGCCACAGCGGTGGTGCCGCCACCGTGACGATTCTGAGGCGCGCGGTCGACCGGCCCGCCGCCCAGCTGCGCTGGTATGTGCTGGCCGCGCTGCTCATTCCAGTGATCGCGGTGGTGTCGCATCTGCTGCTGCGGTGGTCCGGGCAGGTGGATGCGGTGCTGCCACTGTCGCTGACAGCGGCACCCGTAGTGATCGTGATGTACACGCTGGCGGCCACCTGCGAAGAACTCGGCTGGACTGCGTATGCGACCGACCCGCTACAGCAGCGCTTCGGTCCGACCGCGACCGGGATCGGGCTCGGCCTATACGGGGCGCTCTGGCATCTGATTCCACTGCTACAGGCCGGGCATCCGGCAACGTGGCTGGCCGGATGGTTCCTCGGCACCGTCGCCGCCCGCGTGCTCATCGTCTGGCTGCACAATCAGACCGGGCACGGGGTGAGTGCGGCAATCCTGCTGCACACCATGGTGAACGTCACCGAGGCCTACACCCCTGGCCTGGACAAGTCGATCAGCATGATCACCACCGGCATCCTGACCACTGCGGTAGCAGTAGCAGTCATCGCGAGACCGCGTGCGCTTCAGAAAGATTCGGCACAGCTAATCCACTGAATTGCGAGCAAGCCGGGCGCCCGAGAACGAGACCGACACAGCTTCTACTCCGGAATCAGACGATATGAGACACGGTCTTATCCAGCTTCCACCAGCTGAAGCCTCCTGGAAGCACACGCTGTCCGTGTGTCCGGCCGGTCGCAGCGACGGCGGTCACCTAGTGATCACTTGGGCGCCGGCGGATGTTCCCACCATCGAGGCGAATGCATACTGCGATGGACGGGCAGCCGTCCTGGCCGCCGTCGACACCGGGTCCGCCGAGTGCGGCAGTGGTCGGTAATCGCGCATGTCACAGCATGCAGGAAAGTCGAAAGGACAACGATCAATTTGTTCAACCGGTTGCTGGCTGTCTCGGGTATCGCGGGCGCTGTGTTCACAGCCACCGTCGTCGGACTGGCCCCGCAGGCCAGTGCGCGGCCCTTTCCCGAGGGGGTGTCTTGTTCGGGCACGAGTTGCCGTAACGACACCGACGACACCTATCTCATCGAAGCCTGGCAGCACTGCCGCATCATCGGCACCGCATCAGAAACCGAAACCCCCTTCAATGTGGTGGTTCGACCCCACGAATCGGTGGAAGTCGAAGGGGTGAAGTGCCCACCGCATGTGACAACTGAACATTCGTCCCTGGGCGACGATTTCCCCTCGAGAACTAGTCAATTGCCGACCGAACCAACACGTATCGGCTATTCCGAGGCTGTGATATACGACCCCAACGCCCCCAAGGTCCGCACTGGCTCGGCCGGTTGAAACCACCGGGGCGGAAACACATGACTGTGATTGATCCGCGATGACGTCGGATTTCCGGGCGGTTGTGGGCACGAAATGGGCGCGGCCGAACTCGAATGTCCAACCGAGCGCGGCCATCTCAGCGCTGCTGATTCACCCGTCCGGCTCTGTTCCATCGTGCCCCCGAACCTGGTAGCACGAGAGCGGCCCGGCACCTCGAAGGGCGCCGGGCCGCTCTCGTGCCTACTGCTTCCTACTCTCCTCCCCTTGGTGGAGACGCAAGTCCCAGCGCGATGTTACGGGCGCGATGCGCTCAGCCGATGGTGCGGAAGAACTCGCGGATATCGCCGACCAGCAGGTCGGGCACCTCGAGGGCCGGGAAGTGGCCGCCGGAGTAGAACTCCGACCAGTGCGTGATGTTGTGCGCCTGCTCGGCGAAGCGGCGGATCGCGTAGTCACCGTCCTTGAAGACCGCCACCCCGGTGGGCACGGTGCCTTTCGGGGCGGGTGCGAACATCGCGGCATCGTGGAAGCGCTCGTAGTAGAAATTGGCCACGCTGCGGGCGGTGTCGGTAAACCAGTAAATGCTCACATTCGCCAGGATCCGGTCCTTGTCGATGCCTTGTTCCGGCAGTTCGTGCGACTGGTCGATCCACTCCTTGTATTTCTCGATGATCCAGCCGAGCTGCCCGACCGGAGAATCGGCCACCAGTTGCGCGATGGTGTTCGGGCGCGAGCCGTTGAGTTGCATATAGGCCGAGCCGTCGTCCTGGAAGTTCTGCATGCGCGCCATTCGCTGCCGCTCGGCGTCGGTGAGCGCGGCCATATCGGCCGGATCGCCGGTCGGGAAGGTGACCAGCGCATTGACATGCACGCCGAGCACATGCTCGCCATCGAGCCGGGCCAGCCGTGGCGCGAGAAATGCACCGTGGTCACCACCCTGCACCCCGTACCGGTCGTAGCCGAGGCGAGCCATCAGCTCCGCCAGCGCCGCCGCGACCCGGCCGTCATGCCAGCCCGCCTCGGTAATGGGACCGGAGAAGCCGTGGCCCGGCAGCGACGGAATGACCAGGTGGAAGGCGGGCACGTCGGCTTGGCCGTGCGCCTTCGGATCGGTCAGCGGGCCGATCATGTCCAGGAAGTCGAGCACCGAGCTGGGCCAGCCGTGCAGCAACAGCAGAGGGGTGGCGTCGGCTTCGGCGGAGCGCACATGCAGGAAGTGCACATCCTGCCCATCGATGGTGGTGATGAACTGCGGGTACTCGTCGAGCTCCGCCTCAACCGCGCGCCAATCGAATTTCTCGGCCCAGTAACCGGCAAGCTCCTTCAGATATGCCGTGGGTACGCCGCGCTCCCAGCCGGTGCCGGGCAGGTCGTCGATCCAGCGGGTGCGGGCCAGGCGCTCGCGCAGATCGTCGATCGCGGCCGGTGGGATTTCGATGCGGTAGGGGCGGATGTCGTTGTTCGTCATGGCATTGACTCTGCTGGTAACGGGAGTGCCGGCGAATCACGAGAATTCGTTATCTTCGGGCCGCGCGCTCTTTATTGGCACCGGGCCCACGATCGAGGCATGATCGCGTGGTGTTGAGCCTTCCCGACCGCGGTGCCTTTGTCGGGCGAGCAGCAGAGGTCGCCGCGCTCCAGCAGGCGTATCGGGACGAGTCGGTGCATACGGTGCTGATCGCCGGTGAGCCCGGCCTCGGTAAATCGCGGCTGGTCGGCGAGTTCACGTCGCGGCTCGGCGCGGATGTGGTCGTACTGGTCGGCCAGTGCCCGGAGTCCGGAGACAACGGGGTGCCGTTCGCGCCGTTCGTCTCGATCATGCGCGCTCTGCTACGCCGGATCGGCATCGAGGAGCTGACCGCGCTACTTCCGGTCACCCGCCCCGCGCTATCGCGCTGGCTGCCGGAACTGGCAATGCGGGCCGGATCGGCGGAGCCCGAGTCGGATCGGATCCGACTGTTCGGCGAGATCCTGACCGTGCTGGAACAGCTGGCACTTGCGCGTCCGGTGGTGCTCGTCCTAGAGGATCTGCACTGGGCCGACGATTCGAGCCAGGAACTGCTGGCCTTCCTGGTCGCCGATCTCGCCCAGCGCGATCTACTGCTGATCGGGACTTATCGGCCCAGCGATGCGGAGCCGCTGCGTCGGCTCGTCGCCGGACTGCGGCGCAATCCCGGTGTGCGCGTACTCAATCCGGAGCCGCTGACCAAACACGAGGTCGGTCGCCAGCTCGCCGCAATGCTCGGCCGCGAACCAGATCCGGGCATTGGCACCCGAGTCTTCCAGCGCAGCAAGGGAATTCCGCTGTTCGTTGAGGCGCTCGGCCGTGCGCTGCGAACGGATCCCGATCGCGCGCCGGAGGACGTTCCCGCGGACCTGTCCGAACTGTTGCTCGACTATCAATCCGGTCTGCCCGACGATGCCAAGGCGCTCTTGCGGCTCGCCGCCGTCGCGGGGTCGCCGGTGCGCGGCGGACTACTGGAGTCCGCCACGGACCTGACCGACGATGCGCTGGACCTCGCGCTGCGCCAGCTGACCGAGCAGCGGCTGCTGCTCGCCACCGATACCGGCTACGAGTTCCCGCACAGCCTGATTCGCGATGCCGTCTACGACGACCTGCTGCCGATCGAACGAAAGCGCTTGCACACCAGACTTTCTCACGCGCTGATCGCCGACGATACGCTGCGTGCCGACGACTGGCGGATGGGCGAGTTGGCCTATCACGCGTACGCCGCGGGCGATCTACCGCGCGCGGTCACCGCATCCTGGGCGGCCGCCGCAGCCGCGGAATCCGAAGCGGCACATGGCGAACGCCTGCGGCATTTGGACCGGGTGCTGACACTGTGGGATCGAGTGCCCGATGCCGCGATGCTGGTCGGGGCCGATCGCCTCGACGTACTGGAACGCGTCGTCGAGGCCTGTCATCTCGGTGGCATCGTCGAGCACGGTGTCGCGGCGGCCGACGAGGCGCTGGAACTGCTGGATGCGACGGCCGCACCGGAGCGCGCCGCCCGGCTCTACTACTACCGCGCGGTGCTGAGGAATCAGAGCGGCGGCGGATCCGTCGGCGATCTCGACCGGGCACTCGAATTGCTGCCCGAGCAGCCGCCGACCGTGCTGCGTGGTGAGGCACTCGCCGAACTCGCCGCATCCCGTGTCTTCAGCGGTGACGCCGCCGGGGCCGCCCGGGCCGCCTGGGCCGCGGTCGAGGTCGCCGAACAGACCGGGACGCCAGCGCTGGCGGCGCGCGGCTACGCCTATCAGGGGTTGGCGGCGGCCACCCGGACCGGCTCCGCTATTACATATTTCGAAAAGGCCCATGCCGCGGCAGCCGATCCGCAGACGCTGTTGACCGTGGTGCTGTGGGAGTCGGCAGCACTCGTCACGGCGGGCCAGCATCATGCGGCTATCGAAGCGATCCAACAGGGATTACGAGCGGCGCACGAAACCTTCCGTTTCGCCGAGGCCGGGCCCATTCTGCTGGTGAAATGGGCCCAAGCGCTCACCGCTCTCGGCCGCTGGCCGGAGACGCTCGGTCTCATCGATGAATCGCTCACCGGGCAGCTGCCACCGCTGAGCAAGGCCGCGCTACTGCTGTGCCATGCCAGGATCGTCCTGGCACAGGGCTCGTCAGCGGCGGCGACGAACAGTGCCGACGCCGCCGCGGCGCTACTGAGCGACGGACGGTGGGCACGCCAGTACCAGCTCCAATTGCACACTCTGCGAACCGATATCGCGATCGCCGACGGAGAATCCCTTCGTGCAGGTGAGGTTGTTGCCGAGGCGCTGGCGGCCGATGATCTGGCCACCCATCACCACGAGGCGTGGCCGCTGCTCGCGACCGCAGCCCGGATCGAGAACGCGCCAACGGATCTCGCGTCGATCGCCGACCAATTGCCGGTCACCACCATGGTCGACACGGCCCACCGTGCCGTCTTCACTGCCACCCGGAACAGCGATCCCGCCGCCTGGGCCGAAGCGGTATCCGCGTGGCGCACCATCGGCCAGCGCTACGACCTGGCCCGCAGCCTCCTCGGTTGCGCCGAAGCCGAACTGGCGGTGGGCAATCGCACCGCCGCCCGAGAACCCCTGCGCGAAGCCGCCGAACTGGCAGCGGAATTGGGCGCGACGCCATTGACCGAGGCGGCCGGGCAACTGGCCGAGCGCGCCAGGGTCGCACTCGAGGTGAGCCGCCCGGAACCGGCGGCGGCCGCGCCGCGAACATTCGGCCTGACACCACGTGAGATCGACGTATTGCGCTTGGTCGCACAGGGTTTGAGCAATCGGCAGATCGCGGCCGAACTCTTTATCAGCGGCAATACCGCGGGCGTACACGTCTCGCGAATCCTCACCAAGCTCAGTGCCGCGACGCGAACGGAGGCCGCCGCAGTCGCGCGCAAACACGGCCTCATCGAGCTCGACTGAGCCCGGCTCGATATCGACGCCCTGAGCGGGTCGTGCGGTGGCACGCCATCCGATAACCGGATCGCCACCGACAGTCGTCGATCGCATTGCGCGCCAAGGCGGTGGTCGATGGCATTCGCTGGGCTCACTCGTCTTCGTACCGGCCGGCCTGCCGATCCCCAACGCGAACTCTTTCCACGAACCCGGTCAGGTGGCGGAACGGATCAGGGTCACCAGAGCATCGGCTGTGCGGGCGCAGAAGGTTTCGTCGTCATCGGTGCCGTGGGTGAGTCCGCGGACCAGGGTCCGGGCGACCAGGATTTCGAATACCAGGTCCGCGGTCGCGGTTGCATCGGCGTCCGGGGGTATGGCCGAGTGGATTCGGGCCGTGAACGCCTGGCGGGCGGGTAGGTCGGCGCGGTCGTGCAGGGCGCGGTAGCGGTCGGGGTCGCGGTGGTAGGCCGAGATGAGTCCAGGAATCGCGGCGCGCGTGGAGGGTTCGGCGATGCGAGCCAGAAAAACGCGCACCCACGCGATCAAATCGGCGTGTAGATCATCGGTTTCTGCTGGGAGCCAGAGGTTTTCGGAGCCGAAGACGGCGTCCTCGATCAGCGCTTCCTTACCGGGCCAGCGCCGGTAGATGGGTGCGGTCCCGACATTGGCGCGCCGGGCGACGGCGGCGATCGAGGTGTCCTGATAGCCGACCTCGGCGAGCAGTTCCCTGGTCGCGTCGAGGACGGCCCGATCGATCTGCGCATCGCGTGGCCGCCCGGCGGCGGACCTCGGGGGCGCGGAATCGGTGGACGTCATACGGCGGAGCGTACCCGGCGGGAATCGGCGAAACAATTACGTTGCGATGTGCAACGCATTACATTCGCGGGTACCCCGATGAAGGAGTCCGAATGCTGGTGCCCGAAGACGAAATGCTGTCCCATCAACTCGCGACGACGTTCGATCACGTCGGACAGAGCGATCTGCGCTGGACCGAGCGCGTGGTGATGTACGGCTTCGACAAATCCGGCGAGATCAGTGTGATGACGGGTCTCGCCCGCTTCCCCAACCGCAATGTCATGGACGCCTATGCCATGGTGACCGTCGGCGGTAAACGGGCGAAGGTCGTGCGCCTGTCCACCGAATACAACCATCGCGCGGCGACCCTCGGCGCCTGGGATGTCGGCCCGTACACCTACGAGGTGACCGAACCGCTGCTCGGCACCAGAGCCACGCTGACCGATAACGACCACGGCCTGCGTCTGCGGCTGGACTTCCACGGGACGTTCCCCGCCTACGAGCAGACACCCGCCTTCCACCGTTCCCACGGACGGGTGCGCGAAGACGCGCGGCGGTACTACCAGAACGGCACCGTCACCGGCTGGATCGAGATCGACGGCAGGCGTATCGACATCGACCCCGAGCAATGGTGGTTCGGCCGCGACCACTCGTGGGGCGTGCGGCACGGTCCCGGCGGCGGCAGTCTCGACGAGGGCGCGGGCCTACAACCCACCGAGGTGCCCGACGGCGTGCTCTACTACATGGGCATTTTCCAATTCGACGATGAGCTGGTGCATTTCGCGCAGCGCGAGACCAGCACGGGCGCGCGCTGGCAATTCGAGGGGGAGGTGCTGTACCCGATCGCGACCGGACGGGATTCGACGCCGATCATCGATGTCGAGCACGATCTCACCTTCGAATCCGAACTGCGCGTCGCCACCGGCGGCACCTTCACCGTGCATCGCGCCGACCGCGCGTCCTCGGTGCTCGAGGTGCGCCCGAGCTGTCGCTTCTGGCCCGGTTTCGCCGGGTACAACGAGTACCGCGGCTACGCGTCGGGCATGTGGCGGGGGAAGTCGTTCAGCGATGGATTCACTGTCGACATCACCGATCTCGACCAGGTCCGGCCGATCAGCCTGCTGAGCGAGACGTTGTGCGAGGTGCGCGCGGGCGACAAGGTCGGGCACGGACTGCTGGAGATGGTGTTCATGGGCAGCTACCCGCGCTACGGCTACACCGGTTGGTGAGCAATATGAGTGCCACCCGGCTCACCCCGGATGAACTGCCCGCGCATTTGGAACCCCTTGTGCACCAGCACATTACAGCCTCGCAACAGGCAACCATCGCGAATTGGAAGCGCGCCGACCAGGGCTTTGCCTCCGACACCTTCCTTTTCGATGTCGAGGGGCTGAACACCGCACCGGGACACGCCGGCTTCGTCTTTCGCCGACCACCCGAGGTCGCACTGTTCCCCGACTACGATCTGCGCAGGCAGTTCCTGGTGATGAAACGCCTCGCCGCAACCGATATCCCGGTCCCCACAGTGCGCTGGATCGATACCGACCCGAATCCGCTCGGCGCGCCCTACTTCGTCATGGACCGAATAGATGGCGGCCGGACACCGAGCGATGTCCCGACCTATCACGAGGCCGGGATGTACTTCGAGGCGAAACCCGAAGAGCGCGCATCGATCTGGTGGTCCTGTGTAGACACCATGACGCAGGTGCACCGGCTCGATCCGGCCGCACTGCGCCTGGACTTTCTGCGCATGCCTCGACTCGGAGCCGAACCGGTCGAACAGGTGGTCAACTATCTGGATCTGGCGGTGCACTGGGCAAGTCCCACCCCATCGCCCATCTTCGAACGCTCGCTGGCCTGGCTGCGCGGCAATCGCTATCGACCCGAACATATAACGCTGTGCTGGGGTGATAGCCGTCTATCGAATCTCCTCTACGGTGACGATCTCTCGGTAATCGGCGTCCTCGACTGGGAGATCGCCTACCTCGGCGATCACGAGGCCGACCTCGCCTGGCTACTGCTGACGGACTGGCTGTGCAGCGATTTCCAGGGCCAAGCGCGACTGCCCGGCACGCCGACACGCGCGGAGACCATCGCGGGCTACGAGGCGCGCACGGGCTGGCCGGTGCGCAACCTGCGTTTCAATGAAATCCTCTGCGCGGTTCTGCTTTCGGTACCCCTGTTGCGCATGTCCAGCCATCTCGGCATGGGCGATCTCTCCCAGGTCTGCGCGGCCCGCCTCGACCAACTGCTCACCGAAGGGAGCTGAACCCCAATAATGGTCGGATGACCGAATCCCTGCTTCACCAGCGCTTCCCCGAACTGGCCAGCACCCTGCCGTTTACCCGGCTCGGTGGCGCGCCGACGCCGGTCCGCCTGCTCGATCTCGGCACCGGTGCCGCTGTGTGGTGCAAGGACGAAAGTGGATACGGCTCGGGCGGCTGGGGTGGCAATAAGATCCGCAAACTGGAGTGGCTGTTGCCCGAGGCGCGACGACGCGGAGCCCACACCATCCTCACCTTCGGCGGCACCGGAACCAACTGGGGTCTGGCCACGGCGCTCTACGCTCGGGAATTCGGCATCGACACGGCGCTGGCGCTGGTCGACCAACCGGTGGACGACCACGTCCGCGCACAATTGCGGCGGCTGGAAAACTCCGGCGCCACTTTACATTTCACGCACAGCAAGTTGCGCACGGTCCTCGCCGCGCCGTGGCTGCTGCTGCGGCATATGCGCGGCCGCACCCTGCCGTATGTGCTGCCCGTCGGCGGATCGTCGCCGATCGGCGCGCTCGGCTACGTCGAGGTCGCATTGGAGCTGGCGGCGCAAATCGCCGCGGGCGAACTACCCGAACCGACGCATCTGGTGACCGCCGTCGGATCCGGTGGCACGGCAGCGGGTTTGGCCCTCGGCCTACGGCTGGCCGGATTACCCACCCGCGTTGTCGGTGTCATCGTCAACGATTCGCTCCCGCTCGACGCGCGGCACATTGTCGGGCTGGCGAACCGTGCCGCGGCAGTGCTGCGCGCGCGGGGCGCGGAAGTCACCGTGCCCGAGCTGCGTCCGGAGGACGTGACAATGGTACGCGACTGGCTCGGTCCCGGCTACGGCCACGAAACCCCGGCCGCTATCGCCGCGCAGCAGCTCGCCGCGACCAACGGACTGGAATTGGAAACCGTCTACACCGCAAAGGCTTTGGCGGGACTGCTGGATATGGATACCCGCGGCGACTTCGGTGACGGACCCGTGCTGTTCCTCGATACCTACGGGCCGCGCTGATCCGGATCCAGCCCCAGGATCACCGCCAGCACCGCGCGCAGCCGATCCACATCGCCCCGAATACCGGTCACCGCATCCTGATATAGAAACGCCTCGATGAGCCGGACCAGGGCATACGCGAACGTCTCGGTGTCGACCCGGTTCTGATAGCCCTCCTCGATCGCGATATCGAGTATCTCGGCGACCACCCCGACCACCTTCGGCTGCACCGGTCCGTCGCTGGTGGTGATGATGCGGCCCGCGGTGGCCTGTTCGGTCGCGATGAAATACCGGTACGCCTCGCTGCGCGTCATCCAGCGCGCCACCCGGTCGAGCATGGCGAGCACGCGCGGTGCGCCCGATCCGTCGACGCGGGTGCGCGCCGCCAGGACCATCCGCTCGAATTCCGACACCATGACCGCGCCGAGCAGACCGTCCCGGGACCCGAACCAGCGGTAGATGGTCGCCCGCGACAGCCCCAGCTCGGCCGCGATCGCCTGCACGTCGACCCGCTCGGAGGCCAGGAACTGGGCGCTCGCCGCGGCCAACACCTGCTCCGGGGAGGCGGCGGCAGGACGGCCGACGGGTCGGGCGGTACTGGAGGTTGTGGTCATCCCAGCCCTGGGATCGATTCGCGACACATGCATAGTAACGTACCAAATTGACCCGGACGCGGCGCACGCCCGTCTGAGCCAGTGCTCCGCCACCGCGAGAGGAAGTGCCCGTGCGCTCGACATTGATCTCCCGTAGGGACCTCGATTTCCTGCTCTACGAATGGCTGCGGGTCGAGGAGTTGACGGCGCTGCCGCGGTTCCGCGAACACTCCAGAGAGACCTTCGACGGTTTCCTCGACCTCTGCGAGGATCTCGCCACCCAGCAGTTCGCGCCGCACAACAAGCGCAATGACAGCAATGAGCCGACCTTCGACGGTGAGCGGGTCACCATCATTCCGGAGGTCAAGGCCGCGGTCGAAGCCTTCGGCAAGGCGAATCTCATCGGTGCCGCCATGGATGAGGAGATCGGCGGGCTGCAGCTGCCCGCCACCCTGGAGGCGGCCGGGTTCTGCTGGTTCCAGGCGGCCAATGTCGGCACCACGGGATATCTCTTCCTGACCGTCGGCAATGCCAATCTCCTTGCCGCACACGGCACTCCGGAGCAGATCGAGCGCTTCGTCAAACCCATGGTAGAGGGCAGATTCACCGGGACGATGTGCCTGTCCGAAACGCAGGCCGGTTCCTCGCTGGCCGATATCGTCACCCGCGCCGAACCGCAGGCCGACGGCACCTACCGGCTGTTCGGCTCGAAAATGTGGATCTCCGGCGGCGATCACGAGCTGACCGACAATATCGTGCACCTGGTACTGGCCAAGATTCCGGGCGGACCGGCCGGAACCAAGGGCATCTCCCTGTTCATCGTGCCGAAATTCCTCGTGGCCGAAGACGGTTCGCTCGGCGCGCGCAACGATGTGGTGCTGGCCGGACTGAATCACAAGATGGGGTATCGCGGCACCACCAATACGGTGCTGAACTTCGGTGAGGGCAAGCACACTCCCGACGGTGCCGCCGGAGCGGTGGGCTATCTGGTCGGTGAACCGCATCGCGGCCTGTCCTACATGTTCCACATGATGAACGAGGCGCGGCTCGGTGTCGGGCTCGGCGCGACGGCCCTGGGCTACACCGGATATCTGAAATCGCTGGACTACGCGCGCGAACGCCGCCAGGGCCGCGCGGTCACCGCCAAGGACCCGGCCGCACCGCAGGTGCCGATCATCGAGCACCCGGACGTGCGGCGCATGCTGCTGGCGCAGAAGTCCTATGTCGAGGGCGCGCTCGGTCTGCTGCTCTACTGCAACCGGCTCGTCGATCTGGAACGCACCACCGCCGATCCGGCCGCGAAACGCGAGCACACCCTGCTGCTGGAAATCCTCACCGGCGTGGCCAAGAGCTGGCCGTCGCAATGGTGTCTGGAGGCCAACAGCCTCGCCATCCAGGTGCACGGCGGCTACGGCTACACCCGCGAATACGATGTCGAACAGCACTACCGCGACAACCGCCTCAACCCCATCCACGAAGGCACCCACGGCATCCAGGGCCTGGACCTGTTGGGCCGCAAGGTGATCCAGCACGACGGAGCCAGCCTGCGGCTACTGGCCGCACAGATCGAGCGGACCGTACTCGCGGCCACCGAAGCGGGCGGCGAATGGACCGAATTCGGCGGTCAACTCGACGCCGTCTGGCAGCGCCTGCTCACCGTCACCGGCTGGATGTTCGCCTCCGGCGATATCGCCGCCGCAATGGCGAATTCCACCATCTACCTCGAGGCCTTCGGCCACGTGGTCCTCGCCTGGATCTGGCTCGAGCAGGCACTGGCCGCACACGGCAAACAGGGCGACTTCTACGACGGCAAGCGCGCCGCCGCCCGCTACTTCTTCCGCTACGAATTGCCCAAGACCACACCACAATTGGATCTGCTGGAGCTGATGGACCGAACCACCCTGGATATGCGCGACGCCTGGTTCTGACCTGCCCACGCGCCGCCACCCCCCGAACCGGATCGCGGTGCGTTCGCGCGCTCAGACCACCAGTGGTCGACCAGGTGGGGTGGGGTCCTGCGGCAGTGGCGCCTCGGACCCGACGATGTCGCGGGCCGTCAGCGACCTGGTATGTCTCGTCGCCAGCGAGCCGGTGGCGTGCCGTAGCGGTTCTTGAACGCGCGGCTGAATGCCGCCTCCGATGTGTAGCCGACGCGCTCCGCGATGAGCGCGACCGAAAGGGAGGTGTCGCGGAGCAGGCCAGTGGCGGCATCCAGGCGTACCTGCGCGAGATAGGTGGCCGGCGGCTTCCCAACGCGAGCGACGAACCGCGCAGCGAACGACGACCGGGAAAGGTTGCATGCTTGGGCCAGCTCCTCGACTGTCCAGTCGTGGCCGGGGTTTCGGTGGATAGCGCTCAAGGTCAGACCGATCTGCGGGTCGAATGCACCGGCCAGCCAGTTCGGTTCGACGTCGTTGCCGGCGGCCCAGGCGCGCAGAATCTGGATGAAGATCAGATCGAGAATGCGCGCGATCATGACCGCTGATCCTTGAGAGGGCGATTGCATCTCGATTAGGAGCATCCTGCGGGCGACTTCGAGCCCTTCGGGCGCTGGGGCGCGGGCGTCGCCCAGGATGATCACGGCCGGCAGGCTCCCGAGCAGGTGGCTCGCCTGCGGGTCGCCGATCGTGAAAGTTCCGCAGAGCCAGCGCGCCGGCTCGGGTGCGTCGTTCTCTGCCGCGCTTGCCCGCACGATCGCTTGCGTGCGCTTGCCTGCGTTGCTGAGGTGGTGGGGGTCGCCGCGCGGGAGCAGGACAACATCGCCGCGGCTTATGTGCTCAACGTGTGCGTCTCCGTCGATCCGAAGCTCGAGTTCGCCCTCTTCGATGATGTGCAGGCTGCCGACATCGGCGAAGCCCATCGAGAAAGTCCGCGGCGGACCGTACGCAACGATCCGTTCTCCGCTCAGACGCACACTCCGGAGCAACTCCGAGAGCAAGTCGTCCGATTGACTCTCCGTGGAGAGGCTGATCGCGGCGTCCTCGAGCGCTGCCGGACCGGCGAACTTCTGCGGCGATCCGAGCGAATTGGCTTGTGCCGCTGGACGATCGGCAAGTTTTACCGGCGGTTGGGTCATGGTCGCTAACCATTCCTCCAGCTAGTGTCGACAACCGTGAGCGGGAGCGCTCGCTGGTATCAACGGAGACTAACGGAGAGGTCATCTATGACCGAGCATGGCAATATCACCAAGATCAGCTTTATCTATTCCAACCCCACCGACCCGGACGCCTTCGAGGCGGCTTACCCCGAACAGCTGACGCTGGCGCGCAAGCTCCCCGGCCTGACTCGGCTGCAGACGTCGAAGGTCTGGCCCAAGGAAGACGGCAGCCCGACCCCGGCCTACCGCCTGCTGGACCTGTACTTCGCCGACTATGCGGCGGCCAGCGCCGCCGCCGCAGAGGCGGGTCCCCTTGTCGCCGCTACCCGCGAGCATGCCACCGGAGGCGTAGTGATCGCATTCGCAGAAGTCCTCGAGGACGCCTAGCCTGCGCCGTTCACGGCAATTGAGGCGTCGCCCAGCCGGGCATGTTCGGGCCGGTCACATCGGCCCCGACCGTGTCCCGGCCGGTGGCCGAGTCGGCAGCGCATGCACCGAAAGCATTGTGGTCCAGGTGAACCCGCAGTGATCCTGCTGCGACCCGGCAATTCGTCAACCACTGCCATGCCCGCTGGGTGCAATATTCGCTGGGGTTCACCCTCACCGATGCTCTCGTCGACTCGGCGAACCTGGTCCCGAACAAGGTGTGGACCCGGCCTCCGACGCTGACGCCCGGGTCCGAAAACGCGCGTGGGTCGCCGAAATCGACAACGCCCTGGTCGTTGTCCCCTGTCATCCTCAGCGATTCTCCACATCAACTGCCAAGCCCCCATCCTCGAGCACGACTTACTTCGACGGAGACCAACAAAACCCCGGGTCGCGGACCACCGCCGACAGTGAATATGCCTCCAGCAAAGAGTCATTCTGCTCAACGCGTGCGAGCCGGTTCAGTCTTCTGCCGCGCGGTATCCACCGTTCCATCAACGTCTGAGGAATGAGATCTGGCGTTCGGTCAGTGGACCGGCCAGTGTCTGTTGCGCCTTTTCGATTTTGGGCGAGTTCCTCTGATGTCCAATGGAACCATGATCAACATCAGCCGCCGAAACTTCTTCGCCACAGCAACTCTCGTTTCCCTCGCTGGATGTAGCGTCGACAAGACCGCTCCCGCGCCCGCCATCGCAACAGTGGCCGGTCAGCCCGAACCGCTGGTTGCGGAGTTGCTCGAACTCGAGCGGAAGTTCGATGCGCGCTTGGGCATCTACGCCCTGCACACCGGTACCGGTGCGACCATAGCCCACCGAGCCGACGAACGCTTCGCCTTCTGTTCAACGTTCAAAGGTGTGGCGGCGGCAGCCGTCCTGAGTCGTAACCCGTTGTCCCACTTGGATACCGTCGTCACCTACTCCGAAGCAGACCTGACCAAGAATGCCGCCATCACCCCACAGCACGTGGCCGAGGGCATGACCATCCGAGACCTGTGCGATGCCGCCGTTCGCTACAGCGACGGCACTGCGGGCAACCTGCTCCTTCGCGACATCGGTGGTCCGGATCAGTTGACCGCCTACACCCGCACCCTGGGCGACACGGTCACCCGCATGGACCGCATAGAGCCGTTCATCACCGAAGCCACCCCCGGCGACCCCCGCGATACCTCGTCCCCCCGAGCGTTCGGCACCACTTACCAGAAGATCGTTCTGGGTGACGCCCTCCCTGAAGAAAAACGAACTTTCCTGCGAGATCTCTTGGAGCGCAACGCCACTGGAGCCGGAGCCAAACGCATCCGAGCCGGCCTTCCCGAAGGCTGGAAGGTCGCCGACAAAACCGGCACCGGCGACTACGGCACCCTCAACGACATCGCCATAGCCTGGCCTCCTGGTTCCGCCCCACTGCTCATCTCGACCATGTCCAGCAAAGCGACCAGGGACGCCGAATACAACCAAGCTCTGCTAGCCGAAGCGGCCGCCTATGTGGCAGCGACCCTCGGCTGACGGGTATCCACGCCTTGACGGTTGTATCGACAGCGGTGTAATCGCAGGTCGTCAAGTCGATTCGGATGCCCATGGGTGCGGTGCAGCGGTGCTTCCAGACGGCCGGCGTGATGTTCGCGATCGCATTGGTCGCCACCGTAGCCCTCGGCGGCGAACTGGGGCGCAGGCTGCGCACGCGCGACTGAGCCGACGCCCTGGCGAACATGCGCCGTCGGATTGCCGTTCGCGTCACGACCGATGCGGAGGGAATGCGGCCCCCGGGCTCTGTGGAGCAGTACATTCGGCCGGCTCGTTCAGCGACGTTGGACGATGTGGACGCTGAGTGTGGCCAAGACATTGAACGAGTGTTTAATATGTTGATCATGTGTTCAATGGATGGCAGTCTGCCCGCTGGCAAGAAGATCCGTGTCGACATGAGCGGGGCGCCTCAGACGATGCTCGCGACGTTGTATGCCAAGGCGCTGGACGCCGACGCTGAGAATTCATTGCTGCGCGACACCTGGGCCAGGGATGCGGTCAGCCATATCGACTACGACTGGCACCGCACTAGCATCACGCCCCGCAACCAGGTCGGCGTGACCATGCGCACGGTGCATTTCGATGCCTGGGCGCGGGAATTCCTTGCCCGGCATCAGCGAGCCACTGTGCTGCACCTCGGTTGCGGACTGGACAGCCGCGTATTCCGGCTGGCCCCCGGGCCAGGGGTCGAGTGGTACGACGTCGACTATCCGGAGGTGATCGATCTTCGCGAGAAGCTGTATCCCTCCCGCGAGCACTACCACCGGATACCGGCCTCTGTGACGAGTTCGGCTTGGCTGCAGGCCATTTCCGGGGACCAACCGGTGCTGTTGATCGCCGAGGGCCTCACCATGTACCTGACCGAAGCCGAGGGCATCGGCCTCTTCCGCGCGGTGGTTGAGAAATTCCCTTGCGGCGAACTTCAATTCGATGCGTTCAACTCCCTGGGGATCCGGTCCCAGAAGATCAACACCGTCGTCCGGCGTTCCGGTTCAACACTGCACTGGGCGATCAACGACCCCGACGACATAGTCTCCAAGGTTCCCGGTATACGTCGGCTCGCCGCGATCTCGGTCTTCGATTCCGAGTCGTTCTGGCGCGGCGTTACCGGCGGCTACCGATTGATCGGAAAACTGATGTCGCTGACTCCCGCGGTGCGGATGATGGCTCAGTACCACCGCTATGCATTCTGAATCCACCGGTGCCGGCCTCCCCGGCTCGTGTCCCGGGACTTTGCCCGAATGTGTACCGGTTGCTCCGCAGCCGGACGGGATTGGTTGTTTCCGTAGCGATGCAGGGAGGGCTCGGTTCACCGCGGCCTATCGCGCCGGTATGCGCTTGCTCCCACAGGCTGAGGAAATTCGAACTATTGCCACCTCATTCGGTTACACGACGGCGTACCGATTCGGGCCGCCCGCCCCGGAGCCGATCCTGTTGTTGTCGGGCCGACAGGCATCAACGCCGATGTGGCGAGCCAATATCGAGTCCCTACGCGAAATCGGCACCGTGTGGTCGATCGACAGTATCGGCGAGCCCGGTGCCTCGGCGCAGACGAAGGCGATGAGCAGTCCGTGCGACCAGGCGGCGTGGGTGGACGAGGCGATCGCCCAGCTCGGCGTCGAGCGGGTGCATTTGCTCGGCGTCAGTATCGGCGGATGGCTTGCCGCACAGTGCGCCATCCATCGGCGCGAGCGGCTGGCCTCGACGGTTCTACTGGATCCGGCCATGACCTTCGCTCCGGTGACGTGGAAGATGGTCGTGGTGTCTCTCGGTAGTGTGGTGCCGGGGATGCCGCAGCCGATCCGGCACCGGCTGCTGAGCTGGATTTCCGGTGGAGTGGCAGTCGACGACGACATCCCCGAAGCGCGCCTGATCGCTTCTGGCATGCGCGATTTCCAGCAACACCAGCCGCGTCCTACGCTGGCCTCGGCCGACGAGTTGATGGCGATCACGACTCCGGTGCTGGCGATCATCGCAGGCGCCAGTATCGTGCACAACCCCGACCGAGCTGCCAAGCGCGCACGCATGATCCCGACCGCACAAGTCGAGATCTGGCCCGGCCGTTCACATGCGATCAACGGCGAGGCACCCGACGCCCTCGCCGCCCGGATCGCGGAATTCCTGGGCTCTAGCTGAGGTGAAGCGAGCACGGCTCCGAACCGCATGAACCCTCCGTGAGATCGTCACGACGCTGCCGCGTGTATGCACGCGTTCAGCGTCTGACGCATCTACCCAGCAACGGCCGAATCCGGAAAGCGCTTGCCCAGCAATCCATTCGAGCCGACTCCGCATACGCGCGACGCCCAGGTTCTGACCTGCCCACGCACCGCGACCCAACCGGATCGCGGTGCGTTCGCGCGCTCAGACCACCAGCGGTCGACCACCGGGACGGGTGCGACGCCAGGCCACCGCCAGGAATACGAGCAGACCGAGCAGGGGCAGGGTGCCGATCGTCCAGCTCAGCGGCAGGGGCGGTCCGGGTTGGTCGAGGACCGTCACATTGTCGAGGGTGCCTTCGCCGTGGCCGAGCGGACCGTCGATCGCGAAGGTGAAGGTGTAGGTGCCCGGGGCGTCGAAGGCCTTCACGTCCAGGCCCCAGGAATCGCGCTTGCGGGGATGGCGGACCAGCGGCGTGGCGCGGCGGCCCGGTCTGACGGCGGGTCCGGTCAACCGCAGCGTTCCGGACTTATAGGCGATGCCACCGTCGGGCATGAAGGTGAAGTCCAGCGATTTCATCGCGCGAATCGGCCAGGTCGAGAACCCTACGGTCACACCGTACGGCCCGACCTGGACACGCTCGGTGTGCACGATATCGACCGGCGCGTAGGCGGACGCAGGGGCGACCGCGATCAGGGACAGGGTGATCATGGTCAGTACGGTGACGACGAGTCTGCGCAATACGGGCCCACCCGCCACCCGGCCACCGCCCCTCATCGAATCGCTATGCGATGCAATGCTCATCACGCCTCCCGCACCGCGGGCAGCATGGTGGTGAACCGGCCGCCCAGGAATCCGGCGAGCAGCCCGAGCGGAATGCCGAAGAGGGTGATCGTCACGACGTCGCCGACGGCGATATGCGAGCTGGCATGGGTGAAAGCCAGCTGGAGCGGAAATGTCACACCGATGACCACGCCAGTCACCGCACCGGCCACCAATACGATCTTCCTGGCGTCGAAACCACGGTTGCGGGCCAGCCAGAACAGCGCCTCGACGGCGACGGCCGCGACGATCAGGAACATCGGCATCATGACCGGCAGCTCCGGCGGTCGTCCCGTGAGACCGTCCCGCAGCGGTAGACCAATGGCCGAGGCATAGGTTTGCGCAGCCCAGGGCGAGAACCACCACAGCAACGCCTGCATGGCGCCGAGCGCGGCGGCGATCGCGATGGCGGCGCCCGTGCGGGCCAGCAGCGCCGCGCCGAGGATGAGCAGCATCGGTCCGAACAGCACGATGCCGAGGATCGTCGGATCGGCGGGCAGGTGCAGATTGTTCAATGCGTTGGTGGGAATCGGCGCGAAGGTGATCAGGATGGGAATCGCGACGACGATGCCGAGCTGTCCCCAGCGGTGGTCACGATGGGCCGCGAAGACGATGATGCTGCCGATCATGGTCAGCGAGATCGATAGGAACAGCGCGACGTGCGAAGGGGTGTTGAGTACCGCGTCGAAGCCGTAGATCGAATGCCATTCCAGATCGAGCAGGCCGTAGAGCAGGAACAATGCGGCGCCAGCACCGGCGATCATATAGCCGAGCGGTGCGGTGAGGTTACTGCCGAAGACCCGGATGGGGGTGCCGCCGAGCCGGGGTACGGGCCGACCGGCACGTTGGGCGGCGGTGGCGATGACCACCATGGCGAGGCTGGCGAATCCGGATATGGCGCTGCCGGAGTACAGGAACAGATGCGGCAGGGTGAAGAAGGTGTCGGGGCCGACTTCGTTGTGCCACTGGATATCCCAGCTGAGACCGACCAAAGTGACCGCGGTGCCGAGTAATACGCCCCAGGCGCCGATACGGGCCGCGCTGCCATTATCGGAGGCGGTGATATCGGCTGCCGGTCCGGCCTCGGCCGCGGTCGCATCGGGTGGTGCTGACGTGCTCATGGCGGTCCTCATCTCTCTCGTGCTCCGACGGTTGTCCTGATCTGCAAGTGCTTTCAGCCACCGACCCACAGCGGTACCGCGAGTTCGTCGACGCTGCCGTGTTCATCGATCGATAGGCGAAGCTCCCAAGGGCCGGTCATCATCAGCGGCACCGCCGCGGCGTGGAAACGACCGGTCCCGGCGGGCACCGCCGCAATGGGTTGTCCCGCATGTCCCATCAGCGGCTGATTCGCCTGAATCCGCACTGCGACATGATCTTTCGAGGCACCGGCACGGTCGGTGACGGTGATGTCGATATCGGTGCTGCCGATTCGCAGGTTATCGATGGCGACCGTGACGAGATGGCTCGGGGTACCGGATTTCAGCACGAGCGGGCCAGCGGGACTGGGCCAGACCAGCCAGATGACGGCGGCGAGCACGATGGCGACCGCCGCTCCCCCGGCCAGCAGCAGACGGCGATCGGTGGTCCGGACCCCGGATTCGGACCCGCTCATGGCTGTGCTCCCGTCGCGACATCGAGGACGATCGGAACGGTGAGCACCGTGTAGCGCCGTTCGACCTGGATCCAGAGTCGATACCGGCCCGCGAGCGGGAAGGTGTAGGTGAAGGGAACGTCGGGCCCGTATGCGGCGACCGTCTCGTCGGGCGCACTATCGCCATTGACGGCTGGCATGAGCATGGTTCCCCGGCTCGCGGCGGGCTCGGTCATATTCATGCCCGGCATATCCATACCCGGCATATTCATGCCGGGCATGCTCTCCATCGATGTCGCGCCCATCGAGTGGGCGTGTCCCCAGATGGGCGAGTTCTGCACGGCCGCAGCGATATCCGTATCGGATGGCAGTGGACCCGCCATGATCATGTGCCCGACCATGCCGAGCCACGGCTGCAGGTCGGCACTGTCGCCGAACTCGGCGGTAATGGTGATCGGTGCTCCGGCCACCGGCGTGGTCGTCCTGATCTTGACCGGATTTCCGTCGATAACGGTCGCGGTGTTCTTGTCACTACTACCGAGATGCACTGGGGCACTGATGGATTGCGGTGCCTCGGTACCCGGAAGAACAGTGAAACCGCTTGCCGCACGGACCATCTGAACGCCACCGCCGCGCCGCGCCAACTCCGCCGACACCGCATATCGCCCGGCCTCCGGCGACCGCAGATGAACCTGGTAGCGACCGGGCCCGATCCGAATCGGATGCAGATGCGACAGACCGCCGGACGGTCCGACGACGAGCAGATGCATCAGCGCACTGTCATGGACGAGCAGATCATCGACCGGCGCTCCGGTGGCGGCATCGATCAGAACCAGGTCGAGATCGCCTGGGCGTCCGGCATTCACCGGCCCACCCGCAATGGTCAGCAGGACCGGCGGCCGCGAGAAATCCGATAGCAATGGCTGATTCAGGGCGTAGGGATCGGTGACATTGTCCACCGTGGGCTCGAGCTGTCCACCGGGCTGCGGCGGCAGCGGCAGCGATGAGGACAGCACCGCGGCGGTCACCGATACCGCGATCCCGGCCACCATCCCGGCGGCAGGTAGCAGCGCCCACCCGCTGCGCCGAGCGCGTATCGCGAGCACCGCCGCGACCGGCAGCAGCACACCCGCCACCAGAAATCCGCCATAGACCAACCGTTCGGGTGGCGAGGTCACCTGCGCGGGCACGACGAAGGGAATCCGTGCCACCCGCGCACCGTCGCCGATGGCCAATTCCCATGGCCCGGCCCGATCCATGGGCACAGTCGCCGAATACATTCCGGGTGTGTCGCCGAGATCCACCACCGCCTCGGCGGTGGGCGCGCCGGGCGCGGGCAGTGTCGATCGTGTGGTGGCGCCGGTCGGCGTCACCGCGAGGGTGAGCCGCCCGGCGGCGGTACCGGCATGGGTGACCACATCGACGCGCAATGGCCCCGGCACACTGGTCACCCGGCGCAATACGACCGTGAGCTCCCGATCACCGAGCGACTGCGCAACCGAAACATCCGCACCCGAGGCGGGCGCATCCGCAAACGCCGAACCCACCCCAACTGACACCAACAACGCACACACCCCTGCGACAAGCAGAGCGCGACCGCGAACAACACCGGCAACAACAGCCACGCCCGCCATGGTAGGGATGCGCACCCGCGAGAACATCACCCCCAGTGGGGATCTCGACTCCCTCGCCGGAGTGATGCCGCCCTGGCCGACCATCCGGATAATCCCTGAACTCATCCGCGCCGGAGCCACCAGCTCGATACCTGCTGATTCAACAGGCCCAACGGGACGATGCGGATGAACACCGCCAGCCGTCCGGCGGTGCTCGGCCCCGCGTCCAGATCGGTAAGATCATGGGCTGTGAAGTGATGATCGCGCTTCGAGTGCGCCCGCCGCAATGACGTCATCCGAGTTCGGATTCGGCGCCGCGGCGGTGCTGGCCCGTGCCCATCCACTTCGAACATCGGACAATTCATGACCGACGAAACTTTCCTCACCCATATCGCCGACCAGTTGGCCGCGCTACCAGGCGTGCACGCGGTCACCCTCGGTGGATCCCGTGCCCAAGGCACCGCCACCCCGGACAGCGACTGGGACTTCGCCATCTACTATCGCGGCCGCTTCGAACCCGCCGACCTGCGCGGAATCGGCTGGGCCGGTGAGGTTTCCGAACTCGGCGACTGGGGCGGCGGCATCTTCAACGGCGGGGCCTGGCTCACCATCGATGGTCGGCCCGTCGATGTGCACTACCGCGACCTCGATGTCGTCGAATACGAACTCGACGAGGCCGGGCACGGCCGATTCCATTGGGAGCCACTGATGTTCCATCTGGCGGGTATCCCCAGCTATCTGCTCGTCGCCGAACTCGCGCTCAACCGGGTACTGCGCGGCAGCCTGCCCCGGCCCGACTATCCCGAGGCGCTGCGCGCCGCGGCCCCGCCGGTATGGCGGGACCGGGCAGCACTCACGTTGCGGTACGCCCGGGGTGCCCATGTCCCGCGCGGCCACCTCACCGAGGTCGCGGGTGCCCTGGCCACCGCGGCAATGCAGACGGCGCACGCGGTGCTGGCCGCGCGCGGCGAATGGACCACCAACGAGAAGCGCCTGCTGCAGCGGGCGGGGCTGCGTGGCATCGACACCATCGTGGTCGGACTGCGCCCGGAGCCCGCGGCCCTCGCGGAGGCGATCGTCGAGGCCGAGGCGGTGTTCCGTACGGTGCGAGACCTTTCGACCTTCCTCGGCGATCCGGACGCGAGTGTTCGAATGGCGGCACTTTCGGTGCTGACCGAGAACACCCCCGAGGGATTTCGCACTGAAGCTGGCGATCGATGACACCGACGCCGATGTGCGCGCCTACGCGCGCCGAGCGTTGGACAGTGCACACCCTTTGTCGTAGCCGCACACCCCTATACGAGGTGTGCCGCCACACAGGGGGCGCGACACTGCGCCGCCAGCCGAGTCGAAATCGGTTTATGCGCAGCGGAATTGGAAGCTTGCGACCGGTGTCGCGCCGGGTGCCACGTCGACCTGAACATAGGCGATGCTCGCCAGCTCACAGCCGGAGGGAACGGAGGTGACCTGCGCCTGGTAGCAGCCGTTCGGGAAGTTCTGCGTCACCGTTCCGTCGCGGCCGGTCGTCAAGGTGGCCAGCACCGGTCCAGCGGAGCACGTGGTGATGCCGACCGCGACGCCCGTGACCGGTATCTGATCGGTGCCGGTGGTCGCCTGCACCTTCAGCGGACCGTCGCCGGGTGCCTGAGCACCCGCCGCGCCGACAGGCGACATCGCCACCAGGGCGGCACCGAGTACGGACGTGAGGAGCAGCGTGTTGCGCAAGCGGGTCTCCTTCGATGGGTGTGAGCGGATCCGGGCGATCGGCCCTGTGCCACCGTATTGCAAACCGAACGGCACGGCCATGACCCGCGACCGCCTGTCGTCGCACGGTCGCGCCACGGGTCAGGCGGGGTCGGCGATAACCACGATGCCGCTCGGCGCGTCCACCAGCGAAACCGTTCGCGCGGCAGCATCATCCACGTGCACGCGCGGATGGGTCGGCGGCTCGGCTTCGTAATACGTACCCGGACCATAGAATTGGCCGTACTTCACGACCACACCGCCGATATCGAGCACCGCGGCCTCGTGCGCCTCGATCACCGCGCCGCGACCGGCGGGCGGCTCCCACGCGATGCTCTGAGCGAGAAAACGCTTCGCGCCCGCGGCCTGGGCGGCGGCAATCAGATTGCGGGTGCCCTCGCCCCGAATGCGCGCATTCGCACCGGCAAGTTCCGGCAGCAGCGCCGCATCGTCGGGAAGGTCGGTGAGCTGGTGCATCACCAGGTCGGGACGGCAGGCGACGACCGCGGCGGTGAGCGCGTCGAGGTCGTACACATCGCAGACGACCGGTTCCGCACCGGCGGCACGCACCTGGTCGGCCTTGGCTGCCGACCGGGTCATCCCCGCCACCTCATGTCCGGCCTCGATCAGCAAGGGCAGCAATCGGGTTCCGATGACGCCGGTCGCACCGGCCAGAAAGATCCGCACCCGTCCACCCTAATTCCCCGACCGATGCGGTCCATCTGCTGGGGAGCACCGCATAGCTGGTCGTATGCTCTAGAGCCAGCGGTAGCGAGGGAGATGGAGGGTCCATGGCGGATCGGGAAGTGCTGAGCTGGGAATTGTTCGGGACGGCGAGCCGCGAGCTCGCGACCGAAATCGCCAAGGACGGGTTCGAACCGGATCTGATCCTCTCGATCGCGCGCGGCGGCCTGTTCGTCGCGGGCGCGCTCGGCTACGCACTGGATGTGAAGAACCTGCACGTGATGAACGTCGAGTTCTACACCGGCATCGATCAGCGCCTCGACCTGCCCGTCATGCTGCCGCCGGTCCCACAGGCAGTCGATCTGGCCGGTGCGACGGTCCTGATCGCCGACGATGTGGCCGATACCGGCGCGACCCTCAAGCTCGTGCGCGACTTCTGCATCGACCACGTCGCCGAGGTCCGCTGCGCGGTCATCTATCAGAAACCGCATTCGGAGGTCGACTGCGAATACGTCTGGCGCCGCACCGACCGCTGGATCAACTTCCCCTGGTCCACCGAACCGCCGGTCGTGGATCGTCAGGCCCGCGTTCTGGATGCCTGATCAGGCAGACACTTCGGGGCGTCCGGACGAG
The DNA here is from genome assembly GCF_053602975.1 of Nocardia sp. NPDC004278. NCBI lineage: Bacteria > Bacillati > Actinomycetota > Actinomycetes > Mycobacteriales > Nocardiaceae > Nocardia > Nocardia sp. NPDC004278. The sequence continues at coordinate 127,042 of NZ_JBSGEQ010000024.1, forward strand.
CACCGTGGGTCGAGCTACTTGTCGGACCGCTCGGCCGTGGCGGCGTCGAGGCGTGCGCCGAGTGCGTTGACCTGGTCACGCAGTTCGACCAGGCGCGTGATCGGATAGCCGACCTCCGCAATGACCGCTTCGATCATCTGCTTCGCCTGGGGTCGCAGCGCACGTCCGGCGTCGGTGGCGCGCAGTTCGACGGCGCGGCGGTCGTGGCTGCTGCGCACGCTCTCCACCAGACCATGCGCCTGTAGCCGCTGGATGAGCGGGGAGACCGTGCCGTAGTCCAGGCGCAGCTGTTCGCCGAGTTCCTTCATGGTCATCGCGGGGCGTTCCCACAAAGCCAGCAGGGCCAGATACTGCGGATAGGTCACCCCCATGGCCTCGAGGAACGGCCGGTACGCCGCGGTCATCGATCGGGAGGTGGAGTACAGGGCAAAACACAGCTGCGACGCGAGCGAGAGCAGGTCGGTATCGGTTCCCCCGGTTGCGGTGGCACCGTCGGGAGTCGTGGCCGCCTCGACACGCACCACTGGTGTGGGATGCGCTTTTTCGGGCATTGGGACACTGTATCCCAGCGAATTCGCTCCAGGATTTGTGCTGTTACGGGGTAACGGCACGGGAAGCGAGCAGTTGCGATAACACCCGATTTCTGACACCTGTTCTATCGGGCACGGCTGAGCGGACCGCGCCGCTGCATCGTGGCGGCCGGGACCGTCCGGTCACCGAACTGATCCGTATCGCCCCGGTGCCGCAGCTGCAGTGGCGGTGCGGGATCCGCCGGGTCGACGTCAGCGGTCGAGTCTTGGTGCAGGATGTGCTGTCGCGTTTGGGGTGGACGCCGCACACCGCGCTCGGCTGGAGGATCTGTTCGAACATGCTCGTGGTCGGCCCTGGAGGCGGGCCGGATTGGCGGGGCTCCAACGCCCCGCCATTTCGCTGCCCAGTTCCGATACGCCGCCGCGCCCGTGCGAGCACGCGCAGGGCGCCACCTGCGCCGATCCTCGAGCGCCGCCAGCTGCTACTTGTTCGCCTTCTTATTCGACGATGAGCCGTTGGGGTGCTGCTGGTGTGTTGCCCGCAGTCCCTGTTCGGCCTTGGCGACCAGTTGCACGCGTGATTGTGCGCCGCGCTTGGCCAGTATGGCCGAGACGTGCGACTCCACTGTGCGTTGTGAAAGGTATGTCCGAGCCGCGATTTCCGAGTTGCTGTGGCCCAGGGCAATCAATTCTGCCACGCGTTTTTCGGCAGGTGTCAGCGCTGGCTGCCCGGCGTTGGTGTGACCGCTCAGACGGTTGCGGCCTCGACGAATTCCGAACTGGCGCAAGCGCGCATCGGCCCGTGTGATGCCCATTGCCGCCCCGAGGGTCGAGTACTGATCTACCGCTCGGTACAGCGCGGCACGTGCATCGTCCCGGCGCCCCGATGCGCCGAGCAGCGTAGCCAGGTTCTCGCACGCCTGCCCGACGTAGTGTGGACGGCCCGCGGCCCGGAATTCGGCTTCGGCCGACTCGACCAATGTCGGCTTACTGTCGGCAAGCCCGCGACAAAGGAGTGCTGTGCCACGGCGGGCAGCAGTCGAATATCGACTCTCCCATTGCTCAGCAAGCAAGGCCACCTCCATTGAGATCTTCGAATCTCCGGCAGTCACCGCCATCCGAGCAAGGTCTGGATAAACGTAATAGCGCAACGCCATCGTGGCACCGTCAGCTGTGTCATCACAGAGCACTACCAGTCGCTTGATCGCATCCGCTAACTGTCCGTTTGCTTCGTCCACCAGAGCTCGGGCCCATGACCACACGAATTGCTGCTCGCAGGTGTCCGAGGCTTCGCGGAAATCAGCCGGATCCAATACTTCCGCGCTGATGATGCCGCGATTGATCTCGATCAGTGTGGACCAGCTTCGCGTCGTAGGGTCGTCGACTCCTACAGGCGACGAAGATGATTCGGTCCGGCCCTCGGCTACCGCGTCCCAGTTGCCGGTGAGGAATCGAAGCCTTGCACGAGCCCGCCATGACTGCGGTGGGTCGATTCCCGGTTCCACGCGACCGAGTTCGAAGGAGCGATTCAGCGTGTCCTCTGCCTCGGTCGTGCGACCCAACTCGATCAGACACAAAGCGCGAACCGCGAAAAGGTCGAATGCCAATGGGCGCCACTGCAACAGGACACCGCAATGGCGGTGGTCGTCGGCTACTTCGTTGCCCAATTCGATGGCCTCGTCCAACAGGCCCTCGTGGTAGCGGATCATCCCCAGCACGTGGCGACCGAGTCCTATTGCCGTCGTGTCGTTTTCCGACTCGCCAACCGAGATAGCCTCGGCAGCGGCTGCCTCGGCGTCAGTGGTGCGCTGGCGGGCTAACAGAATCAGGGCCGCCAGACCGGACAACCTGCCTCGCACAGCCTCGTGGCGATCGACCCGATCGATGGCCGTATTGATTGTCTCCAGCGCATCGGTGAAGCGACCTTGGGTGTATTCCACGTAGGCGCAGAGCCACACCAGGTCTGCGACCTCGCGGAGATGACGATTCGATTGGCGTGCGTGCTCCAGCGCCGATCGAACAACAGGGACCGCCACAGCAGCGCGACCGCAGCGCAGCAGCGCGCGCACCCGCCACACGCACAACACCTCGACGATGTCGTTGTCTGGTAGCCCGACCGCGCAGGCTCGTGCCAGCAGGCGGACTGCGAGTAGCGAGTCCTGCAACGTCAGAACGGCCGCGACTGCGGCAATCCATTCGAGGAGGTCTTGGTCGAACGATGCGCTGGCTTCCAACAAGTAGCGTGCGATTCGCTGGTCGGATACGCCGGCTGGGATGAGCCGCCGAGCTGCGTGCAGGGGCATTTGCGCACGGTCCGCTGCAGGCAGATGATCGGCGAAGGTCGTGCGTAGTGCATTGTCCCGAAAGGTCAACTCATCACCCGTATGCTGCAGAACACCGCAGTCCACCGCAGTGTCGAGCATCGCCCATATCGTGAGCAAAGGCTGGTCGAGGATGATCGCAAGTTCAACGGGCTCGATGTTCGGCCCGACCGCAGCTGCCGTTGACAATACGTTCTGCACAGCTGGATCCAGATAGTCCAACTGCCCCGAGTCCTCCATAACCAGTCCTCCCAGGCCAGGTCTACGGCAGTCTTGTATCCGGTCACAACGCACGTCAAGGGCCGGCACTCCCTCACGTGGGCATTCCCGATCGGTAGTGTCGAGCTCTTTACACTGACGGTTGTGGTTAGCAGCGCGAACGGTGAGTTGCACGGCCGTATGGACGAAATCGCTTGTGCGACAGAGTTGATCACCCAGGTACAGGCGGGCAACGGCAAGGTCGCGACGATTATTGGCGAGCCCGGCATCGGGAAGACCGCGCTGCTGAGCTTGCTGCGCAACGAGGCGGCACACCGGGGTTTCCAGGTGCTTGCCGGAGCGGCGACCCGCCTCGACAAGCATGTGTCATTCGCCGGCCTGCGCGCCTGTTTCGAGGGGCATATCGGGCCACACGAACCGCTCATCGACAGAGTAATCACGCTGCTCAGCGGGGTCGAAAGAGCGGAAGGTGGCCTGCTCGGCCGAGAACTCGCGATCACCGAGTCGCTGTTGGCCCTCATGGACCACTGGTGCGCTACAGCTCCAGTGGCCGTCATCGTGGACGACGTGCAATGGGCCGACGGCTCCACTATGAAGGTGTTACAGCATCTGAGCCGATATGCCGTCCCGCAGCCGGTTCTGCTGTTGATAGCGACTCGTCGATCGCAGTTGCCGACGGTCCTCGCCGAACTGGATTCGAGCGGCGGGCACCACATCGAGCTCGCACCATTGAGCGAGCCCGCAGTGGTGGCAATGGTGGCACAGACGCTCGGGCGAACACCCGAGCCCGTTGAGCTGGCAGCCGTCGCCAGGGCTGGCGGAAATCCGCTCTATGTGACCGAAATACTGGCGGGAATCATGCCTACGTCGACGCTTCCGACCGTCGGGCAGCCACCTAACTCTCCTGAGGATGTCATTGAGGCAAGGCTCGCGCTGCTCCCCGCGTCCGCGCGTCAGGTGCTGTCGGCTGCTTCTGTGCTAGTGCCGAATATTGCAACGACCGAGCTCGCGGAAGTGCTCGATGCTCCCGCTGGGCATATCGACTCCGTCGTGAAACTGGCGCTCGAGGCCGGATTGCTGGCCGGTACCCCAGATCGGTTCACCTTTCGCCACGATCTCATCCAACAAGTCCTAGCTGAGCGTGTGCCGCAGGCGACCCAGCGGAACCTGCACGATCGGGCCGCGCTGATACTGGCAGCGAACGAGGCCTCGCCCGAACGCGTCGCGGGCCATCTGGTGCAAGCTGCTTACCATATGGTCAACCCGACAATGGAAACTTGGCTGCTCGACAATATGAGCGGGCTTGCCCTCCGGGCACCGGAACTCGCGGCCGACTTGATCGAGCGGACCCTACCGAGGGTCTCGCGTGTGTCCAACGCCTACCGGGCATTGTGGGAGCACTATATTCGCGCGCTGCTGACGAAAGGCAGCTCGAGTGAAGCCGAAGCGTCGATTCGCGCGTTATTGCGATCGAACGAGCCCTTGGACCAACTGCCGTCATTCACCGCAATCCTCTGGTGGCTTCTCACGATGGCTTGTATCGGGCAAGGCAAGCTGGAGGAGACGATATCGACGATTCGGCAGGTGACGCAACGGCATGTACTCACCGAGTCGGAGCTCTCCCGCTATACCGGGCTTGCCAGTATCTGCCATTATCTGCTCGGTCGGCCGGAACCGGCCGAGTTCGCAGCGAAAGACGCTTTCACGCACGGCGACTTCGGAAATCACGCCGCGGTGACATTGGGATCCCTGGCCTACGTCAGCGGTCGGCTGGACGAAGCATTGAGCTACGGCGAACTCGTCGTGCACGGCTACCAGACGCAACCACTCGATGACAAATCGGATCAGTTCGATCCCTATACGCTGCAAGGCAACAGTCTTACCGAATTGGACCGCTACCCCGAAGCTCTCCACCTTCATGGAGTAGCGATGCTGCACGGATACCAACACCAGGGCACGTTCATCGCGTCGAGCTTGTACGCTCGGGCACGGATCCATTTCCTCACTGGCAATTGGGATGACAGCCTGGCCGAAATCGAGGCGTGCGCGGACACGCCGGACCCCATGGACTTCGGTCCGACAGGACTAGCTCTGGCCGACTTGATCGCCGTGCGACGTGGCATGAGCCCGGCGGTCCGTCCGGACTCGCCGGCCGAGGGATTCGGCAGCCGCGACCGAAAACCGTGGCAGGCATGGACGCACGCCCTCCTACTCGAACGCGACGGCAAACTGGAACACGCCCAGCAAGTGCTCGCCGAAGTATGCACGCAGACCTTGGGCGTGCCGACGTTGTATTACCTGTTCCCGGATCTGGCTCGTCTTGCCTTCACGTGCGACAACGACGCACTCTCCCATGAGATCGCAGCGAAAGCCGAACTGTTGGCCGAGACATCGACACCAACGCACAGCCGCCGCGGTACCACGTTGTACTGCCGCGGTCTGGTGGATAGTCGGTGCGACTTGCTCGACGCGGCGGCCGACGCGTTCCGCAGCGCCGGGCGACCGCTCTACGAAGCATTGGCTCGCGAAGCCCTCGCTGCCGCCCTGGCGGCCGATGGACATCGAACCGAGGCACGAAAGTCTCTGGTAGCGGCCAACGCGCACTATCAACGGCTCGACGCGTATTGGGATATGGCCCGCGCCGAATCAACATTGCGCAAACATGGAGTCCGCCTCGGTCAGATCGGCCCTCGCAACCGACCCAAAACAGGTTGGGCAGCATTGACTCCCACCGAGCACCGGGTCGCGAAGCTGGTCGCAGAGGGCCACTCCAATGCGGCGATCGGCACTCAAATGGTCCTGTCACGGCGAACCGTCCAATCTCATGTATCCAGCATCCTGACCAAGCTCGCGGCACAATCCCGGGTTCAGATCGCGATCGAATTCCATCGCCAGCGCTGAGGCAACGTCGAAGGCTCCTTGCACTGTCTCTAGCTGGATTGGCCGATGTTTCGGTATGCCCGCATATGGTCGACTCGTCCCATGTCCAGGCTAGTTTTGCCACTCAATCGCACGGAGTTCGCCACGCTGTATGCCGAACATCCTGAATATTGGGACCTCGATGCCGGTACACCGGCGCGATGGCGTTGCACGTCGCAGATTTGTCATGTGGCCGGTCGCCGCAACGAAGCCCGCGACGCCCTCGGCGCTGCATTGCACATGTACGATCACGTTGGCGCGCAACGAGACTCGGCGCGAGTTCGGGCTCGACTCCAAGAACACGGCGTTTGGCCCGCCCGCAGGGCCCGCTCGGACGTGGGCAGGACGAGTGCGTCTCTCACACCCCCTGCGCGCGCCGTCGCCGATCTCGTCACCGAGGAATGCACCAACGCGGCTATTGCAAATCGCCTATCGGTGTCGAAACGCCCCGTCGACAACCACGTTTCGAAGATCTTGGCCGAACTCGAATTCCGCTCTCACATCCAAATCGCAGGAGTCCTCGCGAGCCCGCAGGCTACTGCCAGGATGTCGGAACAGACCGATACTCTCGCGATATGAGCGACATCACGAAGAGCGTTGATGTCCCGGAGTACACGGACGCCGAGTTGGTCGCAGGTGAGGAGCTCGCCCACGAACCGGCCTTCTGGCTTGCTCACCTGCTGGTGACGATGGGCGATCTCTCGGCCGACACAGATGAATACGGCGTCGCGGCGTCCGCGTTCGAGCCGATGCTGGAACGTCTCAGCGACGCCGAGCAACCGTGGCCTGTGTTCCGGGTCGCCTTCGGTGGCGGACACACAGTCTTCGCCATCTATGCCAACTTCGAGGACACGAATACAGTCGAGTTCGTCGTACGCCACCCCACCTGGGACCGTCTCGGGCATCTGGGGCAGTGCGGGCCCGAGGAGGCCGGGCCGGGACTGTCCTGGACGGAGTTGACCGCCATCGCCGCGAGCGTGCCGGAGAACGCGTCTGACGCCGAGGGCCTCGTCGATCCGGCACAGCGCCTTCTGCTTCTCTTGCCCATGCTCGGGGACGCCGCCACGCCAGAGGACGCATGGGAGGTCGTCGCGCGCGCCCTCGTTCGCTGCGGTGCACCAGATGACGTAGCGCCCCGGTTCGCACGGGAGCTGCTCGGGACCGACACGGGCGAAGGGCATTCCGAACCGTCGTGGATGGTAGCCGCGGACAATCCGGTGCCCGTCTGCTCGTGGCGCTACAGCCCGCGCCAGATCCCTATCGCGCTTGGGATCACCCCGAATCAGGCTCGAGCCTTGGCCGAAGCACTTCGGGGCGACGGCCCGTCGGGACCGATCTGAGGTTCAGTATGCGTACCGCTAAAGTCTCGGCCGCTGTCGCAGTCGCAATCGCCGCAACAGGGTTAGCAATGAATTTCGACGCTGCACCAAGTCACACAGAGGGCATCGCGGCAGAGGGTGCCATCGTTTCGCCGACCGTAGATAGCCGTGCTGATGAGCCGATCGGGGACCACGCGCGTGCGTGTGATCTCCCCGAAGTACTGGCCACCCCGGGCACGGCCCTAATTTGCCTCGTCACCGGCTCGTCCAGCTTCTGACGAAGCCAACCACTAGGTCGTGTCTCCTAATGATTTGAGCCATTCCACGATGAGGGCCAGGACGAATCCGGCGCGGTAGGTGATGGCCAGCTTGTCGAAGCGGGTC
>NZ_JBSGEQ010000025.1:0-132687 GCF_053602975.1 Nocardia sp. NPDC004278
CCCGCAGCCGCCTGCGAATGCCCGATATTCGACTTCAACGAACCGATCCGCAACGGCTCCGCACGGCCCTGCCCATACGCCGCGATCAACGCCTGTGCCTCGATCGGATCACCCAGCGTCGTACCGGTGCCGTGCGCCTCGACCGCGTCCACATCCGCCGGACTCAAGCCCGCGGCCTGCAATGCTGCCGCGATCACGCGCTCCTGTGACGGACCGTTCGGCGCCGACAACCCATTCGAAGCGCCGTCCTGATTCACCGCCGAACCCCGGATCACGGCAAGCACGTTGTGTCCCAACCGCTTCGCATCCGAGAGCCGCTCCAACACCAGCACACCGACACCCTCGGCCCAGCCCACACCATCGGCCGACGCCGAAAACGCCTTACACCGCCCATCCCGCGACAACCCACGCTGCCGGGAGAACTCGATGAACAGGAACGGGGTCGACATCACCGTCACCCCACCCGCCAGCACCAGCGACGTTTCCCCGCGCCGCAGCGCCTGACAGGCCAGATGGATCGCGACCAGCGACGACGAACATGCCGTATCCACCGTCACCGCAGGGCCTTCCAGACCCAACGTGTACGACACCCGGCCCGAGACGACACTGCCCGCCGAACCGGTACCGGCGTAGCCCTCGGCCACCGGACCCGCCGCTCTGGCCGTGTGCTCGTAGTCCGCGTACATCACTCCGGCCATGACGCCGGTGTCGCTGCCCCGCAGTGTCGCCGGATCGATTCCCGCGTCCTCCAACGCTTCCCACGACGCCTCCAGCAGCAACCGCTGCTGCGGATCCATCGCCGACGCCTCACGCGGACCGATACCGAAGAACCCGGCATCGAAATCCCCGACACCGCGCAGGAAGCCGCCCTCGCGCGTGTAAACCTTCCCGAACCGGTCGGGGTCGGGATCGAACAGCCCTGCCACGTCCCAACCCCGGTCCAGCGGAAACTCACCGACGGCATCCGCACCCGAGGCGACCAGATCCCACAGCTGTTCCGGCGATTCGATACCGCCCGGGTAGCGACAGCTCATGCCCACGATGGCAATCGGCTCGTCGATCTTCTCCCGCAGCTGCGTCAGATCGTCGCGCGTCGTCATGAGCTCGACAGTGACCTTTTTCAGGTACTCCAACATGCGATCGGATGAATCGCCAGTGCTTTTGTCCACGTGTCACATCCAGGTATTTCGGGGTTGACGAAGGAGCCCGGTGTCGCGAGCGGCGACACGGGCGCAGTGCGCTACCGTCAGGTTTCGGTCAGGGGTCGGTGCGGACGCGGCGACTCAACGAGTCGGCCAGCGAGAGCCAGTTCGCTGCGTAATGTCTCGTCAGCTCGGCCACCGCGGGCGCGCAGCGTGTCGGCAGACTTTCGGCCATCGATAGCCGGTCGACCGTGTCGGGTCCAGAGAACTCTCGTGTCGAGGATTCACTCCCGCAGACCGGACGGTGCCCGATACGCGACGCCCTTCGGTAGCGAGCTCTGTTACTTCCGACAGTCCGTGGTGGACGACGGCTCGAAAGCGCGTCTCAGCAGGCACGCGGTGCTCGATGGCTACCGAAACGTAGTCCATGCGAACGCTTCCCTCTACCGCGGTGAAAGGTAAGCCCGCGACGACACCGTCGGTATCAGCACACTCGACACCCGCGACCAGCGGCATACATCCCCCGCCCCGACACTGAAATCAGTACTCACTCGACATCTCTTCTCGCTAGGCCGGCCCTCGAATTGCTTCGAGTAGCCGCCGAGCAACTCGCTCAGCCAGTAGCCTGCCAGCCTTGTCGGGTTCTCGCAACCGATGGGCGATCTTTTTGTTGACGCTTCTTCTATCGGCTATATTTGGCGGGAAGATGGCCGTTGGGCAGGCCGAAAGATCTGCCGTCGTCAACCCGGAAACAGCGTCGCGCTCACACCAGGCATCAGCATCGTCGATGCAAATCCGGTTGCACTGCCAATCGTTGCAACATGAATGCACGCCGAAACGTCACTCGTCACCAGGAAGAACAGCGATCCACTCTAGGCGGCGTTGTTACCAGGCATTATCCGTCGAATCGGCGTCCATCGCCCTCTTTCGGCGCATTCTATACAACCGTTTCCGACGAACGGATGAACCTCCAGATCCAGCGCCTGGCGGGTCGAATATAATGTCGCGGTGGGAACGACCGCCACCGATGAACGCGATATTAACGCAAACATCACGATACTTTTGGAATTGTAACCGTGAGATGATCGAGCAGATCTGCAGTCATTCCGAAACGGCAATTCCATCTTGCTATCCCAGCGAATCGATAGCATATCGCCATCACCATTATTCGCCTGGTTGCCGGAACAGTACTCCGAGTACCTATTTCTGGCCCCGGCACGAATTTGATAGACTTTCGCGAACCAACTGGGGACCTCGGGCGCAGGTGCACCGATGAGCTGTCGACCGTTGTTGTATTCGGCGGCCGAGACGGGGTGATGGACGATTCCGCTCGGAGAGGGCCGGATCAGGCTCGAGACGGCGTCACGGCAGGGTCCGCGGCCTCTCATGGCGGGACGGTTTCGGACCAGTAGGCGGAGTTGTGATCATGCGGCCCCAAGCTCTGGCGGGATTCGGTGTGCGTGTGGAGGTTTCGGCCCGTGGGTGTCGAGCTTCGACCGGTATACCGGAGGCTATGACGTGGCATGTATCGAAACATCCGCCATACGAGACCGGAATATCCGCATATTCGCCAAGGCTGTGCTCGACATGGTGTGCCTCGCGCCGCCGAACCCCACTCGGAATCGCCGACGCGCTGGCCACCGGCCCCCGCGACTCACCGGTTTCGGAATCCGCCGGCCCGGCAGATGCGTTCGCGCACTGGTGAGGCCGAGGAATCCGGCTGAACGCGACTTTCCCATAGCCAGTACTTCCGGTGCTGGGCAGTCATCGCTACACCCCCACCGGCCGCGAATCCGCTATGCCCTGGTGTGGAATCCGGCCGATTCATTCGCCGCGCGATACCGCGAGATCGCCGCAGACCTGGTGGCTGCGGATCCACCACACACCCATCCGGTATTGCCTCGTGGACAGCGAGTGCGTCAGCGGCGAACGGCACCCAGACCAATCCGTCGCCCCCAGGACCTCGTCACCGCGGTCTACGACGTGTTCCCGCTGAGGCTTCGGCGCTGGGCCGTGGTGAGGCGATCGGTCCGTGCGACCACATAGTAGGCTCCGGCCTCGTTGCCGCGCACGGCGACTGGGTCCGCGAGGTCGGGGTGGCGGCGGGCGTCGTGCAGCGCCGAAGTCACCCGGTCGAGGGGCCAATCCAGCGCGGCGGCAAGCCGCTCCGGGGTGAGCGGCGTGCCCGCGTGCACGAGCGCGGCGATGACGGTGAGCGCGTGCTCGCCCGCCGCGGTATCGACGGGACCACCCGCGATATCGCGTCCGAGTCGGGCGAAGAACAGGCCCATATGTTCGAGTCGCACACCGACCGGCGTTGTCGCGCCGAAGATTTCGGCTCCGCGCTCGGCGGCCTGCGCCCACCGGTTGGTCGTGCGGGCGCTGTCGGACCATGCCTCGAACCACACCTCGTCGTCGACGACGTAGCGTTCGCGCCGCCCCTCCCGGGCACGGCGGATCACCCCGAGCCCGTCGAGGTAGGCGACGGCCTTCGAAATCGACGCGGGACTCACCCGCAACCGTTGGGCGAGTTCGGCCGCCGTTGCGCCGCCCGAATCGGTGGTGAACAGCAACGCCAGCACGCGGGCCGCCATCCGCGGTAGGCCGGAATCGACCATCAATGCCGCGAACTGTTCAGCGAATTCACGCACTGTCTCGTCGTCACGCCCGAAGGCTGCCTCCGAAAGTGGCTGCGGCGCAGTCGCTATGCGTCGGCGGGCTCGCCGTCGAGTGGCTCGCTGCGCAAGGTCGGCCCGGTAGCCGCCCGGTCCACCGTTGCGCGCCACTTCGCGGGTGACGGTCGACGTGGGTCTGCCCATCCGCCGGGCGATCTCGGCGTAATCGAGTCCGGCCGCGAGTCCGGAGGCGATATGCCTGCGGTCCTGCTCGGTCAGCCTGCCTCCGGGCATCGGTGCGTCCTTCCTTCCGGATCGGGGTCGGGTTCAGTGTGCGTTAACCCTCCCAGTCATTGCAACGAGTCGTTGCGTTTCTGGTCACCGCTATTGCAATGATTCGCGAATGATCACAGGTGAAAGGGTGTAAAGCCACTCGCGCACACTTGATGACCTGGGAAACGCGACGTAGCTTTCGTGACGGCGCGCAGACGAACGAGAAGGAATGGATATGACGAAAACGAAGGCTCCCATCGCCATCCAAGACATGCTCGATCGGGCGGTGACCGAAGGCGGTGTGCCCGGGATCCTCATAGAGGTACGCGACGGTGAACGGCAATGGTTCGGCACAGCGGGTGTCGCCGACACCGCCACCGGGCGACCGCGCCTGCCGCAGCACCGGTTTCGTATCGGCAGCACCACCAAAACCTTCGTGGCCACCATGCTGCTGCAGCTCGCGGGCGAGGGCCTCCTGAGCCTCGACGACACCGTGCACCGGTGGCTGCCGAATGTGGTGCGAGGCAACAGCAATGACGGTGACGCGATCACCGTCCGGCAGTTGCTGAACCACACCAGCGGCCTGTTCAACTACACCGACGACCGAGAAGCGTTGAACCGCTACGAAACCCACTCCCCGGCGGTACTCGTCGATATCGCTGTCGCGCACCCGCCCACCTTCACGGTGGGCATGGATTGGGGTTATAGCAACACCAACTACATCCTTGCCGGACTGCTCATCGAGGCGGCGACCGGCGCATCCTTACACGACGAGCTCCGTCGCCGCATCATCGAGCCGCTTGCCCTCACCGCGACCTCCCTGCCCCACGGCAGCGACCCCGCCATCGAGGGACCCCACTCCCGCCACTACACAAAGCTGTTCGACTCGAGCCCCGACGCCGCGATCCACGACGCGACCGAGCTGGATGTCTCCATGTTCGGCGCGGCGGGCGGCATGATCTCCACCGTCGGTGACCTGCACCGCTTCTTCGCGGCACTGCTCGGCGGCCAGCTCCTCCGCCCCGCCGAACAGGCCCAGATGTTCCGAACCGTCCCCACCAAGAATTGGATCGCGCACACCGGCTACGGCCTCGGCATCTCCTCGGTGACCCTGCCCTCCGGCGTCACGTTATGGGGTATGGGTGGCGCGCTGTTCGGTTCGTGGACGTACACATACGGCACCCGCGAGGGCCGCCACGTCCTCGTCGCCAATGTCAACGCCGACTGGGCTCACGGCGACTGGCACGATCCGATCGGGGTGTTCACCGATCTGCTCCAGGCCGAATTCGACTGACCCTGCAAATGCGGGCCTACTCGGCGTTGCGGGCCTGACCGCCGCCGCCGCTGGATACACGAGTCAGCAGTACTCCAGTACCGGCCCCTGGCAGCACCAGACCCGAATTTCCTGGCCGGGCGCGGGGGCGGTGTCGGATCAGTTCGTCGCTGCCGTGGTGCACGTACCGCAGGTGCAAAGGCTGCCACCGCTGGTGGACCCATGAACAGACCCGCCACGTTGGTGCTGCCGGAGCGGCTGATGCTGGCCCCGAGCCGGAATCGACTCGGGGCCATACATATTGACGGGGCGGACTACTTCAGACGGAGGCTGCCGAACAGGCCGTTCTTCTCGTCATCCGGGCCGGCGGTGAAGTAGAGGGCGTCGGCGTCGCCGAGGCTCTCGCCGTTGCCGAACATCAGGCCCCACAGGCCGTCGATCTCGGCGGGCTTGCCGTCGGCGTCGCGCAGGTAGTCGACGAATTTGCCGGAGGTGTCGTCGAGGGCGAGGATGTGGCCCGCGCCGCCGAAGTTGCCGATCAGGAGCTTGCCGCTGAGCGGGCCGAAGCCGGGTGGGGCGATGGTGACGGCCCAGGGGGCGTTGAGGCGGCCGTCGGCGTCGAAGGTTCGGATCAGCTTGCCGTCCTTGTCGAACTCGGCGACCTGGCCCTTCTCGGCCTTGTTGGCGGCCTTCTTCTCCTGATCCTTGTCGAGCTTGTCCTCTTCGCCCGCGCGGATCTTGGTCTTGTTGTTCTCATCGGCCTGGGTGACGGCGTAGGTGATGAAGACGCGGTTGCCGATGGTGGCCACGTTGAACGGGGCCGGGTCGCCGATCTTGACCTTCTTACCCTTCGATGCGTCGGCCGGGTCGACAGCGTCACCGGTGGCGAAGGGGTTGACGAAACCGGTGGTGGGCACCAGCTTCCAGTCCTTGTCGAAGGTGCGCACCTGCGGGTCGGAGCCGAAGTCGGCGGCCAGCAGCTTGGCGCCGGACGGGTCCAGGGCGATGCCCTTGAACTTCATGCCCTGTGCGGTGCCGTCGAATTCGAGGATGGCCGGGCCGTCGTGGCGCACGATCTCACCGCCCGCGCCCTGCTCGGTCCAGGCGGAGATCTTTCCCGAGTCGGCGGCGAAGATGAATCGCGAAGAGCCGGTGAGCTTCTGCTCCTTGCCATCGACCGTGACGGGCTGGTCCTTCACCACGAAGATGTCGGAGGTGATGGGCGCGGGGTTGAAGACAACGCCGGTGGTCTTGCCTTCGCTGTCGTCGCCGTCCTCGTCCGGAATGGAGTCCGCACCGGGGATCTTCACCAGCTTGAGCGGATCCTGGAACATCTTCTGGTACTTGGCATCCGGCGACTTGGTGACGTCACCGACGAACTGGTAGGAGTTGCCGCCCGCGCCGACCCAGAAGTGGCCGCCGGCGCCCTTCGGACGATCGGCGATGCCCCAGGCGTTGATGAAATCGGGAAAGGTGAACTGCGCCTTGTCCGCCGCCTTGTTGGAGGCGATATTTATCTGGGCGAAGTGATTGCCGTCGAGCGCCTTGACGTCGTCATCGTCCGACTTCGTATTGCTGCACGCCGCCGCGACCACCAGCGCCGCGCCGAGAGCCGACACACGCAGCAGTGTCTTACGCGTCGGCATGCTGCCAAAGCGTCCGTTCATCACAGGTCCTTCCGGCTAAACGCCCAGATGCGGCGTTAGGTGATGCTAACCATAGCCGGAAGCATCCAAAGTGTTATCAGGGGACACTAAGTTGCCGGTGATAGGTGCGTGAACACTAGGGCGGACACGAAGGTGCCGGGGCTCGGTCGCCGCAGCTGGTCTGCCCCAGTAACTGCGGCAATTCGCAGGCCGGCCCATGATCCGTGAACCCCGCCCTGGCCGTGTCGTCCGGCGGTGCCGTCAGGGTTGCTGCACCGCCAGACGGTGGCTGGTCATCGTTGGCACATCCGCATCTGGGTCGCATGCTGGGGCTCGGCACCCGCATCGGAGCGGACCGGCCTTGCATAGTGATTCTTGCTGCCCCTGCGCGAATCGCGCCTATTGCGAAATCCTTTGCCGTATACGCGAGATCTGCTGTCCCACAGCCGGTTTGTTTACAGAGCTTTCTCAGCGGCCGGTGGGCATAGCCGGCGAACTCGAGGTCTACCACACTACGGTTGCCCGTGGCGTGCCGAACCGTAGTTCAGCACCCCGGCCCGGCTGAATGCGGAGCTCCGCTCGTTGTGTGATGAACCCGGATCTGAGGGTGGAGGTTCGAAATGGAATCCGTTGCGTCCGTTGGAGCGTCCGGTTAGGGTCAGGAGTCCGCGAAACGCGGGCATACACTGCCCGTCGGGGGGTCCGCGCGTCAGGTTTGTCAGGTCTGCGGGTTGGGTAACTGCCGCGGGTCCGGTAACTGCAAGGAAGCGAACACATGTCTCATCATGTGATCGGGGCGGGGCTATTCGAGATGACTCTTGATGATGGGCGCCTTCCCGTTCAAGTCCAAGTCAGCGGGAATCTGTGGAGCCGACTCGATCCGAGCGAGGTCTCGGCCGCCGCGATGACGGGATACTGGGTGGCGGCGCTCTACCACGACGCCCCCATCACCCGCACCGGCAACTACACCGCACTCACCGCGCGCCTGCCACGGCGCGCGGAGCTGATCACCCTGCTGAACGCCAGGTCGCTCGCCGAGTACGAGGCACTGGAACGAGTGCTGTACTGGCACGAGGAATTCACGGCACACGGACCCGTAACCGACTTCGGATTCCCCTCGATGTCGGTCACCGCGGGACTCGGCCGCATCTCGGCGATCACCATCGATCCGCGCTGGGCGGCGAGGACCGAGCCGTCCTATATCGGGTACGACATCATCGCCTGCGCCGACCGGATTCGGCAGTGGCGGCCAAAGGTCCCGGACGAAGGTTCGTGGGCCCACCGCACCGATGACGAACTGGCCCAAGAGGTTCGCGAGTACTACGCATCTCTGACGAGGAACCGATGACGAACTTCCAGGTCGATCTGGCTCAACTGCGTGACACGGCGAAGGCGTGGTCGACGGCGAGCGACGATCTTACGACTGCCGTCACCAAGGCGCAGGAACTGCACGACTGCAATAAAGAAATCAGCTGGTCGGTGTTTCAGGCCGTATGGGACGCACAGGTTTCCGCCGCGCAATTCCTGCACGACAGACTGACCGAAGGCGGCGCTGAGGCCAAGTCCATCAGCAATGTGCTGAACCATATTGCCACCGTGTACGAAAATCACGACCAGGGCTGGGCGAGTCAAATAAGCAACAACGGCGGGGGAAACTGATGGGTGATAAAACACTCGATGAAATCAGTACGGTCCTGGACGATTTCTCCAAGCAAATCGAAAAGCTGAAGAACCAGCCGGCCGCGGTGGACGCCGCGTTCGACGAACTGGCATCCGATGCCGCCGCAGCGGAAGGCGGCGCCCTGTTCGGGGTCATCGGTGCCGCTGTGGGGTACGCGTACGGTTCGATGACCGGCGACGATTTCACCGGCTACATGAGCGAGCACAAGCAGGAGATCAAGGACAAGATCCAGGAACTGCTGGACAAGCTGGCGAAGGCTATTGAAGCGCTGAGAGCTCCCATCGCCCTGCTCAATACCAGCGGTGACTGGCTGAAACTGAAGTCACAGATCGGCGCCGCGCAGAACGAAGAGGTCGTCAACGGCAACCTCAGCGGGTATTGGAAGGGCAGCTCCGCGCTGAAGTACGCCGGAGCGCGCACGGTCCAGGACACGGCCATGGACACCGCGAAGTCGATCTGCGACACCCTCAACAAAAGCCTTGTTGCAGTATCCAATGCGGCGTGGACCTACTACACCGATGTCGTCAAACAGCTGGTCAGCTTTCTGACGAGTTTCGGCGCCGCGGTCGCCAAGATCGCCAGCGTCGTCTCTTTCACCGAGGGCGTGTCCAGCGCGATCGATCTCCTCAAGACGGTCATCGACAATGTGGTGACCTACATGCAGACGCTGACAACGGCATTGAAGACCGAACAGGACGCCATCAACAATATTTCCTCCGCCACGGACAACGCGAAAGGTTTCCTCGGAAACAAGTGGCCGCAAAGCGCATCGACAAAGTTCGACTCGGACTCCGAAGGAGACTCATGGCAGGCAGAATAGGGGTGCGGCTCGTACTGACCGGATCGTCGGTGGTCGCGCTCTCGAGTTGCAGCCTGCTCCCCAACTCGATTACCCACCGGGAGCCGGAAAGTACGCACACCATGCAAGACCTGTGCAACTTTCCAAAGGAGTTCGTGACCAACACGTTTCACGCTCAAAAGCTGGAGGTCAGGCCGGAGGGACCAGGTTCGCCACCCATGGACCGGAAACTCGGTCACGGCGACCTGTGCTGGCTTACCAACGTTTCCCCGGTTGTAGTCACTGCGGTTGGCATGGATTACTCGCGGACGCCCGAACACTCGAACCCTGGTACAACCAGAACGTGGACAATCGATGGTGTTCCCGTTCAGGAAGTACCATCTGATCAACATTCGTCCACCAGCACCGCAGGACCTTCTATAACGTTGAAGGCCACCATCGATCGATGGACAGGCACATTCATATTCAATTCCGACAACGAATCGACCATCAAGGCAGCAGCCGAGATGCTGGTGAATATGGTTCGCACACTGAAGAATTGATTGAGGTACCCGCGAGAAGCTGGCCCGAGCCGCACTATCGAAGGGGCATCGTTTCAGGCGTTGGCTGGCAGGTCCGTTCCGGCGCCCCGTCGACGGAGTGCCACGAGGTCGTGGCGAGGCTGTGGGAGTGTCTGCTCGTTTGCGCCTTCGACGGTGAATCCGGCATCGGTGATCATCTGGCGGTCGTCGACGCCGGGCTGGCCTTCGCTGGTCAGGTAGTCGCCCAGAAAGATCGAGTTGGCGAGGTGCAGCGCCAACGGCTGCAGGCTGCGGAGGTGGATCTCGCGACCGCCGGCAAGACGTACCTCGACGTCTGGGAAGAAGAACCGGAACAGCGCGAGGATGCGGATACAGCGCTCCGGACTAAGGTCCCACCGGTTGCCCAGTGGGGTTCCCTCGAACGGAATCAGAAAATTCACCGGCACCGAGTCCGGGTCGAGTTCGCGCAGCGCGATCGCCACATCGACGATGTCCTCATCGGATTCGCCCATGCCGAAGATCGCCCCCGAGCACGCAGACAATCCGGCCGCGCTGGCGCGCGCGAGTGTGTCCACGCGATCAGCGAAGGTGTGGGTCGTGCAGATTTCGGAGTAGCGGGCTTCAGCAGTGTTGAGGTTGTGGCTGTAGGCGTGTGCGCCCGCCGCCGCAAGCCGTTCGGCCTGCCCCTCGTTCAGCAAGCCGAGGCATGCACAGATCTCGACGTTCGGATAGTCGGCTTTGATTGCGGCGATGGTGTTTTCGATCCGAGTGATGTCGCGCTCGCCGGGTCCCCGCCCGCTGGCGACGAGGCAGACACGTTTCGCGCCCGCGCGTATCGCGTGGTCGGCGATCTGCGCTGCCTTGTCCGGTGAAATCCATGAGTACTCGAGTACCTCCGATTCCGAACCGAGGCGCTGGGAGCAGTAGCCGCAATCTTCGGGACACAAACCGCTTTTCATGTTCACGATCGTGTTCAGCTTGACTCGCATCCCGAAGAACTCACGCCGCACCCGTGAACCCGCGGCGATCACGTCGATCAGTGGTTCCGAACCCGCCAGCAGCGCCAGCGCCTCCGCCCGCGTGGGAGCCACACCGTTCGTCGTAGGTGATGTGCCGCCACTCGGTTCCGAGTTCGGCGACCACGGGCCGCCGGGGCCGGTGGGTGGCGCAGGAGCCGTCCAGCCAGACCGCGGGCCTACCGTGCCCACCAACGTCGGTAACAGTCAGCGCGGTGTTGTGCGCTGAGAGCTGCGGCACTTGCTAAGCCATTGTCGACCCCGGTCGTGGTTGGAGCATCCACTGAGACAGGGGTTTTCGTGCTGAGGAGGATCGTTGGTGGTCTGTTCATCAGATGACCGCCTGACCGTTTGGCTCGATCCGATGGAGCAGTCCGGAAGCAGCCGAAGATCTGGTATCAGCGGTCGACTGCTTCAGACAGGTAGGACATGGCTTTGCCGCATGCATCGGCAAGGGTGCCTGTCTGGTGCCCCTGCAGCCACCAAGTCGCTGCGATCCTGAGAGTGTCGCTGACGGCATGGGCGATGACCCGCGCCCGCAATTCGGCATCACGGGTCTGTTCGGTTCCCGCCAACAAGGCATCGACGAACTGCTGCTGATCGCTGCCCCACATCAGGCGAAACATTCGGGCCTGCAAGGCAGGCACCGATTGGATCAAGCGGTACGAGCGTGCGGTGCGTTCGGGATCGCCTGCGATCAGGCCGGCGAGCATTGCTCGTGTGATGAACTCGGCGTCGGATTCCCCCGGATGCCGCTGGGACAGGGCGGCGGCAGATGCAGCGCGCCCGTCGGGATTGCCGAGGATCACATCTTCCTTGGCGGGGAAGTAGCGGTAGAAGGTGCGCGGTGCGACGTCGGCCGCGGCGGCGATTTCTTCGACAGTGACTGCGTCGTAGCCCTTTTCCTCGAACAACCGTAGTGCGCAGTCCGCGATCGTGTCCTGCGTACGCCTGCGCTTGCGGGCTCTCAGGCTGGTCTCGCCGTCATCTGCCACCACGGAACCAGGGTAGCAATCTGTGGCATACGCGCAAAAAGGCACAGCTGCCTTTTGTCATTCTTGCCAAATGACACATCTGCCACATACTCTGCTTGTGTCCGACCCACCGCCGGGTCGAGCCCT
This sequence comes from Nocardia sp. NPDC004278, assembly GCF_053602975.1. Taxonomy (NCBI): domain Bacteria; kingdom Bacillati; phylum Actinomycetota; class Actinomycetes; order Mycobacteriales; family Nocardiaceae; genus Nocardia; species Nocardia sp. NPDC004278. The sequence continues at coordinate 12,088 of NZ_JBSGEQ010000025.1, forward strand.
GATAACAGAGAGAATCCGATGAACCACACCGAAACCCTTCGCCGACACTTCCGTGCCTACAGCGACCACGACCTCGAAACCCTGCTGGCGACACTGGCCGATAACGTGACCGTGCGGTTCCCGACCAGCCCCGAGCCCATCCGCGGCAAAGAGCAGCTGCGACCGGTGTGGGCGAGGGTGCTCGACACGGTGATCCCGGACGTACAGCAGACCGTCCAGCGCATCGTTGTCGAAGGCGACACCGCCGCAACGGAATTCACCGAGACCGGCACCGTGGTCATACCCGAGGGAGCCGCTGCTCAACTGGAGCCGGGCGGGCGACCCTATAGCCTGGACATGGTTTCGTTCTATCATTTCGACGACGAGGGCCGAATCGACCGGATCCGGTCCTACTGGGATACCGCCGATTTCGCCACCCAACTCGGCATCGACATCGCCATCATCCGCGCTCTACAGGCAAGCGCGCACAGCGCCTGATCTCCACGACTGGGGCGGCGGCCCACGGCAACGCTGCAGACGCCGCCGCGGCAGCAGGCCTGACAATCGCTGACCGGTGTCGTTAGTTCCGGGGCACTGTCAGCACGAATTCCGCGACAGAGGTCCTGTTGGGTACAGCTGCTGTCCCCTGCAGGACCTTTCGTATGCGATTACCGCACGTATGCGATTACCGCAGTCAACGGTTCCAAGGGAACTGCCGTCGGTGGGTGCGGTCGCGATCTGCGTGGGGATCAACTGCCATCTGCCGCCAGAGTTGTTCCTTCAGTGGACCTTTGGGGGATTTCGCTCGGGCCGGTCTGGTGTCGGTTCCGGCGCGGCGGCACGGCCTGCACGCGCCAGCTCGAAAACGGAAGGCGACATGACGATTCGATGGCGGGATCTCCAATGAGACTCCCACGCAGGCCTTTCGCTCAGAATTCGATCGAACTCTCCATGTCCGAGGAACTTGGGCCGACCGCTTGCAACCGCAGTCCCACTGCGAGAGGCGGACATCGGCGCGGATTCGTCTCTGCGACAAGGCAATTCCGCTCCCCTGCCATGTCTTCGACCGAGCATGCGCGTCGGCTGGGACCGCAAATACGACTGACCGACGCTGTCTCAGCGTGGGGTCGGTTGTGGCCCGATCGATGTCGCCCGGGAAGCCAATCCAAGATCAAGAGTTGACAGCCAAGATAATAAGCGCGCATACTAATTACATGACGCAGATCGCAGAAGCCACCGCCACCTCGACCGCCACCCCCGCCGCCTTCTTCGCCAAGTGGGCCGACATGGCCACCTGGCACGAGTGGAACCAGGACACCGAATGGGCCAAGCTCGACGGCAAGTTCGAGCAGGGCGCGACCGGCGTCATCAAGCCCAAGGGTGGTCCCAAGACCAAGTTCGTCGTCACCAAGCTCACCGACACCGAATTCATCGACTCGTCCAAGCTGATCGGCGCACGGCTGATCTTCGCCCACCAGGTCACCACCGACGGTGAGCGCACGACCGTCACCGTCCGTATCGCCATGGACGGTCCGCTGCGCGGGCTGTGGAACAAGATCATGGGCGGTAATCTCGCCAAGTCGCTGCCGGGCGATCTCGACGCGCTGGTCGCCGCCGCCGAGGCGGTGCTGGTATGAGCACCGAGTACCGGCTCGCCGTCGTCTCCCCCGTCATGGTCGGCCAATGGCGGCTTGGGAGATAGCTCGCAGCAGATTCGACCATGCCGATGAAAGCCTCGGTCTGTTGCTCTGGCGGGTGACCAACCGCTGGCGGGCCGCACACCGCGCAGCGCTGAGCCCTTTCGGTCTCACGCATGTCCAGTTCGTGCTGTTGGCCGCCCTGACCTGGCTCGCCGGCCGATCGGCCGGCAAGCCGGTCACCCAGCGCGACGTCGCCGACCACGCCGCCGCCGACCCCATGATGACCTCCCAGGTGCTGCGCACCCTGGAACAAAAGCGCCTCCTGGAACGCCGCGACCACCCCACCGACCGTCGCGCCAAATCCCTGATCCCCACCGAATCCGGTGCAGCCCTGGTCAACCGGGCCATCGGCGCGGTCGAAGCTTGCGACCGCGACTTCTTCGGTCCTCTCGGCGACCGCACCCCAGGCTTCACCGAAGCGCTGCGTCAGCTACACGGCAGCGACACGAGCAATGACCGATGGTCAAATCATGCACTCGAAGCGCAGGGTGAGGAGGGTGTGCAGTTCGGCAGCGGCCGTGAGCAGGGCACGTGAGCGGGATTCGATGTTCGCGTCGCGGGTGGCCAGGCGGGTCAGCACGTCGCTCCAGCGCCGGGCGTCCCGCAGTTCGGGCAGCAGCAGGCGGAGGGCGGGGATGCCGTAACCGGCGCGGCGGAGCTGGTAGATGACGCGCGCATCCCGGACGTCGGCGGGTGCGTAGGTGCGGGCGTCGCGGGTTTCGCCGCGGCCAGGGGTCACCAAACCCTCTGCGTCCCAGTGTCGCAATGTCGAGGGGCGGATGCCGAGGGCGTCGGCCAATTCGGAGATGGTCATCGAATCCGAGACGCGCACATCGGTGATCGGTTCTTCCCTGATGTTGCGCACCGCGGCCCGGGTGGCCTCGAGGTCGCGGCGCTCGGTGTCGAGTGTGGCGTGCGCGGCATCCAGGAGCGCCAGCATGACGGCGGGCGGGTCCCGGTGTGCCGCGCGCACAATGATTTTGGCCTCGACCGGCCCGACGCCCATCGCGAGAGCGTGATAGGCCCGCGCCGACACGATATGAATCTGGTGGTAGACCCGGTATCCGGTTGGGGTACGGGTCGTCGGCGGCAATACCTCGTCACGTTCGAGATTGCGGATCTGCTGGACCGAATACCCCGACAGGCGTGCGACATCGGCGGTGCGCAACGACCCGGAGTTGGGACTTCCCACTGGCTCACCTCGGCATTCGATGTCCAACCCTCCACCAGCACTTCAATACGACGATAGAACTCATGGAAATCGACGAGATCATCGAGTTCATCGAATCCCTGGGCGGCGTCCTGACACTGGCCCCCGGCCCGGGCAGCGGCTTCCCGGAGATCGCCTGGGGCGACAAGTTCTTCTACTACGCCCCGGATGGCCAGGTCCCCACCCGAACCCAGCCCTTCGCGACCATCGTGACCGGGAACTACCCCGACGACACGACCTCGAACCTGGACCGCCCCGGCGTCTTCCGCCTCAACATCAACCCCGGCCGCGACGCCTTCACCCGCCAACTCGGCCACACCCCGCGCGACACCGCCGACCACCCCACCGACGCGAGCAAACCCGACACCTGGATCCCGCACCCCATTTACGCCAGCGCCGGCTGGCTAGCGGTGGTCAACCCGGCGAGTGGAACCGAAGCGATGGCCAAAGAACTCCTGACGACCGCCCACGCTCGTGCCCGAGCCGCCTATGACCGCCGCGCCGACTGACCGGTGTAGGTGGCCACACCGTCGATTCGGGGGTTTGCACCGCTGACCACAGTTGTTGTCGTCCAGTGGAATTGGCTCTCTGTTGGCCACAACCCTATTCGTCCATTAGAACCTAGGTTAAACTGGACTATGTGTCGTATGTAGAGATCCTGGTATTGCGTCACCTCATGCGCGGGTCCGCACACGGGTACGAGCTGCGCAAGCACGTGGAGGCCAACACCGGGGTGGTGTTGAACAACAACGCGTTGTATCCGGCGTTGCGGCGATTCGAGGATGCCGGTGCGGTGACCAAGACCTCGCAACAGCAGCCGGGCCGGCCGCCGCGGCACGTCTACACGATCACCGCGGTCGGGCGGGAGTTGTTGGGCGACATGCTGGCGGAGTTGCCACCCGGGGATGCCGGGGACGACGCGGAGTTCCTGACCCGACTGTCGCAGTTCGCGATGCTCGACCCGAGCGACCGGGTGGCGGTGCTCGACGCACGTCACGCTGCGGTGCAGCAGCGCGCAGAGTTGCTGGCCGGGTTGGCGGAGCGGGGAGCGGGTGAGACATGGGGAGCTCGGGTGACCGTTGAACTGTTGCGCCGCTGCCAGGCCGAATGCGAGTGGCTCGACCAGCTTCGGACGCAGGCGATGTCGGCACCGGTCGTGCCGGAGGGCGAGTAATGTCCGCCGCCTCACCGGCGCCGGTCACGGCTGCATCGACCCCGCGGCTCGGGCCGGTCGTGCAGTACGCGCTGCTGGCCGGACCGTTGTTGTCGATGGTCGATTCCAGCATCGTCAACGTCGCGGTCGCGCCGATCGCGACAGAACTGCACGCACCTCTGCCGACGGTCGGGTGGACGATCACCGGGTATCTGCTCGCGATCGGCACCGGGCTGGCCGCAACGTCGTTTCCGGCGCGGCGATTCGGCACGCTGACCGTGTACCGGGCGAGTCTGATCGGGTTCACGCTCGCCTCGCTCGCGTGCACCTTCGCGCCGACGATCGAGCTGCTGATCGGGGCGCGGGTATGTCAAGGCATCCTTGGTGCGCCGCTGGTGCCGCTGGCAATGAGCATGCTGCTCGGCTCCGGCGACCCGACACGCTCGATGTCGCCGGCCGCCGGGATCATGTTGTTCCTCGGTCCGGCGCTGGGTCCCAGTATCGGCGGCGCCCTGATCGGGAGTCTCGGCTGGCGCGCTATCTTCGCGATCAACATTCCGATCGCCGCGTTTGCGGTGGCCGCGACGTGGCGGATTCCGGCCGGGCTGGCGCCGGGCCGCAGCGTCGGCGTCAGGTTCGACCCGCTCGGGCTCGGGTTGCTCGCCGCCGGGTTGACGTTGCTGCTCTACGGCATCAGCGGGCTCGGCACGCACTCGTGGTCGGAGCCCGCTATGTGGGTGCCTGGGGTCGGCGGTGCGATTCTGCTCGCGGTGTATGTGTGGTGGGCCGGTCGCCGTGAGTATCCCGCGCTCGATCTCGCGCTGGCCCGGCACGGTCGCGCGGTGCTGGCGTTGCTGTTGTGTGTCGCCGCGTCGGTCATCACCTACACCGCGGTGTTCCTGCTGCCGGTGTTCCTGCAAACCGCACAGGGGTATTCAGCGCTGGCCACCGGGGTGGCGATGCTGCCCCAAGGAATCGTCACCGGCATCGCCACCGTCGTCGGGCAACGGGTGCTCACGCGAGTCAGCGTCCGCGTCACCGTCCTCGGCGGATTCATCGTGCTCGCCGTCGCCAGCGTCGCGCTGCTGGGGATCGACACGCACACCCCGATCGCGGTCACCGCCGCCATCCTCGCCGCCCGTGCCGCTGCGATCGGACTGGTCATCACCCCCCTGCTGACCGTGATGCTGGCACCGATGCGCAGCGAGGAGCTCGCCGACGCCAACACGCTGTTCAACATCTGCCAACGCATCGCCGGCTCGTTCGGCGTCGGCGCCGTCGCCGTGCTCTACGCCACCACCGCCGCCCACCAGGGTCCGGTCACCGCACTGCATCACACCGCGCTTGTGCTCATCGGGCTCGCCGGCCTCGCTGCCATCGGCGCCGCACCACTACCGTCGATCCGCAACACGTCCATCACCGACCGCTGACCGGTCACGACGGTAATCGCGGGGTCGGCCGAAATCCGGGTACTTGCCCGCCGGGCATCGACTGCTCGATCATGATGGTGGGGAATCTATTTCGACGACACGCGATGTGGACCGAGTATGACCGTTACACAACACAGGGATGTGAGCTTCGAAAGGTTCTCGAGGTCGTACCCCGCCTATCAGGGGACACGACATCTCGATCGCATCCGCGCTGACGACTTCCGTCAACTCGATGAGCAGGGCCTGATCTATCTGGACTACACGGGAAGTGGCCTCCCCAGCCGATCACAGCTTCGCGCGTATCAGCGTGCCATGGGCAACGAGATCTGGGGAAATCCGCACTCTGCGAGCGTTCCGTCACGGCGATCCACCGAAGCGATCAGGCGCGCTCGCCAGGCGACACTGCGATTCGTGAACGCCGATCCCGACGAGTATTCGGTTATCTTCACGGCGAATGCCACGGGCGCTCTTCGGCTCGTCGGTGAATCGTTTCCGTTCCAGCCGGGAGCCCGTCTGGCGCTACTCCGCGACAATCACAATTCTGTGCTCGGTATCCGCGAGTACGCACGTGCTCGTGGAGCGACAACGGAAACGATTGGCCTCCGGTCAGATCTCCGCGCCGATCTCTCTGCCGTGGTCGACGCGTTGGACCAGGCTGAGAAGGCGCCCGCGCTATTTGCGTATCCAGCGCAGAGCAACTTCTCCGGTGTCCAACATCCACTCGAATGGATACCCGAAGCCCATGCCCGCGGCTGGCAGGTACTTCTCGACGCTGCTGCATACGCGGCGATCTCAGATCTGGATCTCACCAGGTACAAGCCCGACTTCGTACCGTTGTCCTACTACAAGATCGTCGGCTGGCCGACCGGGCTCGGATGCCTGATCGCCAGGAACGACGCGCTTACGCAGCTGCGCCGTCCTTGGTTCTCCGGCGGCACCGTCGTCGCCTCGAGTGCGCTGGGTGGCTGGCACGCGAGCGCCGAACCCCCCGATAGTTTCGAGGACGGGACACCTGATTTTCTGGGTGCACTCGGTGTGACGATCGGCCTGGACTACGTGCAACAGACTCTCGATCGCAACGCGGTCAGAACACGCGTGCAGTGTCTGATGGAATTCCTGCTCGGTGAGATGTCGAGGCTGCGCCACAGCAATGGCATGCCTGTGTGTGCACTGTACGGCCCCACCGACACCCGGGGAAGAGGCCCGACGATCGCGTTCAACCTGCTGGATATGGACGGCAACATCGTCGACGAGCGGGTGGCCGAAGACCGCGCGGTAGCGCGTGGGATCGCCTTGCGTGCTGGCTGTTTCTGCAACCCGGGAGTCGGCGAGACGATATTCGAACTCGAGCCAGCAGACCTGATTCGGGTCGGCACGATGCGGGCGGACCTGCATACGGTCGAAGATTACCGACGAGCCATCGGTTTACCCACCGGCGGTGCATTGCGCATCTCGCTGGGCCCGGTCAGCAACTTCGACGACATCATCGGATTCTGTCGCTATCTTCGGTCGTGGCGTGACCACCGCACTGCCGACGAGCATCTCGGGGAGTTTCCGGATCGAGAACGATGCTGACGCGTCCGGTGGACTGAGCGGTGTCGGCACGTCACCGATGAGCGGGATTCCCTCGCCCACTGGTCAGCCCGCCTGTGGAAACCGGCCGCCAATGCGATGGTGCCGGCCGGTTCCGTGGACGTGTTGGAGCAGCAGCTACAAGACGGCTTCCAGCGGTAGGTCGCTGCCGCGCCAGGTGGCGGCAGCGACCGGCAGGCGACGGGGCCTTACCGGGGTCCTGTGCCGAGCCGGTTCGCGAAAGAGCTGCCGGGTCGCCCTGCGACGATGAACCGCCGCGCCGACCGGGTCGGCGCGGCGGCAGAACGGGTGATTCAGGACGCGGGTTGCAGCGGGCCGATGTAGGTGCCCGGGTGGGTGGCGCCGTCCTGGCGCTGCACGCTCACGCCCGCTGGCCACGGCGCCTGCAGCTGGGTGGTGGTATCCGGCGGGGTGACGACGATCGTCGCCGGGACCCAGCCGTCCTGGCTTCCCGGCAGGTAGGTGAGCACGCTGCTCACCGCGGCGCCCGGTTCCACCGTCAGTGGTGCGGGATCCGCGGCCTGGCGGGGCAGCTGGTAGGTCGGCCCGAAGGTCGGATCCGCCGGGCCTACGAGGTCGATGCCCGGGAATCCCTGCACCGAACAGCTTTGCGTGGAGGTGTTGGTCATAACGACCTCCAGCCGACTCTGGCCGGGCGAGTCGGACGGCCGCTCGCGGGTGCTCAGGTTCAGCGCCTCCGCGGCACATGGCGCCGGCGCGGCCGAGCTGGTTGCCGCCGGGATCATCACCGCCGCCACGGATGCCATTGCGGCGCCGGCCGTTCCGGCGACCCGCCACTTGGTTGACGTCATGGTTCCTTTCGAAATGCGATACACCACCGGGCTATTTGAACAGATATTTCGCCCGAACGGGTGGGGTTGCGCTCGAGGGAGTCGTCCACCACAGCGCCCGAATCTACTTGAACCGCCACAGTTTCAGGGCAGCTTCGATCCGTGACAGGGATGGAGGCTGCTGCATGCCGAGGCAATGGGAAACTAACCGGGTAGGCGACGGTCTCCGGCGACAGTGGATAGCTGCGTCGGCACCGGAGTACCCGTCGAGCCGCAGGTGCGGGATCGCCACTAGCCCGGCGATAGTGACCACCGTGCTCGCAATCTGCCTCATTCCACGGCAACATGCGTTGTGCGATCGCTCAAAGCGTGCGCACCGGATTTGCGCGTTAGCTGACTCGTCAGAGCGCGCCCGGATGGGTGATCCTGGGTCGGAGCTTGCATCCATCGGACGTCAAGCCTCCGCCCCGATCCAGGAGCACCAGATGTCAAGTACCGGCCACCTCATCGACGATGCGCCGCTCACGAAGTTCCACAAGAAGCTGACGCTCTCCTCGTCCGGCGGGCCGTTCATCGGCGGCTTTGCGCTTTCTATTGGAACTCGTCGCCGAGCTGACGATCGTCGCGGCCAAGTCGCGACCGCAGGTGTAGTCCATCAGCGCGGCACGCAGACCTCTTTTTCAGGCCATGACCACTATTCGAGACAGAAGGGTGCACACGGTGGGAGATATCGGAAGCATTGAATCCAGGTCGCACATGGCGTTGGACCTGGTGAGGTGAAGCGCGATGGGGAACGAACTGCGGCCCGGCTACCTCGATCCCGCGATGTTGACCCATGTGAACACCAATATCGGTGATTGCTACGCCGATCCCGGCCACCTGACATCGGCGGAGGCGATGAACGGCCTCACCCTGCATCTGCGTTGCTCGTCAAGATGCGTGGTCTTGGCGAGGATCAGGCAGGTACTGGGCATCGGCGACCTCGACCTGTCGCGACTTGTGCTGCCGACACGAATGGGGTTCGACGAACTCAGAGGGGTGGTCGAGCGCTATGCCGACGTTACGGCCGATGCGAATCGCCAGCACATTGACCAGACAGCCCGGTTCGGTCTGGCACGAAAACTAATGCGGGGCAACTCGCCTCAGCACTGAGATAGGGGCAGCTTCGGCGCGAGCGGTGTCCTGGTGATCAGCGCGATCGTCACCACGGTCTGGCTCCTCGTCTCGATCTTCATGGCGTCGGAAACCCGTGTGGCCTCGCTCAGCGAGACCGCCGCCAGTCAGATCCCGCGGTCGCGCCGTGCCGGTCCCTGCCACGGTTCGCGCCGCCTGAATCGCGCCAACCCTCGACCCGCCAGCATCCGCTGCCAGCCCTGATACCGGAGTGAGAAGAACAATGAACCAGTCCAAGAATCGCTTGATCGGCGCCGTCCCCGCCACCGAGGTTCCCCGCTATGCGGGGAAGAGCACCTTCGCCCGCATAGCCGACATCCACGAGGTGCACGACTATGACATCGCCATCCTCGGAGTGCCGTTCGACGGGGGCACCTCGTACCGGCCCGGCGCCCGGTTCGGCCCGCTGGCTGTCCGACAGGCCGCCCGGGCACTGCGCCCCGGCTACCACGTCGAACTCGGTCTCGCGCCGCTCGAAGAGGTCCAGGTCGTCGACGCCGGCGACATCACGGTCACCCCGTACGACATCGCCGCGGCCTGCAAACAGATCGAAGACCATGCCAGCGAGATCCTCCGCGGTGGGGACCGCAAGATCGTCTCGATCGGTGGCGACCACACCATCGCCCTGCCGAATCTTCGTGCGCTGCACGCCAAGCACGGCCCGGTCGCCCTGCTGCACTTCGACGCCCACCTCGACACCTGGGACACCTACTTCAACCAGCCGGTAACCCACGGGACGATCTTCCGCCGGGCGTTCGAGGAAGGGCTGCTCGTCGAGGATCACTCCATTCACGTCGGTATCCGCGGCCCGATCTACGACCAGGCGGACCTGAACGACGACGCGCGGATGGGATTCCGGATCATCCGGGCCGGCGACCTGGACGTCATCGGCATCGAGGCAGCCGTCGACGTCGTGCGCCGGCGCATCGGTGACGCCCCGGTGTACGTCTCCATCGACATCGACGTGCTCGACCCGGCGTTCGCACCGGGCACCGGCACACCCGAGGCCGGCGGGCTCACCTCGCGCGAACTACTGCGGATGCTGCGCCAGCTGACCGGTCTGAACATCATCGGCGCCGATGTCGTCGAGGTCGCCCCCGCCTACGACCACGCCGAAATAACCTGCGTTGCAGCCGCGACGCTGGTGTTCGACCTGGTCTCGCTGATGGTGTCCGGCTCGGCCGCGAAGGCCCTCTCCGCCGCCGCCGAGTCACTCGAGGAGTCCGCGCGCTCGAGCTAGCTCGTCGCCTTCATCGCCCCGCCACTTTCAGCAGGATCTTGCCGCCACGGAGGAGATGTTGCACCGCGTCCTGGATGTGCTCGAGGGGGTACACGCCCGCCACGGGGACAACGAGGGCACCGTCGGCCACCAGCGGTGCCGCCTCACGAATGACAGGCACCACCTTGTCGCGGTAGTCGAAGTCGCCGATAAAGAATCCGCGGACGGTGAGGTGCTTGCCGACCAGTGCCGAGGTGTCGACCCACATGGGTTCGTTCCTGGCCCAGGAATAGCTGACCAACCATCCACCGTCGGACAGCAATTCGAGCAGCCGCGCCACCCCCGGACCACCGACGGCTTCCACTGCCAGCGCCACTCGCGCGTCGCCGATCACTGCTCGAACATCGCCGACCGCATCGGGGTCGTCGACGTGGACCACGTCGGCCCCGGCCTTTGTGAGCTCGGCGAACGTTGCGTCGTCACGGGCCAGGTTGATCGTCTTCAGTCCACGAAGTTCGGCCAGCGCGATCAATGACCGTCCCACACCGGAGTTCGCGGCGTTCTGAACCACCCAATCACCGGGCTGCAGGGGGGTGCATTCACTGAGCATCAACCCTGCCGTCGGGGGGTTGCTGCCCAGCATCGAGTACTGCTCGATGTTGCCGCCGGCGGGGAGTGCGAACAGGCCATCGGCGGGCACGACGAGCCGCTCACGCCACGCACCGGCATACAGGGGTATCACGACCAGATCGCCGACTTGAAGTCCATCGACCTCGGCGCCAGTGGCAAGCACGCGGGCGACCCCCTCTGCACCTGGTATGTGGGGCAGGGGTGGTCGCGCCAGCATGCCGGTGACAACCAGTAGGTCGTGTTTGTTCAACGGCGAGATCTCAACGCCCAACAGAACCTCATGCGGACCCGGTGGCGGCGGCTCCTCGACGTCGACGACGCGGAGCACCTGCGCGGGGTCGCCGAACTGTTCAATCTGGATGGCGCGCATATCAATTCCTCTCCATCGAAGGTGGGGCCGCTGTGTGAGCGGCTGCCTACCGAGCTAGGAGGAAGCAACACCGGTGGGCGCGTCAAACCGGCGCGTCCACCTTCCCTCCGTCCTCCGCTGATCGGGGCGGGCGGAACCTCAGTCCCGCTCCCCGAGAGCAACGGAAATGCTCTTCTGCAGAGACGTCCGACTGCCCCGACGCAGCAGCCGATCGGACGACGACTCCCCCAGTTCGGCGCGGATACGAGCGCTGGTCTCGTCATGCCCTTCGCGCATACCGCCATAGCCGAGCATCGACGTCTCCCCCGACGCCCAACTGGCGGCCGCGGCCCCCTGCATCCGCGCGGCCAGTTCGGCGTCGCCGCGCTGGACCGCAATCCAGGACATCACCTCGAACACCCAGGCGTACAGGATCCGATCGCCGAATCCCCTTGCGAGCCGCAGACACTCGCGTTGACGATCGATGGCACCCGAAAGGTCCCCCGCCAGGAAGGCATCGTATCCACGCACGAAGGTGAGGTACGCGAGGGTCCACTTGTCGCCGGCCGCCGTGCACAGCGCCTCCGCCTCACGCCAGAGCTGGGCACCGTGGGTGTCGCCGCCCGGCGGCAGACCTGTCAGCAGCCCGGCGATGGCGACCGCGAGCCCCTCGGCGTCGCCGGAGTCGCGTTGGCACTGCACCGCCTCCTGGTAGTGCACCCGGGCGAGCTCGAGTTCGCCACCACAGACCGCGGCGAATCCCAGCGCGGCCGCGGCGTAACCCTGGTCGCCGCGATCGCCGCGTGCGATCGCGAGCTCGCGCGCCCGAGTGGCCCGATCGAGCGCCGTCGTCCGATCACCCTGCAGCATCACCACAACCGACGAACTCCACTGTGCCCGTGATCGATTCGCCTCGTCCATCGAGGCGGACTCGAGCGCCGCCGACAACCAGCGCCGCGCCTCCGACAGGCTGCAGCTGGCCAGCCAATAGAAGTGCAGCGACGTCACGATCTCGATACCGGCCAGGGATAGCTGCCCGTCGCTGCGGCTGTACGAAAGGGCCGCACGGAAGTTCTCCCGCTCGTCGTGGACCGCGTCGTACACCGCCTGCTGACCGGGGCCGAACCACCCCCGCCGGAACTCCGCGGCCAGGCGCCGGTATCGGGCGACGAATCGTTGCACGCACGCCGGCCGCAGGTCGGTCTCGGTCAGGCGCTCGCGCCCGAAGTCGCGCAGCGTCACCAGCATCCAGTAGCGACGGACACCACTGACGGTGCCGGACAACAACATCGACTTGTCCACCAGCGACGCCAGAATCAACCGGACATCCCGTTCCTGGTATCCGGGACCCGCGCAGACCTCTGCCGCAGCCGCAGCGGTGAAACGTCCTGTGAATACCGATATCATGGCCCACACGTCGCGTTCCCGGGCGGTGAGCAGGTCGTAGCTCCATTCCACCAGCGCCTGCAGCGAGCCGTGCCGCGGAACAGGCCGGCCGGTAGCCGCGAACATCCGGAACCGGTCGGCGAGCATCGCCAGCATCTCCTCCAGTCCGTACGCGCGCAGCCGGGCGGCCGCCAACTCGATGGCCAGCGGTATCCCGTCGAGTTGCTCGCACAACCGGGCCACCGCGACGCGGTTGTCGTCGGTCAGCGCGAAATCCGGTTCGGCCGCCCGAGCGCGCTCGGCGAACAGGGCGATCGCCTCGGATTCGGCCCCCTCCTCTTCGTCGGCGGCCGGATCGGGCAGCGAGAGCGGCATGACCGGATAGACATGTTCACCATTGACGCCCAGAACCCGTTGACTGGTCACCAGCACGCGCAATCCGCCAAGCGACCGCAGCAACTCCTCGACCAGCGGGCCGCACGACTCGACCAGGTGCTCGCAGCTGTCCAGCACGATCAGGGCGTCGCGATCGCCCCACGCGTCCGAGAGTCGGTCGACCAGGGCCCGGATCGGGTTGCGCCCGCCGGTCGGTTCGTCGCCGAGCCGCAGGTCGTCGGCGATCTTGTCGATGAGCAGTTCCGGTTCGAGCACGGTTCCCAACTCGACGAGCCAGGTGTTCGCGTGCAGCGGTGACGCCGCTGCCGCCTCCAACGCGAGCCGAGTCTTCCCCACCCCACCCGGGCCGGTGAGCGTGACCAGACGCGCCGTCGTCAACAGTGCGCCGACATCGGCAAGCGCGGCCCGCCGTCCGACAAAGCTGGTCAACTGCAACGGCAAGCGCGGAGGTCGCGCGGTCCAGCCGGACGGGGAGCGCTCCCGCGCCGCCCTCGGCGCGGACGTGTCCCGCGATCCCGTCGTACCGGGCAGGGCCATCTCGTCGATCGGCAGGCCGCTGCGCAGCTCGACCTCGCGCACCAGGTTTCCGAACTCCGCAGCGGTGTGCGGGCGATCGACCGGGTCGCGCGCCATCGCGTTTTCGATCAGCTCGCACGCGACCCCGGGCACTCCCTGCTGGCGCAGGTCGGGGAGGTGATTCGCGACGATCCGCAGGAACTGCGCGACAGCCTGCTCCCCCTTGCGTCGTTCGAAGGCGGCATGACCGGAGACAAGGCAGAACAGTGTGGCACCGAGCGCGTAGACGTCCGACTCGATGCTCGGCGGCCCGCCCTCGAGCACCTCGGGGGCGGTGAACGCCAGAGTGCCGGTCACGGCACGGGCGGTGGTCTCGAAACCACCGGTGGTGCGGGCGATGCCGAAGTCGGTGAGCTGCGGCTCGCCGTAGTCGGTCAGCAGGACGTTGGCCGGCTTCACGTCCCGGTGCAGAATCCCCGCACCGTGGGCCGTCTCGAGGGCGCCGGCCAGCTTTACGCCGACATGCAGGGCCTCCGACCAGGTCAGCGGCCCCTGTCGCTGGATTCTCGCCTCCAGCGAGCCTGCGCCGCAGAACGGCATCACGATAAAGGGCCGGCCGCCGACGGTGACTCCCACCTCGTAGACCGCGACGATGTTCGGGTGCCCGGAGAGCGTGCCCATCGCGTATTCCTCGCGCAGGAAGCGTTCTCGATTCTCGCGGTCGAGGGACGCCGACAGCACTTTGACCGCGACCGTTCGGCCGAGGGCACCCTGCCGACACCGAAGCACGACGCCGAAGCCGCCGCGGCCGACCTCGTGCGAATCCTCGAATCCGGCCGCGCTCAATTCAGCGGCAACTACCTCGATCGGATCGAATCCGGCGAGGTCCGCCTCGGTCGCCGGTGGATCCGCATCAGCCACGGCACGCTCTCTCCTCGAACACCTGTGTCACTGCCTGCTGAGTGTTCTCCAGACTACCCGCGGGCTGCGTCCCGAACAGGCGCTCGGCGCTTCTGCGTCAATCCTGTTTTGCCGCATCGAGGTCGGCCCGGAACTCGGCCTCGCGTGCCAGATGAGCGGGCCGATGCCGCAGCAGCGCCCACGCGCTGCCGAGGACGCCCCCGATCAGCATTCGACGACGTTGACCGAGACGTTGACGGCGAGCCCGCCCATCGACGTCTCCTTGTACTTCGAGCTCATGTCCAGCCCGGTCGCGCGCATCGTCTCGATCACCTGGTCGAGGCTGACATGATGAGTTCCGTCCCCGCGCAACGCCATTCGGGCGGCATTTATGGCCTTGCCCGCCGAGATCGCGTTCCGTTCGATGCACGGGATCTGGACGAGCCCGCCGATGGGGTCGCACGTCAGGCCCAGGCTGTGCTCCATGGCGATCTCCGCGGCATTCTCCACCTGCGCCGGCGTGCCGCCGAGGATCTCCGCGAGCCCCGCCGCCGCCATCGAGGCGGCGGACCCAACCTCACCCTGGCACCCGACCTCGGCGCCCGAAATCGAGGCGCGCTCCTTGTAGAGGGACCCGACCGCACCCGCCGCCAGCAGGAAACGAATAGCCGTGCCGTCCGGATCGGACTTGCCCATGGGCGTGTAGTGGGTGGCGTAGTGCAACACCGCAGGAATGATCCCGGCCGCACCGTTCGTGGGAGCGGTGACGATCCGTCCCCCGGAGGCGTTCTCCTCGTTGACCGCCAGGGCCACCAGGTTGACCCAGTCCTCGGCAAAGGCGGGGTCCCGGTTGGGATCCTCGCGACGTAGACGTTCGTACCAGTCGCGGGCGCGGCGCCGCACGCGCAGTCCACCCGGCAGGTAACCCACCCGCGAAATACCTAGCTCGAAGCACTCCACCAGCACGTCCCTGATGTGCAGCAACCGGGTGCGCACCTCGGACTCGGGCCGGGCCGCACGTTCGTGCTCGAGCATCACCTCGCCGATCGAGATCCCGTGGCGCTCAGTGATCTCCAGCAACTCCTTCGCGGAACCGAACGAGAGCGCCGACGGGTTCGCCTGCGCCGGCGCCTCCGTCTCGAACTCGGTGACCACGAAGCCGCCGCCGATGGAGTAGTAGGTTTCCCGCAGCACTTCCTGCCCGCCGGCGTCGGTCGCGGCGACGGTCATCGCGTTCGGATGAAAGTCCCGAACGGTCAACGGATGCAGCACGATCTCGTCTTCGGCGAGATCGATCTCCCGGACGCCGCCCAGCATGATCCGACGGGTCTCCCGCAACGTCGCGAGGCGACGGTCCTTCTCCCGTGTCTCGATGGTCTCCGGCCGGTACCCCTCCAGCCCGAGCAGGATTGCGGAGAAGGTGCCGTGGCCGGCGCCGGTGGCCGCGAGCGATCCGTAGAGGTCGACGCGGACACGGGCGACGGCATCGAGCACACCGAGGGAAGCGAGGGCCTCGGCGAACCTCCCGCCCGCCCGCATCGGGCCGACGGTGTGTGAACTGGACGGACCGATGCCGACTGTGAAGAGGTCGAACACGCTGATGGTCATGAGTCGAGGACCTTCCGGATCATCACAGCGGATGCCGCAGCGCAGCGAGAAGCGGATGTAAGGGCCGCGACGGACAGCGCAGCCATGCGCTACAGCTCCGGGTAGAGGGGGTACTTGTCGGCGAGTGTGCGCACGTCGGTCGCCAGCGCCGACACGTCCGCCTCCGGCGCCGCGATCAACGCCTGGGCGATGAGGTCGGCGACCTTCTCGAAGTCCCCGGCGTCGAAACCCCTGGCAGCCAGGGCCGGCGTGCCGATTCGCAGCCCCGAGGTCACCATCGGCGGACGCGGATCGAACGGCACCGCGTTGCGATTGACCGTGATTCCGATCGCGTCGAGGCGATCCTCCGCCTGCTGGCCGTCGATCTGCGCGTCCCGCAGGTCGACCAGAACCAGGTGCACGTCGGTCCCGCCGGTCAGCACGGAGATGCCGGCGCCCTTCACGTCCGGTCGACTCAACCGCTCCGCTAGGAGCTTGGCGCCGTCGAGGCAACGCTGCTGCCGCTCGGCGAACTCGGGCTGGGCCGCCATCTTGAATGCGGTCGCCTTGCCTGCGATGACGTGCTCGAGCGGCCCACCCTGCTGGCCGGGGAACACCGCCGAGTTGATCTTCTTCGCGATGTCGGCCTCGTTGGTGAGGATGATGCCGCCACGCGGTCCGCCGAGCGTCTTGTGGGTCGTCGAGGTGACCACGTGCGCGTGCGGGACCGGTGACGGGTGCAGCCCGGCCGCGACGAGCCCGGCGAAGTGGGCCATGTCCACCATCAGGTAGGCGCCGACCTCGTCCGCGATCTCGCGGAAGCGGGCGAAGTCCAGATGCCGGGGGTAGGCCGACCAGCCGGCGATGATCAGCTGCGGCTTGTGCTCGCGTGCCGCCCGAGCCACCTCGTCCATGTCGATGAGGTAGTCGCGTTCCGAGACCCCGTACGCCGCAACGTTGTACAGCTTCCCGGAGAAGTTCAGCCGCATGCCGTGCGTGAGGTGTCCACCGTCGGCGAGGGACAGGCCGAGGATGGTATCGCCCGGCTTTATCAGCGCGTGCATCACCGACGCATTCGCCGTGGCTCCGGAGTGCGGCTGCACGTTGGCGAACTTCGCGCCGAAGAGTGCCTTGATTCGCTCGATGGCGAGCTGCTCGATCCCGTCGACGTGCTCGCACCCGCCGTAGTACCGGCGCCCCGGGTAGCCCTCGGCGTACTTGTTGGTCAGCACCGAACCCTGCGCCTGCATGACGGCAATCGGAGCGTGGTTCTCGGAGGCGATCATCTCGAGCCCGGTGCGCTGACGCTCGAGTTCCCTACCGATGAGTGCGGCGACTTCAGGGTCGAAATCCAGGAGGGTCTGGTCCAGGACGCTCATGCCACGACTCCGTTCTTCTCCGCGTACTGGGCGGCGGTCAGCAGGTCACCGGCGGCGGAGGGCTGCACGGCGAACAGCCAACCCTCCCCGTAGGGGTCGGCGGTGACCAGACTCGGGTCGTCGACAACGGCGCTGTTGACCAGGGTCACACGGCCGCTGACCGGCGGGTACAGCTCGGAGACGGTCTTGGTGGACTCGACCTCACCGCAGCTCTCGCCGGCGACTATGGTGGCGCCGACCTCGGGCAGGTCCACGAAGACAAGTTCGCCGAGCGAGTTGACGGCGATCGAGGTGATGCCGACTCGGACGGGGTAGTCGGGGAGGTCGGCTCCAGGTGCGATGGCCACCCACTCGTGGTCGTCGGTGTAGCTGCGGTCGGCGGGCAGATCGGATGAGGACATGGTTGTACCTTCTCGAGGGTTGTCGTTGGTGACTGGGTAGGTCAATGGTGTTCGGGCGCTGCGTGTTCGAGCGCTCCGGCTTCAGGAGCGGCGATAGAAGGGCGAGGGGGTGACTACGAAGGGTTCCTTCTTGCCGCGGACGTCGACGGTCAGCTCCGTCCCGGACTCCTGCAGAGCCGCATCTACGAAGGCGAGCGCGACCGGGTAGCCGAGGGTCGGCGAGAGCGCACCAGAGGTGACGACACCGACTGCCGTCTCGCCCGCCGCGTCGTACACGGTGTAGTCGGCGCGGGCCGCTCGTCGGCTGGTGCCCTTCAGCCCCACCAGCACCCGCTCGATGGGCCGCTCCGAAAGTTCCTGCAGCGCACCGCGTCCCACGAATTCCTTGCCCAACCGAACCACCTTGCCGAGTCCGGCCTCGTAGGGGTTGGTGTCCAGGGTCAGCTCGTGACCGTAAAGCGCCATGCCCGCCTCGAGCCGCAGGGTGTCGCGGCAGGCGAGACCGGCCGGCGCACCGCCACGGTCCGCGGTCGCGTCGAGCAGTGCCCGCCACAGCTGCACCGCCTGCTCGTTGGGCACATACAGCTCGAAGCCGTCCTCGCCGGTGTACCCGGTGCGGGCGAGCAGCACGTCGATGCCGGCGACCGACGCGGGGGTGACCGCGTAGTACCTCAGGTCCGCCACGACTGCGACCTGCTCGTCCGGCACCAGTGCCTGCACGATGTCCTGGGCGGCCGGACCCTGCACGGCGATCAGCGCGGTCCGCGCCGACTGGTCGTCGACCTCGGCATCGAATCCCGCACCGCGCGAGACGAGTTCACGTGCCACGGTCGGTGCGTTGGACGCGTTGGCCACGACCAGGAAGTGCTCGTCGGCGAGCCGATAGACGACCAGGTCGTCGATCACTCCGCCGTCGGCGTTGCACAGCAGCGAGTACTTGGCCCGCCCGATGCCGATCTTGGAGAGTTCGCCGACAAGCGCGTAGTCGAGCAGCGCACCGGCGGCGGGGCCGGTGATCGCGATCTCGCCCATGTGCGAAAGGTCGAAGAGCCCGGCAGTGCTGCGCACGGCCCGATGCTCGCTGAGCTCGCTGCCGTACTTGAGTGGCATCTGCCAGCCGGCGAAGTCGGTGAAGCTTGCTTCGAGGTCGGCGTGCTCTTCGAGCAGCGGAGATACAGGGGATGTCGAGACGGACGAAACGGTGCTCGAGCCGGTGGCTGTGTCGGATGCTCGCTCGCTACGCTCGCTCATGCGAAAGCCTCCTCGCGGATGTCGGCGTTCGCCGAGGTGCCGGTGTCGTTGTGGTTGGTCGGGGTTTCAAAGGCCTCGGGCGCCGGGCAGGAGCAGACGAGGTTGCGGTCCCCGTGTACCCCGTCGATCCGACGTACCGGTGGCCAGTACTTCGCGGCGCGCAGGGAGGCGACGGGGAAGGCGGCCATGTGGCGGGGGTAGGGCAGGGTCCACTCATCGGCAGTGACCTGCTCCGCAGTGTGCGGCGCCTGGCGCAGCGGGCTGCGCTCCAGCGGCCACACCCCGTCGCTGACCAGGTCGATCTCCTGCCGGATCGCGACCATCGCCTCGATGAACCGGTCCAGCTCGGCCAGATCCTCCGACTCCGTCGGTTCGACCATCAGGGTGCCGGTCACCGGGAAGGACAGGGTCGGCGCGTGGAATCCGTAGTCGATCAGTCGCTTTGCCACGTCCTCGGCGGTGACACCCGTCTCCTTGGTGATGGCGCGCAGGTCGAGGATGCACTCGTGCGCCACCAGACCCGACGGTCCGGTGTAGAGCACCGGGAAATGCGCGTCGAGCGACTTCGCGACGTAGTTGGCCGCCAGCACCGCGGTCTTGGTGGCGCCGGTCAGGCCGTCCGGGCCCATCAGCGCGAGGTATGCCCAGGTGATCGGCAAGATACCGGCCGAGCCGTAGTTCGCGGCCGAGACCGGCGCTCCTCCGTCGCCGCCGCCGAGTGGGTCCCCGGGCAGGAACGGGGCGAGATGCGCGCGCACCGCGACCGGTCCGACGCCGGGTCCGCCGCCGCCGTGCGGGATGCAGAAGGTCTTGTGCAGGTTCAGATGTGAGACGTCGCCACCGAATTTGCCCGGCTGGGCCAGGCCGACCAGCGCGTTGAGGTTCGCGCCGTCGATGTACACCTGACCGCCGGCCTGGTGCACCAGGTCGCAGACCGTGCGCACGTCGTTCTCGTATACGCCGTGAGTGGACGGGTAGGTGAGCATGATCGCGGCGACCTTGCCCTCGTGGACCGCAATCTTGGTGCGCAGATCGTCGATGTCGATGTTGCCGTTGGCCGCGGTGGCCACCACGACCACCTGCATCCCGGCCAGGACCGCCGAGGCAGCGTTCGTTCCATGTGCGGATTGCGGGATGAGACAGATGTTGCGGCCGCTCTCGCCGCGGGACTCGTGGTATCTGTGGATCGCCAATAGTCCGGCCAGCTCGCCCTGAGATCCGGCGTTGGGCTGCAACGAGACTCGATCGTATCCGGTGATCTCCCCGAGCCACCGCTCGAGGTCGCCGATCAGCTCCAGGTACCCGCCGGTCTGCTCGGAGGGCGCGTAGGGGTGGATGCCGGCGAATCCGGGCCAGCTGATGGGCTCCATCTCCACCGCGGAGTTCAGCTTCATCGTGCACGACCCCAGCGGGATCATGGTGCGGTCCAGGGCGAGGTCCTTGTCCGAGAGCTTCCGAAGGAACCGCAGCATCGCGGTTTCCGAACGGTGCTCGTGGAACACGGGGTGCTGCAAGAACTTCGAGGTGCGTTCGAGCTGGGTCGGCAGCCCGGCGACCGCGGTCGGCGTTGCCGTCACCATCGCGCCGAAGGCGGCCACGACGCGACGCACCACGTCGTCGGTGGTGCACTCGTTGCAGGAGATGCCGACGTGGTCGTCGTCCACCAGGCGCAAGTTGATGCCGTAGCGATCGGCGGTGGCGACGAACTCCCTTGCCTGACCCGGCACCCGGACCTGCACGGTGTCGAAGAAGCGGTCGTGCACGATCTGGTGGCCGGCCGCCCGCAGGCTCTCGGCAATCGTCACGGCCTGGCGGTGGACGCGGGTTGCGATGACGCGCAGACCCTCCGGACCGTGGTAGGCCGCGTACATGGCGGCCACGTTGGCGAGCAGTGCCTGCGCGGTGCAGATGTTGCTGGTCGCCTTGTCGCGGCGGATGTGCTGTTCGCGGGTCTGCAGCGCGAGCCGGTAGGCGGGCTGTCCGTCGACGTCGACGGAGACCCCGACCAGGCGGCCCGGGAGCATGCGCTCGAGCCCGGTGCGCACGGCCATGTAGCCGGCGTGCGGGCCGCCGAAGAACAGTGGCACGCCGAAGCGCTGCGCGGATCCGACCGCGATGTCGGCGCCCTGTTCTCCGGGCGGCGTCAAGATCGTCAACGAGAGCAGGTCAGCGGCCACCGTGGTCAGTGCCCCGCGCTCGCCCGCGGCCGCGATCAGCGGTGACAGGTCGCGCACGGCGCCGCTCGCGCCCGGCGCCTGGAACACCACACCGAATGCGTCGTCGTCCGGCAATTCACTGGAGAGATCCGCGATCAGCACCTCGATGCCGACCGACTTGGCACGCCCCTGGACGACCGCGAGGGTCTGCGGCAGGCAGTCCGCGTCGACGATCACCCGGTTCGCGGCGGACTTGGACTTGTTCGCCCGCCGCATGAGCAGCACGGCCTCCATCACGGCGGTGGCCTCGTCCAGCAGGGAGGCCCCAGCCACGGGGAGCGCGGTGAGATCCTCGATCAACGTCTGGAAGGTCAGCAACGCCTCGAGCCGACCCTGGGAGATCTCCGGCTGATAGGGCGTGTAGGCGGTGTACCAGGCCGGCGATTCGAGCAGGTTTCGCCGCAAAACCGCAGGTGTGACGGTGTCGTGGTAGCCGAGACCGATCATCTGGATACGGGTCTGATTGCGGTCGGCGAGGGCACGCAGGTCGGCCAGGACCTGCGGCTCGCTCCGGGCCGCCGGCAGGTCCATGGCCTGCTCGCTGCGGATCTGGTCCGGCACCACGGCGTCGATGAGCTCATCGAGCGTCTGGTAGCCGAGTGCTGCGAGCATGTGCTGTGCTGCCGAGGCGTCGGGACCGATATGACGCGAGGGAAAGTCGCTGGTAGAGGGCCCACCATTGGGGGCAATGCGGGTTTCAGCTGACACGAGGTGACTCCGGTTTCGCTCTGTCCGGACCGCACCGGACATCGACTAGGGGGCACCTCCCCGCTCTGTCCTGAAACCTGAGAGTTTGGGCATTGCCGCGCTAGGGCGTTGCTCTTCACCTTCGGTAAGTACCGGCCTGCGGCCGTTCCTGTTCTCCAGAGTTGCCTCGGCGCTGCGGTACTTGGGCCTGAGAGATTCCCGGGGAGGAAGTTGCTCCTACGGCGCCTCGGAGTTCAGAAGTCTGAAACTCGGAGGTTCTCCCGCTGCGCGTCATCGGCGTCTTCAGTTGTGACTTGCAGAACAGTACACACTCCCCCGAGGTTTGTCTGCCACCGACCTCTCGGGACCACTCGACCGCCGATCCCCCTTGCCAAAACGCATCAGCGTTTGGCATCCTCGGTCGGGAACTCGCTCAGCTGTGACCGCACACACCGAGCATTCGGCGTCCAGATACCAAGTCCCGCAAAGGTATCGAGGGCCTGCCTCCTCTTCCCCCTGCTGACACCGCTTCCTGCGAGCGCTGCTCGGCCATGAATGTGCGGGTCTGACATCACCGGCGACTTCGCGTCGCCGCACAGCAGCCGGATCCTTCCAGCGAGCTCTCGCCGGCTCCGGCTATCGAAGGAGTTCCCATCAGCGCCTCACCCCACCCCTCCCCCCTCGCCCCGGACGGGCGTCGACTGCTTCGGCTCGAGGTTCGCACCGACCGGACTCCGGTCGAACGCAAGCCGCCGTGGATGAAGGTGCGGATGCACACCGGACCCGAATACCGAGCGCTCGCCGCCCTCGTCGAACGCGAGCACCTGCACACCGTCTGCCAGGAGGCGGGGTGCCCCAACATCTTCGAGTGCTGGGAGGACCGCGAGGCGACCTTCCTCATCGGCGGCGACCAGTGCACGCGGCGTTGCGACTTCTGCCAGATCGACACGGGCAAACCCGCCGACCTCGACCTCGACGAGCCGCGACGGGTCGCCGAGTCGGTCAGCGCGATGGGCCTCCGGTACGCAACGGTGACCGGCGTCGCTCGCGACGATCTACCGGACGGCGGCTCCTGGCTGTATGCCGAAACGGTGCGCCAGATTCGCCGGCAGAGCCCGGGCACCGGCGTAGAACCCGAGGTGATGGCCGCCGCCGATTCCCGGTAGATCCACGAAATGCCTTCAGCCACACAGCTTTCACATTCCACACCAGGAGTATTCACATGACCTCACGATCCGCAGACGTGGTCGTTCTCGGCGGCGGTTCCGGCGGGTACGCCGCCGCCATCCGCTCGGCCGAACTCGGCCGCTCGGTCATCCTCGTCGAGGAGAACGAGCTCGGTGGCACCTGCCTGCACCGCGGGTGCATTCCCACCAAGGCGTTACTGCATGCCGCCGAGGTGGCCGACAACGCCCGCACCGCTTCGCAATTCGGCGTCGATGTGTCGTTCGGCGGCATCGACGCCGAGAAGGTGCTCAGCTACAAGGACACCATCGTCACCCGGTTACACAAGGGCCTGCAGGGCCTGATCGATTCGTACGGCATCCGCGTGGTCAACGGCCGCGGCCGGTTCGTTGCACCGAACGGCGTCGAGGTCGACGGCGAGTTGATCACCGGCACCGACGTGATCCTCGCGACCGGGTCGCACCCCAAGTCGCTGCCCGGGATCAGCATCGGCGGCCGAGTGATCACCAGCGACCAGGCCCTGACCCTGCCCGAGGTCCCCGCCAAGGCCGTAATCCTCGGCGGCGGCGTCATCGGTGTCGAGTTCGCCAGTGTCTGGGCGTCCTTCGGCGCCTCGGTGACGATCGTCGAGGCGCTGCCGCGGTTGGTCCCGAACGAGGACGAGGCCCTCTCGAAGTACCTCGAACGGGCCTTCCGGCGGCGCAAGATCACCGCCAAGACGGGCGCCCGGGTGACCGAGGTGGCGCGGGACGAGGCCGGCGTGCGCGTCATCCTCGGGTCCGGCGACGTCCTCGATGCCGACGTCGTGCTGGTTGCGGTGGGTCGAGGTCCGAACACCGCGGCGACGGGCTACGAGGAGGCGGGCATCGTCCTCGACCGCGGCTTCGTCACCACCGACGAGCGACTGCGCACCACGCTGCCGAACGTGTACGCGGTCGGCGACATCGTGCCCGGACTCCAGTTGGCCCACCGCGGATTCCAGCAGGGCATCTTCGTCGCCGAGGAGATCGCGGGCCTGAGCCCCGACCCGATCAACGAGACCGGCATCCCCCGCGTGACGTACTCACACCCCGAGGTGGCGTCGGTCGGCCTGACCGAGGCCGCGGCACGGGAGGCGTTCGGCGAGGAGATCAAGACCGTCACCTACGACCTCGCGGGCAACGGCAAGAGCCAGATTCTCAAGACATCGGGAGCAGTCAAACTCGTGGTAGCGCCGGATGATTCGGTGATCGGCGTGCACATGGTCGGCGATCGGGTCGGCGAGCTGATCGGCGAGGCACAGATGCTCTACAACCTGAAGGCGAATGCGGGCGAGGCCGCGAAATTCGTGCATGCTCATCCCACGCAGGGCGAGGCGCTGGGCGAGGCGCTGCTGGCCGTCTCCGGCAAGCCCCTGCACGTACACGGGTAGCCCTACCACCCTGGTGATTGTCGCGGCGTGGCTGAGTGGTGGCCTCGGATCGCGGTGGATGATCCGCGCGGGTTACTTCAGATGTCTACTCGGACTTGTCTCGGTCCTTGGAATTGAGAGCAACTCGGCTGCCCGCACGGCCAGCCATAGCTCTGTCAGTGAGTTCGTGTCCGCCACGTCGCGGTCGGTGAGCGCCTCCACCTTCCGGATTCGGTACATCACCGTCTGCCGGTGGATGTGCATGGCCTGTGCGGTCCGTTGCCACGACCGCTGGTGCTGCAGAAACATGTCGAGGGTTTCGACGAGTTGCGACTGGTGCTTCTCGTCGTAGTCCAGGACCGGCCGCAGGATGCGGTCGAGCAGGGTCTGTGCGTCGGCCACGTCGGACAGGCCGATCCAGGGTACGGCGCTGCCGTACCGAGACACGACGATTCCCCGGCGTTCCGCGATCGACAACGCCCAGGAAGCCTCCCGGGCCGCATCCTGAAACCTGCTGAGCGAACCGATTTTCCCGCTTACTCCGATCCGGGCGGTCGGGCCGAGCGCCCGGATGAGCACGGCGTCGGTGTCGGTGCCATCGGGTACCAGAACATGGGCTGTGTCCATGCGGAGCCGGCACAGATAGGGCAGTGACCGCCGCCACAACGAATTGTGCAGGTCCAGCATGCGATTCGTGTCGTCGCTGTGGGCGGCGACCAGCACCGCGGACGCCGGATCCAGGCCGAGTTCGGCGAGCTGATCGGCGACAGCGGGAATGTCCATCCGCCCTTCGAGCATCTGAGTGAGTAATCCCGACTTGTAACGCCGCTCGTGTTCGAGCATGAGCCGTGTTTGGGAGAGTTCGATCGCTACGACGGTGGCCGCATGCTGGAGTTGGATCGGGTCGACGCTGACCTTCGGATCGCTGAGCGCGACCAATGCGGCCCCCGCGTGCCGCGGGATGTCGGTGAGCATGGCCGCACGGTCACCGATGGACGGAAGGCCGTATGCTCCTCCGGCCACGTTCTTCGACGAGTCCGACAATGCCGCGATGGCGTCGCTGACCGTCGGATCCAGCGGCGGCGAGTCCGGGAACCACGGCTCACCGGTCGCGCGTTCGCATACCTGGATCTCACATCCCAGCTCGCGTGCCAGCGCAGACAGTAGGGCTGCTGGGTCGGCGCCATGAGCGGTGCGGCGGCGGATCAGGTCATACATCCGGACCGTGCGACTCAGCCGCTGCGACTGGTCGAGGAGGGTGGCCTCCGCGACGGCCCGCGAGATGGCGACGAAGGGCAGCGGATACCGGATCCACAACACCGGAAACCCCAGTTCGTCACTGACCGTCGAAACCGCCTTGGTAAGCGGCGGGCAGTACATGTTCTCGCCGATGCCGAGGCCGGCCACTCCTTTCGCGGCAAGCTGTCGCACTAGGTCGGCCTGCGCTTTCGCTGATTTCGGAAACGACATACCGTTGGTCATCAGGAACTCGCCGCCGGTCACCCAGCGCCAGGGTTCGGGGAGATCGGTGACATGTGTCCACGTGACCTCACGTCCGAGACCTGCCGCTCCGGAGTGCACATCGAGTTGGAGGTGCGGGATCTCCGCGAGCTCGCCGATAGTGATTGCCACGATCACATCTTAAGCACCGGTGACCAAGCCGTTTGTGCGATCGAATAGAACAGATCGTCATTTTTGCGTCTTTGCTACTCGCGCCCAGGCGCGGGTGGAGCGGTGTTCCGGCAGTGCCGGGGACACCGCTCCACCTTTCTGTGGACTGAGTCTCAGCGCCGTCTCGTTGGTGTCACCTCGGGCTCCGATGCTCGTATCCAGGGCTCATGCGCCGTGGTTGATCATGACGTGTTTGGTCCGGGAGAAGTCGTCGAGCGCGTAGAGCGAGAGGTCGCGCCCGTAGCCCGATCCCTTGAACCCACCCCAGGGCACCTCGCATGCGAACACGAGGTGCGAGTTGACCCAGACGGTGCCGAAGTCGAGCCGCTTGGGCACGTCGAGGGAGAGGCCCGCGTCCCGGGTCCACACCGATGCCGCGAGGCCGTACGGT
This sequence comes from Nocardia sp. NPDC004278, assembly GCF_053602975.1. Lineage (NCBI taxonomy): Bacteria > Bacillati > Actinomycetota > Actinomycetes > Mycobacteriales > Nocardiaceae > Nocardia > Nocardia sp. NPDC004278. The sequence goes on from NZ_JBSGEQ010000025.1 coordinate 38,671, forward strand.
GTCTCGTTGGCCCTGGCGACCGCTTCGTCGGTGGTGCTGAACGATTCGACCGTGACAACGGGGCCGAAGATTTCCTGCTGGGTAATCGGCGCGCCGGCCGGCACCTCGCTGAACACGGTCGGTTCGATGAAGTAGCCGGGGCCGTCCAGGACCGCGCCGCCGATGGCCGCGTGCAGGCCGGCTGCCCTTGCCTCGGCCAGCGAGTCCCGTACGCGCTCGAAGTGTGGGCGGGAAACCATGGGACCGATTTCGACGTCGTCCCCGGCGGCCGGCGCGCCGACTACCAGCCTGCCGACTTCCCGAACCAGGAGTTCGGTGAACTCTTCCGCCACCGATTCGTGCACCAGCACCCGGCAGGCTGCACCGCAGTCCTGGCCCGCATTCCAGAATCCGGCGTTACGCACTCCGGCCGCGGCCGCACCGAGGTCGGCGTCGGCGAAGACGACGACGGGTGCTTTGCCACCGAGTTCGAGGTGAACGCGTTTGACGGAACGTGAGGCGGTTTCCGCGACTGCCTGGCCGCTGAGAACACTTCCCGTCACCGCGACAAGTGCGATGTCGGGGTGTTCGGCCAGGCGCTGCCCCACTGTCCGGCCTCGGCCGGTCACGATATTGACGATCCCGTCGGGGATGTGTCCGGCGACGAGCTCGACCAGCTTCAGTATCGACAGCGGGGTCTGTTCGGATGGCTTGAGCACCACGCTGTTTCCGGCGGCCAGAATGGGGGCGATCTTCCATGCGGCCATCAGCAGCGGATAGTTCCAGGGTGTGATCACCCCGACCACTCCAACCGGTTCGCGGAGAATGACCGAGGTATGTCCCCGCGCGTAGTCTCCACCGGCCAGGGAAGTCATCGTCCGCCCCGCCCCCGCCATGAACCGGAAGGTGTCGATGGTGTTGGAGATATCGTCCTCGGCGACGCTGCGGGGCTTGCCGGTATTCGTGGACTCGAGCACTGCGAGTACTTCGCGGTTGGCTTCTACGATGTCCGCGATCCGAGAGAGCACCTCGGATCGCTCCTTCGGTGTGGTGCAGCCCCACGATCGCTGCGCCTCGACGGCCGCCGCCACGGCCGAATCGACATCCTGGACGGTTCCTGCCGGGACGGATCCGAGGACATTTTCCGTTGTCGGATCGAGGACGTCGATGACCTCGGTGGACGAGCTCGGGACAAACGATCCGCCGATGAAGTGGCCCGCGGGCGGCACATCAGCGACCGGGATCTGATCCGGAGCGGGACGCCGCACGGTGAATTGCCCAATTTCAGTTGATGCCATGATCATTCGCCTGTACTTTCTGCGCCCGGTCCGGCGCCTGTAGGTAGGTTTTTCGTTTCGGTCACGCAGCGGTGGGGTGGTTCATGCCGGTTGCGTGATCGATTCCAGGTCTGGTTCCGGAAGCAACATTGGTGCAGGGCGGGTGGTCTTCCGGAACACGCGCGCGGCCATGTAATACAGGGGACCGACGACGACCAGGCCGACGAGCACTGCGGGTGAAGCCGTGTCGTGGGTTCCCTACCACTGCTCCACCGCCGAGGCGACAGGTGCGGCGGAACGATTGCTGCGGCGGGCAAAAGCCGTTGCGGTGAAGTAATAAAGCGGTGAGACGACAGCCAATCCGACAATGAACGAGATATCTGTATTGCCGAGCATTTTGGCGATCGGTCCGATGAAGTCGGTTCCGATGATCATGAACGGGAGTTGTACAGCGACACCGATGAGGTAGCAGCCGACCGCAGGCCAGTTGACCCGGCCATAGCGACCGCCGTCGCGCTTGTAAAAGTCCTCGACGACGTAGTCCCCATGCCGGACCAGGTAGTAGTCCACCAGATTCACGGCGGTCCACGGGACCAGCGAACCCAGCAGCAGAACCAGGAAGTTGTTGTAGGTGGCGACAAAGTCGCTGCCCGCGGTGAGCGCGACGCTCACGGCCAGCGCGCATAGTCCGGTGGCGATCAGAGCACGTTCGCGGCCGCGTGGATTGAAGCGCGGCAAGATCGTCTGCACAATCGTGATCGTGCTCAGCGTGCCGCAGTACAGGTTCATCGCGTTCGTAGCGGCGACTCCGATGCTGAAGACCACAACCACCACGACGCTGATCCCTGCGGTGGCCTGGGTCAGGGCGACAACCGGGTCGGTGTCGGGGAGCAGCAATCCGACGCCTGCCCCGAGGAACATCGGCAGGATCGAGCCGATGCTGGTGCCCCAGTAGCTCATCCAGAATGCCGGCCGCGAGCCCGTCTTTGCCGGCAGGTAGCGCGAATAGTCGGAAACATATGGGGCATAGGCGATCTGCCACACCGCACACGCCCCGAAGGTACTCAGGAAGCCGGCCAGCGTCGCGGTGCCCGTGCTGAAGAAGTCGGTGGGCACGGGGTGGACAATGAACGCCCAGACGAACGCCATCAGCAGAACCAGCCCCGACGCCCACGTCATGATGCGTGCGTAGGCGTGGATCAGGGTGTAACCCCAGATGGCCGCGCAGACGCTGATCGCCGCGAGCACCGCGATGCCGGCCTTATCGTTCAGGAAGGGTATGGCTGACGCGAGGGACTCCCCGCCGAAGACGAGAATCGAGATGAAGAACCCGAGGTACATGAAGACGACGACTGCGACGATGAGAATCGATCCCAGCGAACCGAATTGGCCCTTGGTCTGCACCATCTGTGGAACGCCCAGTCGCGGCCCCTGAGCAGAGTGCAGCGCCATGAAGATCGCACCGAAGAGGTTTCCTGCGATGACCGCCAGCGCGGCTGACCAGGCGGGCTGCCCGAAGAGGGTCGTCGACAACGCCCCGGTGACGACCGCCAGGATCATGATGTTGGTTCCGAACCAGATCGTGAACATGTCCCGGTTGCGCCCGTGGCGCTGGTCGGCCGGGATCGGTTGGATGGTGGCCGATTCGATCGTGGAGACGGATTCTTCACGCCCGCTGTGATTTTCACTCACTGCTGTTGCCTTTCGCTGGACCCGGGGCAGGTTTGGAGATTGTGGTTTCGGCCGCGACGGGCTTGATCAGCGGATGACGAAGCCGCGCTCGACAACGTCGGCGAGAAGATCGACGTAGGAATCCATGTCCTCGCGGGCCGGACGCGGTGCCGCGGCATACGGCATGGCGGCCTTCACGGCGGGACTGAGGAAGTACGCGCCCGCCGTCAGCACCGTCAGCGCCTCGAACTGGTCGGGCCGGTGCGCCGCGAGCTCATCGAGAGCGGCTTCGGGGTCCTTGCCGGTGCACGAGGCAACGGCGGCGGCGAATGCTTCTGCGATATCAGGCCGGTAGCCGAGAACCTGGTCGAGCAACGCATCGGGTACTCCGGCGGCGCTCGCCGAGGGCATGGAGCCGGACGCGGGAATCAGTGTGTCGGCGAGAAGCGCGAAGGTGCGGCGCTGGTCGGAGTCGAGCATCATGTTGTCCTTAGAACGCGGTCTGGATGCTGTGGCGGGTGTCGGCGAGGTGCCGCATCGAGCGCAGGGCAATCGCCATGATGGTCGCGGTCGGGTTCACACCCGTGGAGGTGACGAAGACGCTGCCGTCGATGATGAACAAGTTGGGTACGTCGTGTGCCCGACCCCACTGATCGACGACCGAGGTGGCGGGGTCGGTGCCCATGGTGGCCGTCCCGAGCAGATGCCAGGCGCTGTGGCGTACCACTGGGATCGGGTGGACTTCGACAGCCCCGGCGGCCTGATGCGCCTCGATCGCCCGCTCCACGTTGAATTTGAGCATTCGCTCACAGTTCTCACCGATGGTGTAGCGGATTTTCGCGGCCGGGATCCCGTCGGAGTCTGTGACGTCTGGGTCGAGCACGACCGTGTTGTGCTCGTCGGGCAAGTCTTCGGTGGTGATCCCCCATTCGGTGTAGCGCCCGAACGTGCGCTCGAGGCGGCTGTGGAACGCGGGTCCGAAACCCCCACGCCAGTCCTGCCCCCGCTCCCAGAGGGTGTGGGCGAGCGGGCCACCGGTCGGCATCAGGTTCCACTTCGCTCCCCGCACGAATCCGCGGTCGGTGTCGGTCTCGTAGAACTGCATCGACTGCAGCGCCTGTCCTGCCGGGCCGAGCCAGGTTTCGAGCTCTTCGTCGTAGGCGCCGTATACCGAGGCATACGGGTGCGTCATCAGACGCTTGCCCACCAGCCCGGAGGAGTTGGCGAGGCCGTTGGGGAAGAGCGACGAGGTCGAGTTCAGCAGCAGGCGCGGTGTGCCTACACCGTTCGCGGCCATCACGGTCACCCGGGCCGCTTGGTGTTGCAGGTTCCCGTCGCGGTCGATGTACTCGGCGCCGGTGACAAGGCCGCGGTCGTTCACGGTGAGCTGGCTGACCCGGGCACCGGTGATCAGCACCGCACCCAGTGCGATCGCGTCACGCCAGTGGGTGAGGTCGGTGCTGGCCTTGGCTCCGGTCGGGCATCCGGATTCACATGCGCCGTAGCGCAGACAGGCCGGGCGGTTCTTGAAGTTGCGCGACGCGATGGCATTCGGTGCCGGCCACCAGTGCCAGCCCAGCTTGTCCATCCCTTTGGCCGCGACAACACCGTATTTGCCGATCGGCAGCGGCGGCAGCGGAAAGGTGTGCGGATCCGGATAGGCGGGGTCGCCTTCCAGCCCGGACGCGCCGATATGGTGGGTGACCTCGTCGTAGAACGGTCGCAGATCCGCATAGGTGAACGGCCAGTCCTCGGCCACGCCGTCGAGTGTCTTGACCCGGAAGTCCGACGGCATCGCGCGAACCCAGTGCCCAGAGAACATGATCGTGCTGCCGCCGACGCCGTTGAACATCAGCGGTTCGACCGGGCTCTCGGTGGCGTCGACCGGATAGTCGGCCGGGTTCTGGCGCACATTCGGGCTGGAGTTCCACTGCTTCAGGCGGGTGAGCTCCCAGGACGGTTTGTCGCCGGTGAAGTCGTCGGGCAGGTTCCAGTCTCCCTGCTCCAGACACACGACCTTTAGGCCTTTGCTGGCCAACTCGAGTGCTGCCACCCCGCCAGCTGCCCCGGCGCCCACGATGAGGACGTCGACTCCTTCGGCGGTGTCGTAGTCGATGTGCTGTGTGTTCATCGGCTGTGCTCCTGGTCAGCTCAGGCCCAGCCGAAGCCGGTCGCGCCCATGGGTCCTTCCCCGGATCGGGGTGTCACGAGCAATGATGCGTGGGTCACACTTCGCCGGCTAGCGTCGATCCGCAACAAACCGGCGAACCTGTCTTGTGCATCCGCACAATGAGACGAAATGCGCAATTAACGCGACGTCGTGGCACGGGCCACCGCGGTGCCCCTTCGCCCCTCGACCCAACCGGCGGGCCAGGTGTGGGGCCGCGGATCGGCCCCCGAAACGCCGCCGGCGGACCTTCCCGCTCTCGAAGACACGCTCACAATTCCGCTGTTCGGCAGCGAAGACCACCCGGGGTTGGTCAGTGGCGATCCATGAACACCAGGGTGCGAGCCGCGAACGCATGGGGTCGCGGTGGATCGCTGCAGTCCAGGGCGAAATGGCTGGTGCGCGCGCCCATCTGGCTCTACCGGACCGGGCTCGGATTCCTTTTCGGCACGCGGATTCTGATGTTGCAACACATCGGGCGCACATCCGGCGATCGCCGATTCGCCGTGCTCGAAGTCGTCGACCGGCCCGCGCCGGGCGAGTTCGTCATCGTCTCCAGGTTCGGCACGAAAGCCCAGCGGTATCGCAATATCCAGGCACATCCACACGTCCGGATCTCCTGAGTGGCTGCACTGACAATCTCTGCTGGTGGCCGCAGTCGCCCCAGGCGGTCGCCGACGGTGAAGGCAGGGAGGGCGTCGCGGCTCAGACTACTCCGACGACAGTGAGCACGGCGGGCAGGGTTGCGGTGGCGAGGATGGTTTGCACACCGGTGATGGAGGCCATGAGCCGTGAGTCGCCGCCCATCCGGGTGGCGAGAATGTAGGCGGAGGGTGCGGTCGGCAGGGCGCAGATGATGACGACACTCGCCAGAGCGGCGCCGGTGACACCCACCGTGCGCGCGATCGCGCCAGCGGCCAGCGGCAACGCCACCAGTTTCAGTATCGAGGCCATCCCGATGTCGAGCGCGTCGCGTAGCCGGAATCGCAGGGTGAGCGCCGCGCCCGCGGCCAGCGTCCCGCACAGCAGTGCCGGAGAGGCGAGCATGTCGACCGGCGCGGCCGCCACCACCGGGAGACCGATACCCAGCAGGTTGAGCGCCAGGCCACCAACGCAACCCAGGATGAGCGGGTTGGCGGCCAGTTCCCGCCAGGGCCCGCCCCGGTGCGTCGGTGACTCCTCGTTGCCGTAGATCGACAGCGTGGTCACCGAGATGACGTTCACCAGCGGAACCACCACCGCAGCAGCGATCGCGAACGTCGCCACTCCGTCCGCGCCGTGCAGCGTCGAGGCGAACACCAGCCCGATGTAGGTGTTGATGCGGATGCTGCCCTGGACCAGCGACGTCAGTTGCGGACCGTCGGCCCGCAGCACCCGTCGCAGCGCGATCACCAGCAGTCCGGTGCCGAGGATCGGGACAGCGAGCCCGACAGCCAGCAGGGCGAGCGAGACCGATGTCAGGTCGGTGCGCGCGATGGAGCCGACGAACAGCGCCGGGGTGAAGACCCAGTAGCTCATCCACTCCAGGCCACGCCAGAATCCGGGATCGGTCACTGCCCAGCGGCGCAGGACCGCGCCGAGTACGAGAACGAGAACGACGGGAACGATCGCGGTGGTCACTAGATACACACCGTCCACCCTGTTGTAATGGCTCTATGCAGTTCAACCATGACAATATGACGGGGGTCTACCTGGCCGCCGACATCGTCAACCTGCGCGCGAGGACGGACTGGTCGCTCGACGCCCTGGAGGCGGTGCTCCGGCACCACGACATCCGGCGGCCGGAGCTGTCGCCCGCCGCGGTCACCGCGCTGCGCCGCTGGGCGGTCCGGCTGCGAGCCGTCTTCGCGGCACCCGACGCCGAGACGCGCTGCCACGCGATCAACGGACTGCTCGTCGACGGCGCCGCGGGCGTCTACCTGACCACGCACGACGGATTGCGTCCGCACCTGCACTTCACCCCGGACGAGGACGATGTGGTCGGCCGGATCATGTCGGTTACCTCGGGGAGCCTCGCCATCTTCACGGTCGAGGCCGAGGGCAATCGGCTCGGCGCCTGCGGGCGATCGGGATGCCTACGCGTGTTCGTCGACACGAGCCGCAACGGTCGCCGCGCCTACTGCTCGACCCGTTGCAGCAATGCCGACGCCGTGGACCGGCACCGCCGTCGAGCCCGCCACAGCACAATGCACCCGGCTCCCGCTGAATAATGCTCTAAGAAGGTACAACACTGACATTCCCGGCTGGGTAGGCCGCTGCTCCGGTATCGACCAGACGCACTGCCTGGACCATCACCCACAGCTCGAGACGTCGAGCGGGGCGATCGCCTTCGCCGCAGCAACAGCGAAACGGCGGCGGACATGATCGCCGATCTCGCGTTCAGAACACGGCGGCGTAGTCGCGGGTGTGGGCGGCGAGTTCATCCGCGAGGACATAGCGCGATAGTGGTAGTCCAGCGGTTGCGGAGGAGGGCACTCCGCACTTCCACACGGCTATGGGCAGGTGCAGACTTGTGGAGTGGAGGTATGTGAGACCACCACCGTCGCGCTGACCGCAGCATCCCTGCCCCTGCCGCGGTCCCTGCGCCAGGCCCAGGCGTCGATGTCACCGCGGCTGACGTGACCGTGCACGCCGGTGGGCCTGAGCCCGAGCCGCTCGTCGTCGAGGCCGCTTATGGCGACGCCGGCACGGAGACGTTCTTTCTGCGCGGTCAGCGCGACTGGGACCATTACGCCGGTGACCTGGTCGAGCAGGAAGTCAAAGTCATGAAGCGCATCCGCAATGTCGAGGTGTGCCTCGAGGGCACCGTGACCCGGCACGGCACCGTGGTCGGCACCGCGATGACGAGTCTCGTCGGTTACCCAGAGCTGACTCCGTACAAGGGCGGCTGGTGCGGCAATGACATCTGGCGCGGGGTGCTGCCGCCCGAACAGACGCACACCGTGCGAGAGATGGTGCGAAAGCTGGGCGATGTCCTGCGCCGCGAGGGGTACTGCGGCTACTTCGAGGTGGATCTCTTGCACGACCTGGACTCGGACGAGTTCTACCTCGGCGAGGTGAACCCGCGCGTGAGCGGGATAAGCACGATGACGAACTTGACCACCGAGGCCTACGCCGATATGCCGCTGTTCCTTTTCCACCTGCTCGAGTACATGGACGTGGGCTACGAGCTCGACGTCGAGGAGATCAACGCGCGCTGGGAGCGGGGCTATGGCGAAGATGAGGTCTGGGGTCAGCTGATGATCACGGAGACCTCGCCGGATCTCGAGCTCTTGACCGCGGCCCCACGCACAGGTGTGTGGCACCTCGACGACGACGGGCGCATCTCCTTTGCGCGCTGGGGCAACGACTGGGACTCGCTGATCGACGAGTCCGAGGCCTTCTACATGCGTGTCGCGGCGCCTGGCGACTTGCGCTGCAAGGGCGCCCAACTCGGCGTGCTCGTCACCCGCGGGCACCTGCAGACCAACGACTACCAGCTCACCGAGCACGCCCGGCGCTGGATCGAAGGCATCAAGGCGCAGTTCGCCTCAACACCCCTGGCGCCGGGTGCGGCGGCCACGCCGATCGTCTCGCGGCTCGTTGCACGAGCGTGAGCAGCGAGCTGCTCGACAAACCCGGCATCGAACGCGAGCGTCTGATCCAGGCGTTCCTGATGCTCGTGACGATCACCGTCGCGGCGCGCCGCGCACTGCGGCGCTTGGGCACAACAGGACCGATCAACGGATGTCGCGCAGTTGCCGGCGGGAGGTGATGCCGAGTTTGCGGAAGATGTTGCGGAGGTGGGCTTCCACGGTGCGTGGGCTGAGGAACAGGGTGGCCGCGATCTCCTTGGACGTGGCGCCGTCTGCGGCCAGGCGCGCGATGTGTACTTCCTGCATGGTGAGCGCGTCGGATGCCTGCGCGGTGCGGCGGCGGGCGTGTTCGCCGGTGGCGCGGAGCTCACCCGCGGCCCGGGCGGCGAAGGCCTCCGCGCCGAAGTCGGATAGCAACTCGTGGGCATGGCGCAATTCGGTCCGGGCGTCGCGGCGGCGTCCCTTGCGGCGCAACCACTCGCCGTACACCAGGTGGGCGCGACCGGACCAGATCCGCATCGGGCATGACTCCAGCAGCGCGACGGCTTCCTGGTGGGCGTCCTCGTCCTCGTACACCATGGCTCGCGCCCAGGCTTCGACGCCTTGTCCCCACGACTGCTCGCCAGCGCGTTCGGTCACTGCCGCGAGCGCGGACCGGGCCACCGCCGCCTCGCCACAGCGCACCGCCGCCTCCACCAGTTCGGGCAGCGTCTGGCCGGCCAGGCCGAGATCGCCCGTCGCGACGGCCTGTTCGGCGGCCCGCAGCGCCGTGGGATAGTCGGCGAGACCGTTGTGCAGGACGGCGGTGGCGTGCTGCACGCTGAGGGTCAGATGCGGTCCCACCGAGGCGAACAGCACTTCGGCCTCGGCGCGGCGGCCGCGCAGCCCGGCCAGCTGGACGCGCGGGTAGACCAGTGGAGCGGCGGAGGTGGCCTCCGCGATCGCCTCCTCCTCGGAGATCAGCTCCTGGGCCGGGCCGAGATCGCCGGCGTGCACGGCGACAGTGGCAAGCATGGCCAGCCCGATCCGCAGCATGTGCAGCGAACCCGAACTGCGGCCGGACACGGCGGTCCGTGAGGCGATAGCACGTATCGCGTCGGGATCCCACAGTTCGAGGGCGAGCAGAAAGCCGAGTGTGGGCCAACGACTCCAGACCTCGTCGCGGTGGTTCGAAACGAGCGGACGCAGCAGCTTCGCGGCGGCGGCGTGCCCCTCAGTGGTCAAGGCCGCCATGCCGTCGAGGACGATATCGACACTGCCGGGCCGTGCCGGGGCGCGCGGCGTGGCCGCCGCGGCCGCGATCACGCTCTCGAGGTCGCCGGTCAGCGCGGCCGTCTCGATCGCGTCCACATAGCAGGCGCGGGCACGATCCGGTTCGTGCACAGCCAATTTCGCTGCGGCGCGGAGCAGACGGACGGTGGGACGGTCGTCACCCCGGTAGCGCGCGAAGGAGATTCGGCCGCGCAGCAGGTCGATGCGGGGATCGTCGGGAGCGAGGGTCGACAGCAGCTCATCGGCGGCCTCGAAATCCCCCGCGGACAGTTTGGCCTCGACCGCCGCCAGCACCCGTTCGGCCCGCAGTGCCGGATCGAATGTCAGTGCGGCCGAACGTTCCAGGAAGGCCGCCGCGGCCGCCACCCCGCCGCGAGCCTGCGCGCGCGCTGCCGAACGGGCCAGGGCGGCGGCCACGTCTTCGTCGGGGCCGACGCTGGCCTGGGCACGATGCCAGGCCACGCGGTCCGGATCGGCGACCGGATCGCTCACCCGCGCGAGTGCACCGTGCGCCCGCCGCCGCTCGCGATCGGTCGCGGCCCGGTAGACCGCGGAGCGGGCCAGGGGATGCACGAAGCGGATCCGGGTGCCGAATTCGACCAGTGGCACCTCGTCGTCGGCGGTCGTCTCGATGCCGAGCAGCTCCGCCGCCCGCCACAGCAGGCACGGATCGCCGACGGGTTCGGCGGCGGCGACGGTCAGCAGCAGCCGGACCCGGTCGGACAGCACCTCCAGACGAGCGCGATAGCTCCGTTCCGCGGCCGCCGGGGCGGGCAGATCGAAATCTCCAGTGAGACCGGCCAATTCGGTGGTTTCGGGCAGTTCCAACAGGGCCAGCGGGTTGCCACGCGCCTCGGCCAGAATGCGGTCGCGCACCCGATCGTCCAGCGGACCGCGCAGCGCGCGAGCCAGCAGGGCACGGGCCGCGATATCGCTGAGCCGCGGTATCGCCAACCGCGGCAACAGATTCAGATCACCCGCATCGTCGCGCGCGGCGAAGACCATCGCCACCCGTTCGGCATCCACGCGCCGGGCCACGAAGGCCAGTGCATGGGCCGAGGCGCGGTCCAGCCACTGCGCGTCATCGACGAGACACAGCACCGGCCCGTCGTACTCGAGCAGCAGCCCGAGCGTCGCCGCACCGACCAGGAACGGGTCGGGAGTTCCGACGTCCATACCGAACGCAATGCGCAACGCCCTGGCCTGCGCGGGCGGCAGCCTGTCCAGATGCGTCAGGGCCGCCGCGCACAGCTGATGCAGCGCCGAATACGGCAGTTCCGTCTCGAATTCGGCGCCGCAGGCCCGCATGATCACGAAATCGGCGGCCGCTGCACCGAGGTCGGCCAGCAAGGCGCTCTTGCCGATGCCCGGCTCGCCGTGCACCAGCAGGGCACCGCCCCGCGACCGCCTCGCCTGGTCCAGAAATGCACGCAGCCGCGCCGTCTCAGCCCGGCGCCCGATCAACGAATCCATACACCGTGCATCATGCCGGACAAATCGGTCGGCGGCACGGCGGAGTAGGTAGACGGAGTAGGTAGGAATCACCGACGCGAGCGAACCGCGGCGCCCACCAGGCTGACGGGCATGAGAACACGATGGCTGCCGCTGGCGGTGCTGGCTACCGCGCAGTTCCTCGTGGTGCTCAGCACCTCCATCGTGAACGTCTCCCTGCCGCAGATCCGCAGCGGTCTCGGCGCATCGGCGACCGGCCTGTCGTGGGTGGTCAACGCCTATGTGCTGGCGTTCGGAGCGCTATTGCTGCCGGGCGGGCGATTCGGCGACGCCTACGGTCTGCGCCGCGTATTCCTCGTCGGTGCGGGCATTTTCGCGGCTTCCGCAGCGGCCGCGGCGATCGCGCCCGACATTGCCGCCCTGATCGCGGCCCGATCGGTGCAGGGGCTCGGCGCGGCGCTCATGGCGCCGACAGCGCTGGCCCTGGTACTCACGCTGTACCGCGATTCCCGGGACAGCGGCGTGGCGTTGGGGGTTTGGGGTGCGGTATCCGGTGCGGGCGGCGCCGCGGGTGTATTGCTGGGCGGACTGCTCACCGATCGCTTCGGCTGGCGGTCGGTCTTCTTCCTGGTCGTTCCCGTCGCGTTGGCCGTGCTGCTGACGACGTGGCGGTTGGTCGAGCCGAGGCCCGCGGTCGGTGGGCGACCGGATGTTCCGAGTGTGGTCACCGCCACCGTCGGGCTCGTCGCCCTCACCTACGGGCTGTCGGGCCACTGGACGGCGCTGGCCGCGGGACTGATCCTGTTGGTGGCCTTCGCCTTTCGGCAGCGGCGCGTGGCCGACCCGCTGCTGCCGCCGCGGATGGCGCCGGTCGCGTGGCCGAACGTCGCGATGGCGCTGCTCGGCGCCGTCTGGCTGGGATTGTTCTACTACCTGCCGCTGTATCAGCAGCACACCCTGGGCTACACGCCGTTACGCGCCGGGCTGACCCAACTTCCGCTGGCGCTGATGATCACCGTCTCCTCGTGGGTGGCGGGCCGGCTTCCGGGCCGCGCCACGCTGCCGGTCGGCCTGCTCATGCTCGCAACCGGTCTGGCCTGGCTGGCCCGGACGCCATCCGCCGCAAGCTTTCTCATCGATCTGCTCGGTCCCACCCTGCTCATCGGGGCCGGAATGGGCGTGGCCTTCGTCCGGATCACCGCGTCGGCCGCCGCCGGAGTTCCGGCCACCGACAGCGGGCTGGCGGGCGGCTTGGTGAATGCGAGCCGCCAGCTCGGCGGCGCCGCCGGCCTGTCCTTCCTGACCGTTCTGCCCACCTTCGGCGCGGTCTTCCTGACCTGTGCCGCCATCACTGTGCTCACCCTCATCACCGTCACCGGAAAGGCGATATCGATATGGCACAACCACCCAGGCCCTATGTCACCGGGCACTACGCACCGACCCCCGACGAGCTCACCGCATTCGAGCTGACTGTCCACGGAACACTGCCCGACGACCTGGACGGCCGTTACTTCCGCAACGGTCACAATCCCAAACCGGGTGTGACACCGACCCATTGGTTCCGCGGTGCGGGGATGCTGCACGGCATCCGGCTGTCCGGCGGGCGCGCGCAGTGGTACCGCAACCGCTGGGTGAAGACGCCCTATCTGGACGGAGTTCCGTTCACGGGCACCGAACTCGAGGTCAGCGCCGCCGCGACCAACATCATCTTCCACGGCGGACGCTATCTGGCGCTGCAGGAGGCCAACCTGCCCTGGGAAGTCACCAGCGAACTGGACACGGTCGGCGTCTACGACTTCGGCGGGAAGCTGACCAGTTCGATGACCGCGCATCCCAAGGTGGATCCGTTCACGGGAGAGCTGCACTTCTTCTCCTACAGCCCGTTCCCGCCCTATCTGATCTACTACATCGCGGACGCGTCCGGCGAGATCATCCGGGCGACCACGATCGACGGCGCGGGGCCCTCGCTCATGCACGATTTCGCGATCACCCGTGAGCATGCCGTATTTCTGCATTCCCCGGTCGTCTTCGATCCCGCCGAGCACTCCGGAATCCCCTACCGCTGGCACGACGACGCGCCGCTCCGGATCGGCGTGCTGCCCAGGCACGGCTCGGGAGAGGTCAGCTGGTTCGACATCGACAGCCGGGCGGCCATCCTGCACGTCGCCAACTCCTATGTCGACGACCGTGGGCGCGTCGTGCTCGAATGCCCGCGCTTCGACCGCTCGGCCTGGGAAACCTCCTGGAAATGGTGGATCGCCGCCCCGGGCTACCCCGACACCCCCGGCGTCGGCACCACGCTCCATCGCTGGATTCTCGACCCCGCCACCGGCACCGCGACCGAGGAGGCGCTGGACGATCTGGTCGTCGAATTCCCCGCTATCAACGACGATCTGACCGGAGCGCCGAATCGCTACAGCTACGCGGTCGCTTTCCCAGGAGCCGGACTGACCGGCTATCACACGGTCAAATTCGACACCCGGACCGGCGAGCGACAGCTGTTCGCGCACGGACCGGCACGTATGCCCGGCGAGGCCGTCTTCGCGCCCGCCGCCGGGGCGACCCGCGAGGACGACGGCTATCTGCTCACCGTCGTCAGCGATATCGAGGCCGACGCGTCCCAGTTGCTCATCCTCGACGCCTCGGATCTGTCCGAGCCGATTGCCACCGTCGATCTCCCGCAGCGAGTGCCCGCCGGCATCCACGGGCACTGGATCCCGGCCCAGAGCTGAAACCACCACTCGACCAAGGATTTTCGTCATGGAATCAACGACCGGCAGCACTGTCGGGCAGCTGTTCTCCAGCTGGCTCACCATCTGGAACGGCGACTACAGCCCCGCCGACGACATCATCGCCCACAACTTCACCGTGCATGCCGCGCTGCTCGACGGTGGTGACGGCAGTGCGGTGCGAGGCCCGCAGGGATTGGTCGCGTGGATCGCACAGACTCGAGCCGCCTTCTCCGAGTTGGTGTTTCAGGTGGAGGTGGGTCCGATCGTGGACGGTGACCGCTGCGCGATCCGGTGGATCGCCACCGGAACCTACGGCGGCGGGTTCCCCGGCGCGACGGCAACGGTAGGTGCCGCGATCCGTTTCGCGGGCACCGACGTGCTGCGCGTCGAGAACGGCAAGTTCGCGGAGTACTGGATCAACTCCGATATCCACGTGCTGCTGGCCCAGCTCGGCGCCTCTACCTGAACTACTCCAGCCAGCTCCTTCGCTGGTAGCAACGATCCGCCTCCTCCTCGGGTGTCATACACGCCGTCGCGAATTCGGCACGGGAAGTGGTCATTCGAGGGTGTCGCGTCGCGCTTGGACCCGAGAGTGGTATCGAACGCGGCGACCGTCTCGGCGACGGATCTGTGCGCCTCGGCCAGGGCCTATGTCGAAGTGAGTTGAGCGGTGGTACCGCTGCTGAACTGCTCCCTGGAAGTTGGACTGAGACGATCAGTTCCAATCTCCGGGGAGCATTCTTATGTGTGCGGAAAGTTCGTTGTCCGAGCGACCGGCCCACACCACTCCTGCACTCCGACCAGGGATTTCAGCACCAACATGCTTCCTGGCGGCGACTACTCGGTCAGGCCGCAACCCAATCGATGTCACGCAAGGGCAACTGCTTCGGCCCGGCTGTGCATGACCGCGGAGACCCTGCGCAAGTGGATCCGTCAGGGCGCGGTCGACGCGGGTAGGCCTTCGGCACCGCGTGGCCGGGTCTCGAGGAGAATCGGAGGGCCTGGCACCCGGCCCGCACCGCAGACCCGGGCCCCCGACACGGCTGATGGCGCCTCCGGGCATAGCGATGCCGTGCTTCGCGGACATCAGCACAGTGCAGATGCTCCAGAAGTATTGGGGTGCTGAACTTCTGCGCCGACCGTTTGCTCCGTGCGGGATCCAGGAGATCACGGGTGCCGCGTCGGGTTGCGACTCGGCCGCGATCGACCTCGCCATCAGGCGGTGCTGCGATACGGCTCAGGACAGTGCATCCGGCCGCCGGCGCAAAACAGCACACCGCACATAAATGGGATTCAGGTTCCATTAGTTGCGTACTTCTGATACCGTCGAGCACCTTAATGGAACTCGCGACCCATTAACCTCGCCGAGGTTCTCGGATTGCGACCAATCACGAAGTCGAGGGATCGAGATGGTGCAGAAATCACTCAGCGTTGCTGGGGCGCTGGCAGCCGTCGCGGCGGTGGCGGCGGCGACTCTGTCGGCATGCGGCGCCGACCACAGCGGCTCGATATCGAACGGTATGGAGCAGTCATGGTCAGCGGCCTGGTCGGCGGCGATGCAGCGGCCATCGGCCGGATTCGGCCCGAACTGGTCCGAAGAGGGATTCTCTGGACAGACCATCCGTCAGGTCGTGCGAGTCACCAACGGTGGCGGCAACGCGAGGATCCGCTTATCCAACCGGTTCGGTGCGAGCCCACTCGAAGTAACCGGCGCGACCATCGCCCTTGCCGCCAACGGTGCGGCGACCCGGCCGGATTCGCTGCGGCCGTTGACGTTCGACTCATCCGAGCATGTCGTTATTCCTGCCGGTGCAGAAGTAGCAAGTGATGCAGCGGAATTGCGAGTAGCGCCGCTCGAGTCGGTAACGGTGACATTCTATTTCGCAGGCACCACCGGGCCTGCCACTTTCCACTCACAGGCGTGGACCGACACATACCGCTCGGCCGGAGATCACGTGACCGATACGGGCGCGACAGCTTTCGGCGAGCACACGAAATCCTGGTATTACCTGACCGATGTCGAGGTGTCGGATGGTCCGGTCCGGCGAGACACCGTCGTAGCGCTCGGCGATTCGATCACCGATGGTTTCGCCTCGACCACGGGTGCCAACCGCCGCTATACGGACGCACTCGCCGACCGACTGGCGCTCGCGGGCAAGCAGCGCGCCGTGCTGAACGAGGGCATCGGCGGGAACCTGGTGGTCAACGATTCCGCCTGGTACGGCGACCGTGCCGCTGCTCGGTTCGAGCGCGATGCTCTCGACAAGCCAGGAGTGCGCAGCGTGATCATCCTCGAAGGTGTCAACGACATCGGGTTCAGTGAGACCGATCAGCCAACGTACAAACCCAGCGCGGACGTCTCCGCCGATCAAGTCATCGCCGGATACCGTGCGCTGATCAAGAAGGCTCATGAACGCGGCATCAAGGTCGTCGGCGCGACGATGCTGCCATTCGGTGACTCGGACCACTACTCCACCCGGTCGGCCGCAAAGCGCCACGCAATCAACGATTGGATCCGCAATTCCGGTGCGTTCGACGGAATCGCGGATTTCGCCACGGTGATTGCCGATTCGGTCGACACGGAGAAGATCGCTCCGATCTACGACAGCGGCGACCACCTACACCCGAACGACGCGGGGTACCACGCCATGGCCGCGGCAGTCGATATCGACAGGTTGTGATGACCCCCGGCGCCCGTATCCGTCGGGGGCATCGTTCAACGCGGCCGAGGCGACGTGCGTCAAGGCCATGCTGATGGTCGAGGGCGCCGACAGAAAGGCCTGTTCCTCTGTTGCTGCGGATACCAGGCCAAGTCGTCGAAGTCGATCAATTCTGAAGAGGGACAGGTCTGTTCGTATTCGCTCCCACCGCTCCGTCGAGGAGTTCTACGTGAAAGTTCCTACCGAGGTTGCCAAACGGCTGGTTGCGCCGTTCCCTGACCGTTCCTGGAAGATTGCCGAGAATTGTCCGATCGGATTCCGCATCGTTGAGCGGCAGATCGCAACTACTCCGTCCGGCAGTAGTTCGGCGTCGGGATCATGTAGCAACATATCTGGATTGCGTGTTGCAAATCCCTGCTTATCAGCGCTGGAGAGGAAGGTCGGCCAAGCTGACACGTACTTGTTCGACGATCCGGTTGCATGACCCGATTCCGGGTAAACTCCGGTTTGCCCGGTGATGTCCGAAGGCGAACGCGATGGAGTGACGATGAACATTTCCGATGGCGTGGTGGACATGATTACCTGGACGGCCGACGCGACGACAGCTGCGGCCGGGGCCGTGAGCGGCGCCGCGGTCAATGGCGTGATCGGCGGCGTGCAGGGTGCCGCGGCCGGTGTGAAGAACGGGCTGAGCAGCGGCAGCCACTCAGCACCGGCGGCCGCGCTGACCGTCGCGGCGATCGGCGCCACGGGTTTGGTGGACTGGCCTGTGCTACTGACCGTCGGAGGCGTCGCACTGGTGGTCCGGCAGATCGGTCAGCGGTCGAGCAGGCGCTCGTCGCCCGACGGCGGCGGTCGTCCCGCACACCGCGAGCCGCACTCGCAACGGGACCGAGCGCCGCGCCGAGTCGACAAAGGTGGTACCCCAGCCCACAAGGGTGGTACCCCTGCGCAGAAGGCGGTGGCCCGGCCGCGACGCGCGTCGAGTACGCGTTAGCCGTCGCCGATGGACCTGAGCCGATTGATACGGACCTCCGGGTCACTGCCCCTACGCGCCCTCAATGCGGGTGTGCGGTCCGCTGCGGTCGTCACCGCGGTGGGCGTGGACCTCGTGACCTTGCCGGTGCGCACGATGCCCGCGGGCCGGGTGGTCGAGGCAATTACCGCTGTCACGTCGGAATTGCTCGGCGGTCAGCATGCCCGGCGCCGTTGGCGCGGCGAGGAACGATGCTGGATCGAAGTGCGGGGCCTCGCCGAGCGCGAGCCGGACCACGATGCGGGCCCGGCGGTACTCGCCGCCCTGCGCGCGCATCCCGCGGTGATCTCGGCGACGCTCAACTACCCGCTGTCGCGCGTTATCGCAGAGGTGGGCGACACGGCGTCCGTGGACGAGCTGTGTGACGTAGTGGCCGCTGCCGAAAATCGGCACCCCGGATTCGCTCACACACCGATCGACCTGCCCGCTGACGGCATCGTGCTGGCTGGCAACTTGGTCTCGGCGGCGGTGAATGCCGTCGGGCTGAGCGTCGCGCTGGCCGGGCGGGTGGTCGGTTTGGGGCGGCTACCGACGGGGCTCAACGCCGTTGTCGCGCTCGTCGATTACCAGCCTCGGCTGCGTCGCGCCGTCGAACAGCGCCTCGGCACCAACGCCGCTGATATCGCGATCGCGCTTGCCATGGCCGCCGCGAACACCGTCACCCAAGAACCGGCGTCACTGGGCGTCGACATGTTCATCCACCTCGCGAAAGCCGCCGAGACGCGCGCCGCGGCCACCATCTGGCAACGCCGCGAACCCGGGCTGGCGCCGCACGCAACGTGTGTCGACGGCGTCCGGTCCGATGATCGACCGGGGCCGCTGCCACCGGGGCCCGTTGAGCGCCACGGAAACCGCAGCGGACTGGCGCAGGCGGCCGCCGCACCGGCGACCGGCATTCTCACCGCCGACCTCGCCACCGCCGCCACCACCGTCATGGTTGCCACGCCCAAAGCGGCCCGCACCAGCCGCGAGTCGTTCGCCGCGACATTCGCCCGCGGCCTGGCCGACCAGCACGGCGTGCTGCCCTTGCGGCCCCAGGCGTTCCGGCGCCTCGACCGGATCGATGCCGTGGTGCTCGACCCTCGGGCATTGTGCTGCGACGAACTGCGGGTTGTGCGCATCCGCGATGTGCCCGAGCACGACCGGGTGGTGGTGTGGCAGTGGGCGCAGGACCAATTGGCCTGCGGCGGATTACACCCCGGGTTGCAGCCGGTGACACGGTCGGTATCCGGCAATGGCAGGCGCAGCACGGTGCTGGTGCGCTACGCCCATCATCCACTGGCGTCGGCGGTGCTCGGCGAAGTGCGCCGCAGCGGCGCCGCGCTGGTGTCGGTCGACGTCGACACGCTCGGCGACCTGCGCTCGTCCTTCGACGACCTCGATCCGATGAACGGGACCATCGACGCGGCGCTCGCCCACACGGTGCACCGGTTGCAGCGCGAGGGCCGCACGGTCGCGATGGTGTCGAGTGCCGCAGCACAGGCACTGGCCGACGCCGACGTCTCGATCGGTATCACTGCGCACAGTCCGCCGTCGTGGCATGCCGACGTGCTCGTCGACGACCTGGACAGCGTGTGGCGGATCATGCACGCGCTGCCCGCCGCACGTCGAGCCAGTGAACGCGGTGTCGAAATCGCGACCGGCGCTTCGCTTTTAGGTGCGCTGCTGATGATTCCCGGGGTGCGCGGCCGCGGCTCGGGTCCGGTCACCGCAGGGGCCGCCGCCGGCACATGGACGGGATACCGGCTCGCCCGCGCAGCGCTCGCGGCGCCACCGCCGCCTGCCGCGAGCGTGCACGAGTGGCATGCCATGTCCGTCGAGCAGGTGCATCGCATGCTGCCGCCGCAACCCGCCCGAGCGCACAAGAGCTCTCGGCTGGCGGCCGCCGCCCGCCCTGCGCAGTCGGTCGTCGATCCGGTGCGCCAGGCAGTACGGGATTTCGCCGGCGCGATGCGCGACGAGCTGTCCGACCCGTTGATCCCGGTGCTGGCGGTGGGATCGGCCGCCAGCGCGGTGCTGGGATCCCCCGTCGACGCGATCCTGGTCGGGTCGGTACTCGCCGGTAACGCGGCCTTGGCGGCGACCCAGCGGATTCGGGCCGAACGGCTGCTGCGACGACTGCTCGCCACGCAGGACCCACCGGCCCGCAAGCTGGTTGGCGCCGATCGCTACGCGACGGTCCATGCCGCCGACCTGAGCCCCGGAGACGTCATCGAGGTACGACCCGGTGAAGTGGTGCCCGCCGACGCGCGGCTCACCCACGCGCTCGATGTGGAAGTCGACGAGTCGTCATTGACCGGGGAGTCGCTGCCGGTGGCCAAGCAAGTCGAGGCCACGCCAGCAGCACCCGTCGCCGAGCGGGCCTGCATACTCTTCGCCACCACGACCGTGGTCGCGGGCACCGCGATCGCGATCGTGACCGGCGTCGGTGAGCAGACGCAGGCGCGCCGAACCGCCGCGACTCCGCCCGCGGACAGTTCGGCAGCCGGCCTGCAGGCCCAGCTCAAGGATCTGACGAACAAGGCGTGGCCACTCAGCCTTGCCGGCGGGGGCGTGGTCACCGCACTCGGGTTGCTGCGGCACACCGGTCTGCAGCAGGCCATCCGCGGCGGTGTGGCCGTCAGCGTGGCCGCCGTTCCGGAGGGGCTGCCGCTGGTCGCGACGCTGGCTCAGCAGGCGTCGGCGCGGCGGCTGACCCGCGCGGGCGCGCTGGTGCGCAGTCCGCGATCGGTCGAGGCGCTCGGCCGTGTCGACATGGTGTGCTTCGACAAGACGGGAACGCTCAGCGAGAACCGGCTGCGGGTGACGACGGTATTCGCCGCGAACGGATTGTCCGACGACGATGTGCTCATCCGCGCCGTCCGGGCCACGCCGCTCGCCAACGGCGAGCCGCACGAACATGCCACCGATCGCGCGGTCGCCGAGGCCGGACGGCACCTCGACCGCGGCGGGTCGGCGGTGCATCTGCCGTTCCGGTCGGGTCGCCCGTTCTCGGCATCCGTGGGCGGCGAGATGTTGTCGATCAAGGGTGCGCCGGAGGTGGTGCTCGCCGCGTGCGCGGACGCCGACGAGGAGGTGCAGCGGCAGGTGCGCAAGATGGCCGCCGAGGGGCTGCGGGTGATTGCCGTAGCCACACGGGGGCTTTCGGCATCGCAGGCGCGATCGGTACGTGACGATGCCGACGTCTTCGCCGATTTATGCGGCGACGGACTGCGGTTCGCCGGATTGCTGGGACTGTCGGACACACCGCGCGCGGACGCGAACGAAGTGCTGGCCGAGTTGGCCGACAGGGGTATCGGGGTGCGTCTGATCACCGGTGACCACCCCGTGACGGCCGCTGCGGTCGCCGCCGCGGTAGGCATGCCTGTCGACGACGATCAGGTGATCAGCGGTCCCGAATGGGAGGCGTTGCCCCGGCGCGATCAGGAACGGGCGGTGCAGAGCCGGCGGGTGTTTGCACGAATGTCACCCGAGAACAAGGTGCAGATCGTCGAGACAATTCAGCGACTGGGTCACGTATGCGCCATGGTCGGCGACGGCGCCAACGACGCGGCGGCCATCCGCACCGCAACCGTCGGCATCGGCGTGGCCGCGCACGGCAGCGACCCGGCCCGCATTGCGGCGGACGTCATGCTGCTCGACGGGCGGATCCGCTCGCTGCTGGACGCCCTCGACGAAGGCAGGCAATTGTGGCGGCGCGTGCAGGCGGCAGTGGCCGTGCTGCTCGGCGGCAATGCGGGCGAGGTTGCTTTCGCGATCGCAGGCACCGCGTTCACCGGCCGAACACCGCTGAATACCCGCCAATTGCTGCTGGTCAACATCCTCACCGATGCGCTGCCGGCCGCAGCTCTTGCGATCAGCCCGCCCAGTGCCGCGCTGCGTCATACCGGTCGGGGCCCCGACCGAGCCGCATTGTGGCGGACGGTGGCGGTGCGCGGTGCTACGACCGCCTCCGCCGCGACAGCCGCATGGGTGTTGGCACGTTTGACGGGCCGGCGGCGGCGAGCGTCGACGGTCGCGCTGGTGGCGTTGGTCGCGACGCAGTTGGGGCAGACGCTCATCGACTCGCGCAGCCCGCTGGTGGTCTGCACCGCGGCCGGCTCACTGTTGGCACTCGGCGCGCTGATCAGCACACCGGGAGTGAGCCAACTGCTCGGCAGCACGCCGCTGGGGCCGATCGGCTGGTCGCAGGCGTTGTCGACGGCAGCCGTCGCGACCGCCGTCGCCGCCGTCGCTCCGCGTCTGTTCGCCGCGCAGGATCAACAGCGCGATGATCAGTCGACTATCTCGATGACTCCGAAGCGCCACAGCACCGCGTACAACTCGCGCAACGGCACGGTCAGTACCTGCGTCAGCGCACCCGCCAACGGATCCGAGCCGACTCCTACACCATTTGTCATCACGCCAGACACGGTGCGGAAGTCAATCGTCGAACTCTCGAACACATCATGACCGGGAGGCAACAGATGGCCGAAAAATCGGCTACGAGCCACCGAAACGCCGTCGATCGGGTGGTGGCCGCGCACGGTTTCGCGGTGGACCTGCCGATGGTAGGTCGGGTGCGCATCCCTCCGCCCGAGCATTTGGCATATTACGGCGTACTCGGCGCGCTGGCCGTGGCAGAAATCATCGAATGGCCCGTTGCGCTGGTCCTCGCGACCGGTCATTGGCTGGTGGAGAATCAGCACAATCGCCTCGCCCACGAGGTCGGCGAAGCCCTCGAAGAGGCTTGACCGAACGGCGGGCCGCTGTCCAGCCCTACGACGCCAGACCAGCGGGCCGCCACACTCCCCCATCAGCGTCACCCGCGACATCTGTCAGCCACGAGGGCGGGGGCGGCCATGAGCTCGACCTTCATGGTGTGTTCGGGCTGCGACTCGGAACGGGCGAGGGAGTTGGAGACGTCGAGCTCGCCCCAAGATGCCACTCATGGCCGGATCAACGTTGTTGTGACAGTTGATTACCGGTCCTGCTCGGCGGCCTGCTTTTGTGCAGTGGTTTTTGCCGGTCGTGCTGCGGCGAGGGCCGCGTCGGTGTCGGCGGTGGCCAGATCGGCGTTCATATGGGCTCCGGCCAGGGCTCCGGCCGCGGCGGATGCTCCGACCTGGGCACCGAGGTCGGTGGCGTTGCCGGCGACCCATACCCCCGGCACGGCCGTGGTTCCCGCCATGCCGGTGACGAAGTGACGGCCCATGCCGTTGGGCAGGTCCTGCATCGGCAGTCCCAGGCCGGTCAGGCCGTCGGTGCGGGCATGCATAAGGGTGGCGACGGCGAGAACGCGGCGCGGGACTGCCTGCCCGTCCGTCAGCCGCACGCCCGTGATGTCGCCGCTGTCGGCGGACTCGACCGCGGCCACCGGGGTGTCCACCACCCGGATGCCGCGGGCGGCGAAGCGTGCGCGGGTGTCTTCGTCCAGATCTGTGCCGCGGGTGAAGTACACCAGGTCATCGGTGAGCTGCCGGAACAGCAGTGCGTGATGGACGGAGGCCGGGCTCACGGCCAGGACCCCGATGGCCGTATCGCGCACCTCCCAGCCGTGGCAGTACGGGCAGTGCACCACGCTGTGACCCCAGTGCTCGACCAGCCCGGGGATGTCGGGTAGCACGTCACGCAGCCCGGTGGCGACCAGAAGTCGGCGGGCGTGCAGGGTGCCGCCGCCGGCGAGGGTGATCGTGAAACGCAGATCGCCGTCGACGGTCGCGTCGGCCGAGCCGGCGGAGATCACCTCGCCTTGTACGATCCGTCCACCGTAACGGCGCACTTCGTCCCGGCCGGTGCGCAGCAATTCTGCTGGCGGGAGTCCGTCGAGGCCGAGCAGGCCGTGCACGCCGTCAGCAGCGGCGTTGCGTGGTGTGCCGCTGTCGATCACGACCACCGAGCGGCGGGATCGAGCGAGCATCAGGGCGCCGTTCAAGCCGGCGGCACCGCCGCCGATCACCACGGCATCGACGGTTTCGGTGGGCAAGTGGTCAGTCAGGTGCATGGATGCAGCCTTTCGTTCTGGAGGGCACGGGACCATTGATGGGCGGGCCCATCGGGCGTCGCATACGGCGCCGGTATGTCAGTTGCCGCTGTTGTCCTGGTCGAGCGGCACGAAGTTGGCGTATTCCTCGATCCTGGTGATGAGGTCACCGTCGAAGCGGAAATACACCGCTGCGTGCACTTTGCCGCGCATGCCGTTGGTCGTGGCCACGTGCACCACGTGCTGCTGCAGCACTGCGTCCCGGTCGGAGATCTGGCGGATGACTTCGTAGCGCATCGACTCGATCGACGGGATCTGTCGATGCATGCTCGCGATGTTCTCGGCGATGGTCTGTTCGCCGTTGCCGTCGTTGTGCCAGACGGTGGCGGTGTCCGAACACATCGACCGCGCACTCGAGAAGTCCCTGTTCTCCAGGTTGCGAAGGTATCGGATCACCTTGTCCTCGTTGTCTCGATTCACGGTGTCACCTCTGTTGTTGATGGTCTTCGGGATGAGCGGATTCAGTGCTTGTCGTAGGCCAGTGCGCGTTCCCCCGCCTCGATGCGCACCGGCAGGTGATTGCCCGGGGGCGAGAGCGGGCAGGTGAATACCGACGGGGAGAAGTGGTGCTGAGAGAGAGTCGTCCGGTTGAAGTCGACCGGCACGGTGCTGCCGGGTTCGAGCAGCGGCAGCAGCAACCACCGGCCGATCTCCGGTGTGCTGTGTCCGTTGGTGTCGTCGGTGAAGATCACCAGCCGGCGACCGGGCAGGTCTTCCAGCACGGCAAGTTCGTATTCCTTGCCGCCGATGGTGACGACGAGATCGACCGGCGCCGGGAGGGAATCGGTGGTCCGCGGGACCGTTAGTCGTTCGACCTCGATGATGCGCCCAGGGGAAGCGGCTCGGTACTCGCCTTCGAGAACCCAGGCCGGATCGTACGGGTAGGCCACGATTTCGCTGAGTCCCGACCGAGATACGGCGTCCTCGTCGATGACGATGAGGGCATAGGTCCCGTTCGCTCCCGATACCGAACCCCTACGCCCCGAGGGGAATTCCGGATTGCTGCCGGGATGGACGTCCACCGTCCCGTCGACGATCTCGCCCTCGATCACCACGCCGTCCGCGAGGGCGGCCGTCACCGTCAAACCGCCCGTGTCGGTGGTGCTCCATCGTCCCGGAACGTCCGGCATGATGTGTGGTTCGGGTCCGGAGATGATGCCCTTGGCGACGACTTTCACCTTCCCCTGTGGTCCGGCCATGCCTTCCCACCGGGCCTTGCGCCAGGCTTCGTAGTCGGAGGTGACGCCCCCGGCGTCGGAGTTGTTCCCTGGTATCACTTGCTCTTCGGCGTTTGCCTGATCGGTGGTCATGAGATCTCCTGGCTTCCATCGGCGGTAGGTTTCGGCGCTGCCGGAACAGCGTCGGCGGAGGATGGGGCGCTGCGGGGCGGGGTGCGTTCGGGTCCTCGCACCAGTACGTAGACAAGGACGACCGCCAGCACGCCGGCGCCGACCCACATCGCCTGTTGCCAGCCGGTGACGAAGGACTGCTGGGCAGCGTGGATGACTGCTTGCGATTGGGGGCCGGCCGTATCCGCGGCCGCTGCGGCATTGGCGATGCCTTGGCGGGCGGTGCCGGCGACATCGGCCGGGATTCCGTCGAGCCGGGGTTCGATGGCGCTGCGGTAGCCGACGGCCAGGATCGCTCCGAGCAGTGCGACACCGAGCGCGGTGCCCAGTTCCCTGGTGACGTCGTTCAGCGCGGACGCTACGCCCTGACGTTCCCGCGGCAGGGAGCTGGTGATGGCTTCGGTAGCGGGTGTCATCGTTACACCCATGCCCAGTCCCATGGCGAGCATTCCGGGCAGTATCGAGAGGTAGCCACCGTCCACGGAGACGAGACCGGCCATCAGGGCCACGCCCGCGGCGCCCACGACGATCCCTACCACCATCGTCGAGCGGCTTCCGATGTGGGCGGCCACCCTCGGGGCCAGACCGGAGGCGACCATCATCACCAGCATTGTCGGCAGCAGCGCGAGGGTGGCGCGGAGACCGGACCAGCCGAGCACCGCCTGGAGATAGGGGAAGACCACCACGAAGATTCCCGCCTGCACGCCGAAGACCACAAGCAGGGCCGCGGAGCCGCTTGCAAGCCTTCGATCGCGGAAGAGGCGGACATCGAGAAGCGGAACTCGTCTACGCAGTTCCCACGTGACGAAACCGGTGACGCCGACGACCGCGACGAGCAGGCTCACCAGCGTCACCGGGGCGGTCCACCCTCGAACAGGTCCTTCGTCGAGGACGAGGATGAGGCCGACAACGGCGACCATCGACAACAATGAACCCACGGTGTCGAAATCGTGCTGTGCGTCCTCGCGGGAGTCGGGCACCGACCGCAGTGTCACGACGGTGGCCGCCACGACGAGCAGGATCGGCAGGACGAACAGCCACCGCCAACTCGCCACGTCGACCAGAGCGGCCGACAGGAACATTCCCAGGATGCCGCCACCACCGGCGACGCCGGTCCACACGCCGATCGCCCGGGA
Source organism: Nocardia sp. NPDC004278 (assembly GCF_053602975.1). Classification (NCBI taxonomy): domain Bacteria; kingdom Bacillati; phylum Actinomycetota; class Actinomycetes; order Mycobacteriales; family Nocardiaceae; genus Nocardia; species Nocardia sp. NPDC004278. Next base: position 64,999 of record NZ_JBSGEQ010000025.1, read on the forward strand.
ACGTTCCTCGTCCGGAAACGTCGACGTGATGACAGCCAGGGTCACCGGCATGATCATCGCGGCTCCGACACCGCTCGCGAGCCGTGTCGCCAGCAAAATCTCGGCTGTCGGCGCGAGACCCGCCGCGAGGTTCGCTATCCCGAACACGGCTAAACCGGTAAGCAGCACCGGTTTCCGGCCCCACCGATCACCGATCGCACCGAGCGGCAGCAGCAGAGCCGCCAGGCTGACGGTGTAGACGTTGATAATCCAGATAACGGTGCTCAGCGACGCGCCGAACTCGAGAGCGATCTGCGGTTGAGCGACGTTCAGCCCGCTTACCGACGCGACTACCGCCATCAGGGCCAGGCACACACCGACCAGGACCGAACGTCGCCGACGTGGGTCGTCGAGTATCACCGGTGCGGCGCCCTGTCGTGGAGCGCGGTTTGTATGCACTATCTGTTCGGCCATCTACGTCCTCCGGATCCGTTCACCTCATGTCGGGAACCACGATGCGCCGCCGCCAGGCATATCGGCAAAGGATCTTGCCGAATGGCAAAATGTGGGAATGGACGAAACGATCGACCGAGTACTCGATGCCGTCGGGCCGAGGCTGAAGCAACTCCGGATGCGGCGTGAGGCCACGCTGACCGCGTTGGCCGACCAAACCGGCATCTCGGCCAGCACCCTGTCCAGGCTCGAGGCGGGCCTGCGGCGCCCGACACTCGAGCAACTCCTGCCCCTCGCGCGCGCCTACGGGGTCACTCTCGACGAGCTCGTCGACGCACCACAAACGGGCGATCCGCGCATCAACCTGCGTCCGGTTGCCTGCCAGGACGGCTCGACGATCCTGCCCCTGACCCGCAGGCCGGGGGGTATCCAGGCCTACAAGTTCGTCCTGCCCACCGGGAACGACGACGAGGAACCCAGCCTGCGCGCCCACGAGGGTTACGACTGGGTCTACGTGCTGAACGGAAGACTCCGCCTGGTCCTCGCCGAGCACGACCTCGTCCTCGGGCCAGGCGAGGCGGCGGAGTTCGACACCCGCACACCACACTGGTTCGGAGCCACCGGCTCAGGTCCCGTGGAGTTCCTCACCCTCGTCGGCAGACAGGGCGAGCGCGCACACGTCCGCGTAGCACCCATATCGGTCACGACCGAGTAGTCGGCCGCGCTGGCGGAATTCAGCTTGCCCGGCAGTGCATCTGCGCAGGAACGGCTCACACGACCAGGACCCGGCGCCCGCGCGTGACCCGCAGCGCTGTCGACGTGCGCCGCTGCGGTCTCGGCGAGCGCGTCCACTCATGACTCGATGGCGGGGCCTGGCCTGGTTGACCGAAATCCGATCGGCCAACCGGACACCGAGACCTATATCGTCCGGTTTAGCGCCCGTCGAACTGGGTGACCGCCTCCAGTGGCAGATTGCCATGAGGAGTCGATGTAGGCGCGCTACTTCGATTTCGTGTCCGGCCCGGCCCGCTCAGATGATCGACGCAATGCCACCGCTCAGCCATCGTCACGGGTGCCGCGGCGCTCCCGCACTTCTCCGATCGCCTAGGCCATGACGCGCTGCACCCAGGCCGCACAGTTCAAAAGGGTTATGTCGTCGTCGGACGGTCGGGAAAGGAGGATGCCGGTGCGGGGCCCGGGCCGGACGGCAGGTGTGGGCAGGGTGATGCCGCAGCTGCCGAGGTAGCTGAGCACCATGGTGGTGCGCAGGACGGCGGTGTTGGCATTGTCGTACCAATTCGGGTCGGACTGGAGGTCGGCTGCGCGCCGTGGGATGCGGCGCACGGTGGGGCACAGGAGCGTGGCGTCACCGAGATCGGCGGCGAACTCGGCACGCAAGGCAGACATCGCGGCATAGACGGGACCGATGGAATCGCTTGTATGCGTATTGCTTTCGAGTCTGCGCCGGGTCGCGGGTTCGATCGGCATCGTCGAGTCGAGCCGGTGGCGATGCAGTCGGAAGGCCTCGGCGCCGACGATCGTTCCGTTGTCGTCCATCAGGTTCTGGGCATTCGACAGCGCAGGCAGATGACGGATCTGAACGTCAGCGCCGGCGGCACGGAGTTCGGCGACCGCGCGGTCGAACTCATCGGATATCTCCGCCGCGACGTCTTCGGACCATTCGCCCGCGGGGACGACGAACCGCGGCGGTAGCCGGCGGACACGGCCGGGCCCGGTGGGGGCGAGCACACGATCGAGTGCGGCGAGGTCTTCGACGGTGGTCGCGAACACGCCGACGCTGTCGAGTGTCGCGGACAGCGGCGCGAAGTCATGGGGGCCATATCTACCTGGGCTGGCGCGGTATCCGACGATGCCGCACAACGCCGCGGGCACGCGCACAGATCCGGAGGTGTCGGTCCCGACAGCCAGCGGAACGATCCCGCGAGCGACCGCGACCGCGGATCCGGAGGACGATCCGCCCGGGATCAACCCCGGGTCGACGGGGTTGACGGGCGTACCGAAGCAGAGGTTTATCCCGAGTCCCGAGAAGGCGAACTCGCTCAGATTGGTTTTGCCGATGGTGACAAGTCCGCTGTCGTGCACGCGACGCACGAGGTGGCTGTCCACGGCGGCGGGTTCATCGTGGAGGTGGCTGGCCGAGCCGCAGGTCGTGACGGTGCCTTGGACGTCGAACACGTCCTTCCACACGATGGGGACCCCGTCGAGCCTGCTGCGGCGGGTGCCGCGCAGGGCGCGGCGGTCGCACGCCTCGGCCTGGTAGCGGGCACGGTCGCCGGTGACGGTAATCATCACTGCGGCCGAATCAGGTTGCCGGGCACGGTCGACCGCGGCGGCAACCAGTTGCGCCGACGTAGTCTCGCCGCTCGCGAGGGCCTGCGCCATTGCGGTGGCGGTGGTCATGGGTAGGTACTCCCAGATGCTCGGGTCCGGAACGAATAGAGCACACGCTATCGCGCGGGCATCCGCGCGGATATGTGCGAACATCTACCTAATGCCCCCAAGGGTGTGTATATATCCATTCTCATTGGCCGCTGCAGTTCTGTTGACTGAGCGGCATGACAGCGTTGAGCTACCCGGAGCCGGTGACCATACCGGCCAGGCAGGCCCGGTCGGTGACCTTGCGCAAAGGCGAGCGATTACAGATCACCGACGTCGCCGGCGGCCAAGTGGGCGATGTGTTCGCCTACAACATCGATGACGTCACCGAGCATCACAGCGCTTCGCACACCCGCACCGACCTAAGCCGCCTGTTCCCCGAGTTGGGCGAATCCTTCGTGACCAACCGGCGGCGCCCTATCCTCACCTATCTGGCCGATACCTCCCCGGGCCGGCACGACATGTTGATCGCCGCCTGCGATCCGGAACGCTATGCGGCATACGGCGATCCGAACCACGCCAGCTGCGCGGACAATCTGCGGCAAGCGATGGCCGACCTCGGACACCCGGCCCTGCCGTTCATTCCGCAGCCGATCAACGTCTTCATGCGCATCCCCGTCGCCGCGGATGGGAAGCTGTCCTGGCTCGAGGCCGCCACCGCGCCCGGGGATTCGATCACCTTCCGCGCAGATATGGCCTGCATCGTCGTCGTCTCGTCCTGCCCGCAAGACCACAACGTCATCAACGGCGCCGGACCCACCCCGCTGGCCCTGACCATCCTGTCCCCGACCACCGAGGAGAACAACGATGACCGCCACTGAACTCGAACTGGCCCATCCCGCGCTCGAGCCGTTCGGCCTCGGCTCGCTGAAGTTGCGCAACCGGTTCGCCGTCGCACCCATGACACGCATCTCCGCCGAACCCGACGGCACGCCGACCGCGCAGATGGCCGAGTACTACCGCGAGTACGCGGCGGGTGGATTCGGCTTGATCATCACCGAGGGCATCTACCCGGATGCCGCCCACAGTCAGGGCTATTTCAATCAGCCCGGCTTGGTGACCGACGAGCACATCGCCGGATGGCGTGCGGTGGTCGACGCCGTGCACGGTGCCGGGGGCCCGATCGTCGCGCAGTTGATGCACGCCGGAGCCATCTCGCAGGGCAACGCCTATGGCTTCGAGACCATCGGACCGTCGGCCGTTGCGCCGCGCGGGCAGATGATGGCCGACTACGGCGGCGTCGGCGGAGCGTGGCACGCGCCCCGGGAAATGACCGCGCGCGATATCGACGATGTCGTCACCGGATACGCCGCCGCTGCCGAGAACGCCCGGACCGTGGGTTTCGACGGCGTCGAGATTCACGCGGCCAACGGCTATCTGCTCGACCAGTTCCTCACCGACTACACCAATCAGCGCACCGACGATTACGGCGGCCCGGTGCAGAATCGGATCCGCCTGACCGTGCGCGTGCTGCGGGCCGTTCGTGATGCACTCGGTGATTTCCCCGTCGGTGTGCGACTGTCGCAGACCAAGGTCAACGACTTCACCTACCGCTGGCCCGGCGCCGACGCCGACGCGCGGGTCGTCTTCGCGGCCCTGTCCGACGCGACCTACCTGCACATCGCCAGTGAGGGTAGGAATTTCATCGAGACCTCGCGTTTCCCGAGCGGCTCGACCATCACGCAGCTGGCCCGTGAGGTGTCCGGCCGCCCGGTCATCGCCAATGGGGGCATGCACGCGCTCCCCCAGGCCGCCGATGTCCTGACCGGCGGGCACGCCGACGTGCTGTCCCTTGGTCAGGGTGCGCTGGCGAATCCGGACCTGCCGCGCCGGGTCGAGACGGGGATGCCGTTGGCTCCGTTCGACCATGAGATGCTGCATCCCATGGCCACTCTGGACAGTGCCGCGGCATGGCGCGCACGAACCGGCAAATGAGCGATCGCAACTGGACCCGCGGCGCCGCCGCCGTGGCGACACTCACCTTCGATGTCGACGCGGAGACGCCCATCCTCGCGGAAGGGCGCCACTACGCCGACCATCCCATGGTGATGTCACACCAGTCCTACGGCCCGGACGTCGGCGTGCCGCGAATCCTCGATCTGCTCGATGAAATGGCCATTCCAGCAACGTTCTTCGTGCCGGGCTGGGTGGCCGAGCAGCGTCCGGGCCTGGCCCGTTCGATCGTCGACCGCGGGCACGAGGTCGCGCACCACTCCTACAGTCACCGTGCGCCCACCTCGTTGCCACCTGGTGCCGAACGCGCGGATTTCGTCCGCGCACTGGATGTTTTCGCCGCACAGGGCATCGACATCGCCGGACATCGGGCGGCGATGTGGAGTGCCAGCCGCGAAACCATCGGTCTGGTCGCCGAATACGGGCTGACCTACGACTCATCGCTGATGGGTGACGACCGGCCGTACCTGGTCGACGGCACGCACGCGCCGGTGGTGGAGCTGCCGGTGCACTGGTCGCTCGATGATTGGGAGCAGTACGCCTATCTTCCCGAGCCGCGCATCGGCTCGGTCATCGAATCATCGGTCAAGGTCGAGCGGATGTGGCGCGCCGAACTCGACGGGATGCGACATTACGGCTGTTTGTTCAACGTGTGTATGCACCCGTTCCTCACCGGACGGCCGGGCCGGATGATGGCTCTGCGCAACCTCATCTCGTATGCCCAGGAGTGCGGGGATGTGACCTTCGCGCGCTGTCGCGACGTGGCGGCCCGGGCGCACGAGGACGTGGGTACTCCGCATCGCCCACTGCCGAGCTACAACGTCGATCCGGCGGTGTATCCGAACTGATTTCGCGTCTGCCGGTCACCGCGGAGCCGTGTGCGATGCGGTGCCCGGTCCGACGGTCTCGGCCGCCAAGGCCAGGAATAGGTCGACGGTGTCCTCGAGCCGATTAACGTTGCGGCCGGTCAACTCGGTGATCCGAGCCATGCGGTTACGCAGGGTGTTGACGTGCACATGCAGTGCTGCGGCCGTCACACCCCATTGGCCGTCATGGAGGAGGAAGGTTCGCAGGGTGTGTTCGAGTTCGGTGTGTGCACGTGTGTCGTGCTCGCGGATGATGCCGAGCACCTGATCGGTGAACCGGTGCAGCACTTGTTCGTCGAGCAGGCCGAGCAGCATTCGGAAGGTAGCGATATCGGCGAAGGAGGCCGTGTCCCGGCCGTCCTGCCCGCGCAGCACTTGGCAGACTTCTCTGGCGCGCACCAGCGGTTCCCGCAATGCGCCTGCGGTGGTAGCGATCTCGCCGAGCCCGATGACGATCCGTGCAGCAGGCACTCGCCTACCGACCTCCGCCGAGAGTTCGCGGGCGAAACGCGTCAGCTCCGCCGACGTGTGCTCCCATGGACAGACGGCCACTACGTCCCGGCTTCCGGCCGCGGTGAACACCGGTATTCCGTGCGTGGCGAAGAACGCGCCGACGGCGTCGGCGATATCGTCGGGCGGCAGGTCGGGGTTGCTGGACGGGGATACCGGCGCCAGCGCGAACACCCCCAGCGGTTGGTCCGACGGCACCCCGTACGCGCGCAGCCGCTGGCTCACCTCACCGCTGCGCCGCGGCCCGGAGAGGATCATCTCGAGCAGCTCGGCCGCGAAGCGCGCCTCGATGGCATGCACTGCCTGCTGTTTGGTGACCTCCAGGCTCAGGAATCGAGTCGCCTGGGCGAGAGCTTCCCGATCGGCCGCGGCCAGTTCGGTGGCCGGTTCCAGGCAGTACAGCCCGGCGTCGATCTCCCCCATCACGCCCTCGATGAGGTAGAGCGCGGACGGACCTGACTCCAGCAGATCGACCTCTATCGGCGGTGGTGTGCGGTTGAGTGCCGCGGCGGCGAGGCGGACCTGCTCCCCGGTCGGTTCGCAGCCGATACTGGCCAGGCAGCGCCCCTTGCGATCGACGACCAGCAGCGGCAGTTCCGTTTCGCCACGCAGGATTTCGAGCACGCCCGCCGCGCCGCTGCCGCGCGACAGCGCAGTGGCCAGCGCGTCCCCGCGGCGCACGGTCGCGGTCAGTTCCGCCTGCAGCACCTCGTTCTGGATCCGGGCGGCGGCCCGAGTGAGCGCGGCGAAGGGCACCCCGATGCACAGTTCTACCAGTGGCAGACCGCGCGAAATGCACAGCGCGGCAAGCTCTTCGGGAAGGGCTGGGGTCTGCGCCGTCAACCCGAACACCAATCCGATGGCACCCGCCCGCGCGACCGCGTCGACGAACCGCTCCGACGAAACGTGCGGCAACCACAGGCCATTGGTCAGCACCAACTCGCCGGGCCGGATGTATCGCGACGGGTCGGGCAGTTCCGTGGTGTGCAGCCAGCGAATTTCCGCCGCCAGTCGTTCAGTGAGTTGCGGCGTCATCACCTGCAGCCCTAGCGCCGGATCGGCGACAAGTCGCCCAATGGTCAACATCTATAGAAATGTACACAGAAACTGGTCATCGATAGATGAATACACATCCCTATCTCGCATCGAGCGGTGCTGTTATGAGATGAATCACTACCGAAAGAGGAAGTCATGTCATCCCCGCAACCGTCCGGCACCACAAGCACGGCGACCACCGAGCCGGCTATCGGCGACACCGGCGTCCGGTTCGACGCTCACGGTGTACTACCCATTCCCGACCGGGAGCGGGACTGCTCCTCCTGGGAGCTGTTCTGGATCTGGTGTGGCGCGAATATCGCGCCCATCAACTGGGTGCTCGGCGCACTCGGAATCGCCCTCGGGCTGAGCCTGATCGAAACGCTGATCGTGGTCTCGGTCGGAAATCTTTTCGGCTGTGCGGTATTCGGCCTGTTCAATGTCATCGGCCACCGTACGGCCGTCAATCAGATGGTGCTCGGACGTTCGGCGTTCGGCATCACCGGAGCAGTGCTGCCGGCCCTCGTCCAAGGCCTGCTGACCATGGCGTGGGTGGGGGTAAACACCTGGGTCGTACTCGATCTCGTGCTCGCCGTGCTGGAGCAGATCGGCATCCGGGGCGGCATGGAGCTGAAGGTCGTCGTCGCGGCGGTCATCATGGTGGTTCAGCTCGCGCTCGCGCTCTATGGATTCTACGCGATCCGAACGTTCGAGAAGTACACGGTCCCGCTCACCATCGCGGTGATGGTGGCGATGACCGTGGTGGCGCTCGCCCGCACGCACCTCGACTGGACCGATGCCCCAGCCGCGACGCCGGGCGGGAAACTCACTGCGATAACGCAACTCGTCACAGCCATCGGTGTCGGCTGGGGCCTCACCTGGATCCCTTACGCGGCGGACTACAGCCGATTCGCTCGGCCGAAGCTGCGCGCCAGGACCGTGTTCTTCGCATCGTCGGCCGGTATGTATCTGCCCACCGTCTGGCTCGCAGCTCTCGGCGCCTGCCTGGCGAGCGCCGGCGGTAGCGTCGACCCGTCCACTCTGGTGGTCAGCACCTTCGGCACGCTCGCCGTCCCGGTACTGCTGCTGATCATGCACGGCCCGATCGCCACCAACATCCTCAATCTGTACTCGTGCTCGCTGGCCGCGCTGACCATCGGCATCCGCATCGCCCGATGGAAGGTCACTCTGTTCGCCGGTGTGGTGGCCTCGGCGGTACTGGCGGTGTTCATCAACTCGTCGAGTTTCGCGCATGCCTTCGACAACTGGATGGTGTCGATCCTGATGTGGATCAGCCCGTGGATGTCCATCCTGCTCGTCGACTACTTCCTGGTTCGCCGCCGCATCCTCTCGATCCCGGATCTCTACCGCGACGGCACGACATCGATCTACCGGAAGTTCAATGCGTGCGGCCTGGTGAGCCTCGCCGTCGGACTGCTCGCCGGCTGGTCCTGGCAGTACGGCATGGTCCCCGCCATGCAGGGGCCGATAGCCAAAGCCTTGGGCAACACCGACTTCTCCTGGTTGTCCAGCAGCCTGGTAGCCGGTGGCGTCTACGGCGCCCTGACCGTCCTGGCCTCCACTCGCCGCACCGGCGCGTGAATCGCCAGCCGGATCCTGGCGGGCCCAACTCGGCGTCGAGAACGAGACCGTGGCGGTGATCTGAGCGATGTCGGAACTTGTTCTGCTACACGGCTCCTGGTTCGACGGTCGGGCATGGGACGGGGTGGCCACCAGGCTCACCGCCGCTGGCCACCCAACGGCGGCACCGACGCTGGACGGCGCGGGCAGTCTGTGCCGCCATGTCGACAGTGCGCTCGACGTCGTCGCCCACCGTGGTGAGTCGGTAACGCTTGTCGCGCACAGCTATTCGGGCGTGGTCGCAACCCGGCGACCGGACCCGTCGGCTCGCGTTCGAGTCGATTGCCAATGCTGCCGATCGGGCGTGCGCGGCTATGCGCTGATACCAGCGGTGAGAATGGCGGCCAGTTCTCGATAGGCCTCGGCATCGTCGAGGCCGGTGTGCGCGCGAACCGTGCCGCGCTGGATACGAACCATCATGGTGGCGGCGAGGTCGGCGGCGAAGGCTGCGTGGACATCCCGGAAGTCGCCGGCCCGCACGCCCTCGTCGATCAGTTCCTGCACACGACGGGCGGCGATTCGGGTGTTCTTCTCGTAGATCTCGCGCGCCGGGATGAACGCGTGCAGGTCGAACATGAACTGAGCCGACGCGGGGGCGAGCGCGGTGCCGACAGCCGCCAGGTAGGCGGCGACGCGCTCGCGCGCGGTGGGGATCGGCGCGACGGCCGCCTCCACATCCTCGGTAGCGCGCCGGAAGAAGTGGACAGTCGCGGCCCGGACCAGCTGTTCCTTACTGCCCGCGAGGGTGTAGAGCGTCGACTTGGAACAGCGCAGGCGGGCGGCGATCTCGTCCAGGGTGAGGTGCGCGAACCCTTCGGTCAGGAACAACTCGACCAGGGCGTCGAACAGTTCGGTGCGTCTGCGGGTCGCGAAGCCGGCGCGCGTTGACTGATCCATGACGCCGAATAGTACTGAAGTTCCTCTTGTAGTACTGGTCACTCGACAGTACTGTTCCCGGTAATCAAGTACTGTCTCCCGTAGTGGAGGTGATGTGTGGCCGTCGAACGTTTGCTGCCCAGCGAAGAAGCCCGTGATCTGATCCAGCTCACGCGGGAGATCGCCGACAAGATCCTTGCCCCGGTCGTCGACCAGCACGAACGCGACGAGACCTATCCGGAGGGAGTGTTCGCCACGCTCGGCGAAGCGGGCCTGCTGAGCCTGCCGTATCCGGAGGAGTGGGGCGGTGGCGGTCAGCCTTACGAGGTGTATCTACAGGTGCTCGAGGAGATCGCCGCACGGTGGGCCGCGGTGGCGGTGGCGGTGAGTGTGCACAGCCTGGCCTGCCATCCGCTGCTCGCGTTCGGGACCGACGAGCAGAAGCAGCGATGGCTCCCGGATATGTTGGGCGGCAGCCTGATCGGCGCGTACAGCCTGTCCGAGCCGCAGGCCGGGTCCGATGCCGCCGCGATCGCGTGCCGGGCCACCGCGGTCGAGGGCGGCTATCGCGTGAACGGCACGAAGGCCTGGATCACGCACGGCGGCAGGGCGGACTTCTATAACTTGTTCGCGCGGTCGGGTGCGGGGTCGCGGGGCCTCACCTGTTTTCTCGTGCCGAATGACACCGCAGGGCTGAGCTTCGGCAAGCCGGAACAGAAGATGGGCCTGCACGCGGTGCCGACCACGACCGCTCACTACGACGACGCGCTCCTTCCCACCGAGCGCCGGATCGGCGCGGAGGGGCAAGGACTCCAAATCGCTCTCAGCGCATTGGATTCCGGCCGACTCGGCATCGCCGCGGTCGCCACCGGTCTGGCGCAGGCGGCCCTGGACGAGGCGGTCGCCTACGCCAAGGAGCGGACCACATTCGGTAAGCCGATCATCGACCACCAAGGTCTGGGTTTTCTGCTCGCCGATATGGCCGCGGCCGTGGATTCCGCTCGGGCGACCTACCTGGATGCCGCGCGTCGCCGCGACGCGGGGCTGCCGTATACGCGGCAAGCGAGTGTGGCCAAGCTGGTCGCCACCGATGCCGCTATGAAGGTGACCACCGATGCGGTGCAGGTATTCGGCGGCTACGGCTACACCCGCGACTTCCGCGTCGAGCGGTACATGCGCGAAGCCAAGATCACGCAGATCTTCGAAGGCACCAACCAGATTCAGCGACTGGTGATCAGCCGGTCACTGGGCCGTTGACCACCTGTCGCGAGCGAGGTTTCACCTATGCGCACTTCCGTCTTTGCGCCGCCGAGGCGGTGACAACGCTCAGCCGTACTCTGAGCAACTCCTGCTCATCAGCGTCGTGAACAATGCCGGTTTCGGTACTTTCGGACCGCTGCATACCGACCAACCCGAGCGGCTATGGCAGGAGATCGCGGTGAACACCACCGCCGTGGTCGACACATCAGCCGCGCTTTCATCGGCCAACTGCGCGACTACGGCCGCGGCGTCCTGATCACCGTCGCCAGCATGGCCGCCTTCAGCCCACTCCCCGCATTGCCGTCTGTGGTGCGACCAAGGCGTTCGTCCTGAGCTTCACCGAGGCGCTCTGGGCGGAGTCGCGAGGGACCGGCCTGCGGGTGCTCGCCCTGTCGCCGGGCGCGACGCGAACCGAGTTCTTCGATGTTGTCGGCACACAGGACGCCGCAGGCGGCACTGCGATGCAGTCTCCCGCCGAGGTCGTGGCCACCGCGCTGGCCGCGCTGGATCGGCGGAACCCGCCGCCGCCAGCCGGCTGTCATGTCAACCGGGCACCGGTGCGACCATCCAGTCCCAGTGCGGCGGCGCACTGCGGCGCTGCAGTGCGGTCGTACCGAGCCGCCGATGCCGGCAGGTCTATAGCACGGCATGGACGTCCCAGCGCGACACCTTCAGGACCCGATGCCGGTCCTGGCCGTCTCTCGGCGCGACACCTCGCCTGGCATGACGCCGGATCGTCGTCATGCCAGCGGGTCCCTGAGTGCGTCTTCGGCTCGAGGTCGCGCGGTGCCGGGATCGAAGGTCTGCGACGAGATCGGTTCCGCCGCACGCCGATACGTGGCACCGTCGAAGAAATCAACCGAATTTGATCATCGAATTCTTATGCGGAATGAAGATCAAATTGTGTTACAGCGGCAAAATCTGCCGTTTGCCCACTGTTAACGGTGACTATCCGCACAAAAAATAAAAGTGGACTTGCAGATCTCTTTCTCATAACATTCGTGGTGCGCGCCGTGATGGCGTCGTTATCCATCTGTGAAAGGAAACTCCGTACATGGTCTCTCGCAAGGTCCTTGCCGCCGCCGCGACCGTCTCCGCCGCCGCCCTGTTCTTCGGCCCTGCCGCGATGGCGTCCGCCGCTACCCCCGTCGCTACGTCTGCCGGCACCGGCTCTGCGGGCCTGGGCTCGGGTTCGGCCGATGGTGGCTCGTCCACAGGTTCGGCCGGCTCGTCCACCGGCTCTGCCACGCTCGACTCCGGCAGCTCGGCCATCAACAACGGCACCTCCGCCGTCCTCAACATCATCAATTCGATCACCGGTATCAGGGACCTGACCCAGCCCAAGCCCGCGTCCTGATTCGGTCTCGGTAGATCACCGCTTCCGTCCGTATTGCCCCTCGGGGCCGTATTTCATTTGTGCCGCTACGCTATGTGGCGGCAAGTACGGGCTATTGCAGCAAGTTTGCCATGATCGAATTGGTCATTCGCCATGTCGAGTAGCCGCGGCGGGTGAACTATACCGATTCCGTTTGCCTGCCAACGAGATAGCCCTCCGCACTGTGCGTGCGGGGGCTTCCTTGAACACCGGGTTTCGTGCCGTTCGAAGAACTCGCCGGACGGCACGAAATTTCCGGGTAGTTCGCAACGCAACCCGTCGTTGCGGCAGTGCCGCGGGACGCGACCCTCTCAGTGGCGCCTGCCGCGGCGATAGCCTGCTGGGTTGACCGCGCCCAGTCCGCCGGTCGGCAGTAGGGATGCGCGCACACCGGGCGCTCTCGACATGCCCGATATGGATTGTGCAGGTGTGCCGAGCAGCGACGATGTCAATCCCGCTTCCGGAGTGCATCGCGTCGTGCCAGGGTCGCTGCGATGCCGTCCGCTGCTGCGCGCACCGACGCCGCGTGCTGCTGCGGGCGGAAGCGGGTTACCGGACCGGTGACGCTGACTGCTGCGAGCACCCGCTCGTCGGGGTCGAGCACCGGCGCGGCGACGCACACAATTCCCACTGCGGACTCCTCGAACTCGAAGGCGATCCCGCTTTCGACCACGTTATCGAGCTGTTTACGGAGCGTCCCTCGTGCAGTGATCGTCCGCGGCGCCAGTCGCGGCAGCGGTTCCGCAAGGACCGCCTGCCGCACCTCCGCGGGCGCATGGGCCAGCAGCGCCTTGCCAATGGCGGTGGCGTGCAAGGGCATTCGGCCGCCCAGTCGGGAGGGCGAGCGCACCTGCCGGTGGCCACCTATCTTCGCGACGTACACCACCTCGTGGCTCTCCAGGAGCCCCAGGTGCACCAACTCGTGGGTGCGTTCGTAGAGGTCCTCGAGGAAGGGGGTGGCCACCTCGATCAGGCCTCGCTCGACCGAGGCCCGCATGCCGAGTTCGAAAAGGTGACCGCCCAGATGATAGGCACCACCGATCCGATCCAGCAGGCGTGTCGACTCGAGATCGCCCAATATGCGGTGCAGCGTTGCCTTGGGCAGCCGCGTACGCCGTTGCAACTCGGCGAAACCGACTCCCTGGTCCTCGACCTCGAACGCGTGCAGTACTGACATCACCTTGCCCAGCACTGTGTCCGGATCCGGCTCGGCACGCCTTGCGGAATCAGGCACTTCATGCCTCTCGATCAGCAGGCCACCAGTATCTCAGTCACGCCGTCCTGCGAGGTGGTCAGGAAGGTTTCCGGCAGCGATCCCTCGTCGACGGCGAAGCGCACGAACCCTATGAGGTCCGGGCGGCAGTCAGGTCCAGGGCGATGTCGATGATCATGTCTTCCTGTCCGCCGACGAGCCCGCGCCTGCCGACCTCGAGCAGGATGTCACGCACGTCGATGCGGTACCGCTCGGAGGCGGCCTCCGCATGACGCAGGAAACTCGAATAGACGCCCGCATAGCCGAGTGTGAGGGTCTCGCGGTCCACGCGGACCGGTCGGTCCTGCAATGGACGAACGAGGTCGTCGGCGGCGTCTTGAAGCGCGAAGAGGTCACATCCGTGCTTCCAGCCGTACAGGTCGGCGACGGCGACGAGAGGCTCGATGGGACAGTTGCCGGCGCCAGCGCCGTGGCCGGCCAGCGATGCATCGACCCGGGTCACTCCTTCCTCCACCGCCACAACGGAGTTGGCAACCGACAGCGACAGGTTCTCGTGCGCGTGAATGCCGATCTCCGTAGTCGGGCTGAGCACATCGCGATAGGCGCGAACGCGCTCGCGGACCCCGTCCATCGTCAGCCGTCCCCCGGAGTCGGTGACGTACACGCAGTGTGCGCCATAGGACTCCATGAGCGCCGCCTGCTTCGCCAGCTCGTCGGCGGGGGCCATGTGGCTCATCATCAGGAAGCCGGATACATCCATGCCGAGCTCGCGGGCCGTGGCGATGTGCTGCGCGGAGACGTCGGCCTCGGTGCAGTGCGTGGCAACGCGGACAGAGCGGACGCCGAGGGAATACGCCTGCTTCAGGTCATCGATGGTGCCGATTCCCGGCAATAGCAACGTGGTCAAGCGAGCGCGCTCGATATTGGCTGCGGCGGCTTCGATCCACTCCCAGTCGGTGTTGGACCCGGGGCCGTAGTTCAGGGAGCCGCCGGCCAGGCCATCGCCGTGTGCGACCTCGATGCCATCGACACCGGCGGCATCGAGCGCGGCCACGATCGCGGCGACATTTTCCGGCGTGATGCGGTGCCGGACGGCATGCATGCCGTCGCGCAGCGTCACGTCCTGGATGAACAGGTTGGCGGTCATCGGCTTTCTTCCTTCCGCTGGGCGATGCGCTCGGCCATCTGCACGGCGGCAGAGGTCATGATGTCGAGGTTTCCGGCGTAAGCCGGCAGGTAGTGGGCAGCGCCCTCGACCTCGAGGAACACCGACACCTGATGAGTGGGCGCGGTGTCGGTGCCCTCGCGCAGCAATGTGTGCACTGGTTGGCCATCCGGGATCGGGCTGATCTGGACCGCCTGCTTGAGCCGGTACCCGGGCACATAGGCGGCCACGTCGCGGACCATCTTCTGCACCGATGCGGTGATCTCGGCGTGGACCGCCGCGTCGGGCGCCTGCACTAGGCACAAGACGGTGTCGCGCATGATCAACGGGGGCTCGGCGGGGTTGAGGATGATGACGGCCTTACCGCGCTCCGCTCCTCCGACGCTGGTGATGGCATGCGAAGTTGTCTCGGTGAACTCGTCGATGTTGGCGCGCGTGCCCGGGCCTGCCGACTTCGATGCGATGGACGCCACGATCTCCGCGTATGCCACCGGCACCACCCGCGCGACAGCCGCCACGACCGGGATCGTCGCCTGACCACCGCAGGTGACCATGTTCACGTTCGTGGCGTCGATGTGCTCCTCGATGTTGACCGCCGGGACCACGAACGGTCCGATCGCCGCCGGGGTGAGGTCGATGAGTCGCTTGCCGTACGGCGCCAGTTCGGCCGCGTTGGCCTCATGCGCCTTGGCGGACGTCGCGTCGAAGACGATCTCGATGTCGTCGAATCCCGCCATGTCGATCAGGCCGTCGACACCGTCGGCCGTGATGGGTACTCCGAAGCGAGCTGCGCGTGCCAGGCCGTCGGAGTCCGGGTCGATGCCCACCATGGCGCCCATCTCCAGGTGCTTCGAGTGCCGCAGCACCTTGATCATCAGGTCGGTGCCGATATTCCCGGATCCGATGACGGCCACCTTCGTCTTGCCGGCGTGGTTCATGCTGCGTCTCCTGCGTAGATGCTGGTGGCCTCGCTGGGGGTTGCGCCATCTGCGAAGCTGGCCTGGACCACGCCCAAGCCGCTGATCTCGGCGATGACGTGATCGCCGGCGACTACTGGTGCCATCGGGCCCAGCGCGCCCGAGAGGATGATCTGGCCGGCCCGCAGCGGATCGCCGAATTCTCGGGCGGTCCTGGCGAGCCACCGCAGGGCTTCGAGCGGGTCGTCGAGGCAGGCGGAACCGGTGCCGGTGGAGACTTCGCGACCGTTGATCCGCATGCTCATGGTGACGTCGACCGGTTGGAACTCGTTCAGGTCGCGGCGTGCACTGCCGATCACGAACAGGCCGCTCGACGCGTTGTCGGCGACAGTGTCCCCGTAAGTGATGTCCCACCCGGCGATGCGGCTGTCGACGATCTCCAGGGCGGGCGCGGCGTACTCGACCGCACGACGTACCGACTCGATATCGAGCGGTCCGTCGTCCAAGTCCTTGCCCAAGACGAAGGCGACCTCCGCCTCGACCTTGGGCTGAAGCAGCCGGTCCATTGTCACGACCTGTTTCTCCGAACATTGCATGTCGGCGAAGAGGACACCGAAGTCCGGCCGGTCGACGCCGAGCTGGGCCTGGACTGCCGGTGAGGTCAGACCGATCTTCCGACCGACGATGGTGGCGCCGACGTGGAGCCGGGCGGCGGTCAGGCGCTCCTGGACGGCATAAGCGGCGCCGACGTCGGTGCTGCCGATCAGGTCACGGACCGGCGCACAGGGCTGCCGCTCGGCTGCTGCCTGGATGAGGCGTGCGGCAGCCTCGACAACGTCGGGCCCAGATCGCGGGCTGTCATTCACGAAGGACATGGGACATACCGTGACCCATCGATATGCAGCGTGGCGACGGTTGAGTTCCGGTGAGCCGAACTCGACCACAGGTCGCCCACCGCGCAGCCGATGAAGTCGTTCCTGATTTCCGCAGCGAGACTTCGCGTTTCCCGCGACGTACACCGGACGGCGCACGGGGCGTCGATGATCCCGGCCGATGTCGAGCAATACGGGCGACATCCGAGGACCAGTCTCGATGCATCCGAATGTGGCGTCACAGTCGGAATGAAGCTGCAGCTCTTCGCGATTCGGTACATTCCGGCAATGCGCCGCATCGCACGAATCGGACGCTGGAACTTGTGATTCGAGCCGCTGACCGAAGCACGATCGACAGTGTGTGCGGCGTAGACGAGCACATCTCGAGGCGGGTGTTGTAGATCTCGGAGACGATGACGGTCGGTCGCTACACCACTGCCCCGTCGAGAGTCCGCCACTGCCCGTCCAGGGCACGGTTGGCGATCAGCAGGGGTGTTCGAGTCCGAGTCGAGTTCGGCCGGATCCGGAACCAATTCGATCCAGCAAACTGCTGGAGGCGCACAGAGCGGGGGCCCACCTGCGGTTTCTGCAGCGACTTCCGCATTCCCCTATACATAGTTAACCGACTGTGCGTAAACTGTAATCAAGCTGATATCAAAAAGACGGCTGGGAAGGTCGGCAGCCCTGTAGGCGCTAGGTCGAAACGACCACACGCCCCGCAAGTTGCCCATGAGGTCGGCGAGCAGAGGTCCGTAACCGGCTCGTGATCTGCAGGCTTACCCTCTCGTCATCATATTGATGATCGACCCCCGCGACACTTGCGGCGGACAGCAATAACGAGACGGCAGCCGCGATTGCGTGATGTTGCCGAACAGCTGAGCGTTTCCACAACACCACAACTGCTGCATCGGCGAGCCTCAGCGGCTCTTGCTTCCCGGGTCCGCGCTACCCGACCACGTTGCCGGAACCCGATCCCATGTCCGAGAAATCGATTCACAAGATCACTTCAGCCACAAAGGAGCTGCAATGCACAAGAAGGTCGAAGACGCACTACATCAAGATTTCAATCGCTGGAGCGAACTGGTCGACCGCGCCGCGCACGCGGATAACGAATTCGAAAGGGAGAAACCCGCCTTGGCTGCGGCAGAGCTGGCAATGAAGTGGATCCGCACCGCCGCAGAAGACTGGAGAACACTGCACGACCAGTGGTGCGAAAGAATCGACCGGGCGCGAGCAAGTGCGAAGTCCGAATACGCTGTGCTTTGAGCCGTATCGACCTGCGCATGTGAACGGTCGAAGGCATCACGAATACGAGCGGTCCTGTACCGGCGACATTCTCGGATCGCCTGGTCACCGATGAACTGATGGCGATGTCGTGGCCGCGATCGCGGTCAGCTCGACCACCTCGCCGGCGGTTGCGACGGCGAACCAGTGCCGCACCGGTTTCCGGCCGCGAGGGACGATAGGTGCCGATTCCCATAACGGCATCGCGGACAGCAATGCAGTCGCAGCACCGTCCCTGAACCGCTTCCAGCAGATCCGACCCAGCCGTCGGCAATTGCGGGTTGGGCGAGTGAGCTTTTCTGGGTCGCGGCGAGCCGTGGTCATATGCCCGGACATGCTCGATATGGAGCAGGACGGGGGCCATGGCGACGAGCGCACCGATTCGCCACGGGCCAGCGTGACCCGGTGCAGGGCTTTGAATGTGATTTGAGCAGGGAATTTCCGCGCTCGCCTACGACACCTTCCCTGTCGTGAGGGAATTTGGTGAAAGTCCGGGACCATCCCGAAGCCGTGAGCAGGAACGACCGCCGTCATGGGCAGTGAACGCGTATGCGTTCGGGAAGCGACGGCCTGTAGGTCGACCCCGGTGCTCGGGGGTGGTATCCGTGAGTCCGAAGATCTGCCCGTTGCGCCGCTTGTGCCATGTCCAGCGGTCGACGCCTCGTGGATTGGGCCTCGCCGATCAGCCCATAGCTCGGCATTCGTGCGCGCTGATCAGGACGTACCGCTGGATCTCGACCGGGTCGTCGGCAACGCCAGATCCTGGCGCCGCAGCTTCGACGGCGGCTGATCGAGGTAGGCCTGCCAGTGCGACTCGGCGTCGTAGTCGCTCACGCTCCGGCCGTCTGTCGTTCGATCTGCGCGACGGCTTCGGTCTTGATGCGTTCGGCGCACCCGCTCACCCCGGTCGGCAACGAAACCGATGAACGTCGTCTGCACGTAGCTCCACTTCGGCTTGCCGCACCACGAATGCCTTCGGTCTCCCCCATCGACGTTCTTCACCACCGATCGCTGCGACGGCGACGGCGCTGTGGGGCTCCTGGCTGTTCTGTCCGCACGCAGCTCGGCACCCGACGCGTGACTCTAGTTAGCGGCCACAAGGACCGCACCGACCTGGGCTGCGAATTCGACGCGACCGACGTCGTACCCGAACGCGGCAAGGAATTCCCGCCGATCGTGTCGCAAATGGAACTCACTGTGCCGCATTTGGTGTCCCGGTGCTGCGTAGCGTCGGCGGCGACCGCGAATGGTCGTCATTGCTGTCGTAGATGGAGAAGTTTGTGAACGCATCGCTCGCCGCACATGCCATTGCCGGTGTCGCAGAGGCTGCTGTCGCAGCTACGGAAACGCAATGTTGTGCCATCTGACAGTCGATTTCGGCCTCGGGTCACCACTGCATTTCATCGCTTCCCACGAAGCGGCAGCGATATTCGCACGGGAGTCGACTGCAAACGGCTGGGCTCGGGCAGCGACGATCGATGATCGAGTGGAAGAAAGCTATCCGTCTATGCCGTGCCAAGACCTGTACAGCTCACCGAGCGGACCGGATGTGCGGGCGTGACGAATTGCTTACCGACACGAGGTTCAAAGGAAGATCATGCAGGTGGTAGTGCCGTGTGCGACGAGCCTGCCGTTCTCGTCGATGGCCTTGCTCTCGGCGGTGGCCACCGTGCGCCCGACGTGGATCACCCTGCCCTCAGCGGTGATTCGACCGGCGTCGAGCGCCACGGCGCGGATGTAGTTCACCTTCAGCTCCAGGGTGGTGTAGCGGGCGCCGGCCGGAAGGGTGGTGTGCACCGCGCACGCCATGACCGAGTCGAGCAGGGTGGCGGCGATGCCGCCATGGACTTGGCCGAAAGGATTGGAGAAGTCGGGCTGGGTTTGTACCGACATCGTCGCGTACCCCTTCTCGACCTCGTCGATCCGGATACCGATGAGCCGACCGATCGAAGGTGTGTCGGCAGGCCGATCCCGCTGGGCCCACCGCATCAGCTCCAGTCCGCTCATGGCGGTGAAGTCCACAGTGCTCATGTTCGTCTTCCTGTCGATGTCAGCGGAGCGAGCTTCGGCGCTCACTTTTCCTCGGTCCCGATGCGAGCTGGGCGAACGAAGACAGGCTTGTACCCGACCTCGGGGATCGCCTGGTCGGCGCTGTCGAACGGAATCACATCGCTGACGATGAGTTCCGGATGCAAGCGGCCGCAGGACAGCAGGTTCAGCACCTCGGGCATGTGCGCGTGGGCGTTGCTGAGTGCGCTGCTGACGTGAATGCCCTTCATATGCATCACCGGCACGACCTCGACCACCTCGCCGATGCCTTCATGGCCGATGGCGAACGGAGCGTCGACACCCGGCAGGGGCACCGAGCTTCGGATCACGCGCTGATCGAGATCGCAGGTCGAGACCGCGACGGGCCGGACCAGCGCGTCGGTGTTTTGTCACGTTTGCGAAACTAACCAGCGCTACGAACGTGGTTGCGACATTAGGGGGAAGATTTGCGACATCTTCGGACGGCTTCAGCGCCTGCTCGGATGTGGCCTACCTCAGGAGCTCGATATCTCCGCTCACGGTCTTGCTGGATGGCAGCCACGACCTGAAAGCGAGGGTTGCATACGGGTTTCGGCATGCGGCCGCATACGAAGCGTTTTCCTCGGTGATGCGGTCGGGCCGGTCCGCCAACTGTGGCGGGGCGGGCGTTCAGAGCCGGGAAGGAACCGATCACTCCAGCCTGGCGCTGAGCGATCACCAGCTCGGGCAGCGCTTCTCGATCACACCCGAGGGAACGTGCAGCGCGGTCGACGCACTCCCAGAAGTTCACCTCAGGGGGCGACGGGCGGTGTAGTGCTCGGCGACCGCCGAATCGATGCATGGCGAACAGCGTGGATGGCAGGCGGTCGTCGGCCAGCACGACGGGCCGAGTCGGTGCGGTGTGAAATTCGCACCGGACCGACCCCGGGCTTCTCTCAGCCGCGCACTTCCTTTACGAATTCCGCGATGGCGGAGCCGATCGCATCAGGGCTGTCTTCTTGGATGAAATGTGATCCGGGAACGGTGATTTCGCGCTGGTTGGGCCAGGTGCGACAGAATTCGCGTTGGGCGCCGGTGAGGATGGAGCCCGGTTCCGCGTTGACGAACAGCTTCGGGACGTCGCTTGTGCTCAGCCATTTTCCGTAGTTCTCGACTACTTCGACGACATCTTTCGGCTCTCCGTCGATCGGTATTTGGCGAGGCCAGCTCAGAGTGGGACGACGGTCCTCGCCCGGCGACGCAAAGGGCCGCCGATATTCGGCGAGCTCCGCGTCGCTCAGTGACCGCAGCACCGACCCCGGGAGGACCTTCTCGACGAATATGTTCTTCTCCAGCACCATTCCCTCACCGGCAGGCGACCGGAAACCCTGGAACACGCCTCGCGCGCGCTCCGGCCACTGTTCCCACGTGACCGGCATGACGATGCTTTCCATGTAAACGATCGCCCGGACACGGTCGCGGTGCTGATCGGCCCAATCGAATCCCAGGGCCGACCCCCAGTCGTGGAGGACCAGCACGACATTGTCGCCGAGGTCGAGCGCATCCCACAGCCCGAAGAGATAGTCACGGTGCTCGGCGTAGGTATAGCGGTCGGGACCGGACTCCGGGAGCTTGTCGGAATCACCCATACCGATGAGATCACAGGCGACCAACCGCCCCAGCCCTGCACAGTGCGGCATGACATTGCGCCACAGATACGACGATGTCGGGTTGCCATGTTGGAAGACAATGGCGTCGCCCTCCCCCTCATCGATATAGGCCACGCGTTGCCCGCGAATATCCGAGAACTTCTTCGAAGCGAAAGGCTCTGTGCTGTACGACATTATCCTCCTCGATGAGCAGTTCGATGTGCACGGGATCTCGCGTTGCGGCTTCCGGGGCGGCTCAGCGTGATCCAGGCTGTGTGGTCATTCGAAACGGCAGTTCTGGTAATTCATGCCTCTGCCTCATGTTCGCGCTCGGCGCGTTCATCGACGGCAGCGCCCATCTGCGCCACCGTATTCCGGCACACTCGAAGAATCCGCGACGAGAAGGACTCGGATTCCACGGCTCGCGACAGCACCAGACCGCCGATGCACAGGGCCAGGGTCGCGATCGCTTCGTCATAGAGTTCGTGCTCCTGCGCCTCGTCCACTGGGCGTCCCCCCATCGCGTTGAGGGTCTTGCGCAGTTCCTCCTCGTAGGCAGCACGGAACTCGGCGGGCAAGCGCGCGGCGTCGGATCCGATCGCCGAGAACGCACACGAATCGGCGCGATCGTCGCGATGGGTTCGGTTGAGGTAGCCACGGGCGAGGCGGGCCGCGCGTGCGCCCCAGGAAGCGTCCGGCTTCTTGCCGATCCAGCGCGGCCGGCTTTCGGCAAGCCCGTGCCGGAAGGCTGCGATGGCCAGTTCGTCTTTGCTGGCGAAGTGCGAGTAGAAGGCCCCGTGCGTCAGTCCCGCATCCTGCATGACCTTGCCGATGGCACCGCCGTCGGGACCGTCCGCCCGCAGCCGAGCGGCGCCCGCATCGAGGATGCGCGTCAACGACTCTCGTTTCTGTCGCGCTCGCTGTCCCTCCTGAGGGGTCGCATTTCGCATGTCGACCATCATGCGATTTACAATCTCGCATGATGTCCATCATGTCAATCCGCCCACCGGGCGACGGCAATTGCTCGCTCGCTTTCGACGATCCGACTGCTCCGCGGCCGCGAAACGCCGCCGACCAGATCGTTCGATGACGGCCGAGACGGTGCGAAACCAACCGTCGCGCGCGGTGAGGGCTGAAGGCAGCGCGGGGCCAGCGACGTGTGCGCGCCGGATGCGCTGCACAAGCTGATGGCCCAGATCGCCCAGACAAGTTCGGCTGGGCATTCGAAGCTGTTGGCTCGGCCAATGTGTTCGAGACCGCGTACGCCGTCACCGGTCGTGTGGCACCGTGTCGGCCGGACTGCCACGTCCCTCGGCGACCGTGCAGCTGTCACCGCTCAGCATCGAGGCCGAGAATCGGCGCATCCTCGGGTCCTACATGGGCACGGCACAGCCTGCTGTGGACATTCCGACGGTGCTCAGAAAGGCCCGAGTGAGGCGTCGCGCGCCGACCGAAACGTACGGCGAAACAGCGTTGCCCACTGCGGGGTTACCCGGCCCGCCAAGGCGCGGGGAGAGGACGAAGGGCCTCGATATAAAGGTCTTCGTGATCGGTCGCCTTCGACGTGGACCGAGCAGGCTTAGTGTTGTGGATACCGTCCAGCATGCTGCCCTTCGGGTCCGCGCAGGCTGTTCGGCGTGCGGATGCGATGTCCGCTGGTCGCAACGAGATTCGACCCATATCGCGGTCAGTGTCGAGTTTCCGGAACTGACGTGCGCCTGGTCATCGCGTGCGGCGATCGACGGTCTGGAAGACAAGACCCGTGCGACACTCGCGGCGGAACCGAGCCCGACCGTAGCGGACTGAGGAAGCACGAGCGTAGCGGTAAGACGGACACCCGGCGAAGACGAAGGCAGCAGGCAATGGGTCCCCGCGAATCCCACATGTCGCAATCGGACCTGTTCTCGTGGAACATGGAGCGGGATCCGGTCCTGCGTTCGACCATCGTCTCGGTTCTGATCCTCGATACCGATCCGGACTGGGATCGCTTGGTGGAGACGATCGGTCGCGGCACCCGCCTCGTACCGAGGTTGCGGCATCGGCTGGTCGCCGCGCCGCTCGGTCTCGCCCCGCCCAGGTGGACGGTCGATCCGGGTTTCGACCTGTCCTGGCACCTGCGACGGGTTGCGCTGCCGGAACCGGCGACCATGTCCGAGGTACTCGAATTCGCGCGCACCGAGGCGATGACCGCCTTCGATCCGGCTCGTGCGCTGTGGCGCTCGACCTTGCTCAGCGGTTTGTCGGGTGGAAGATGCGCGCTGGTGATGACAGTGCACCACAGCCTCACCGACGGTATCGGCGGCATTCAGATCGCCGCGGCGCTATTCGATTTCGATCGTGCGGGCACCGATCGCGGTCATCCGCCCGAGCCGCCGCACGACGATGACGGCGAGCTGCGCGATGTCGTGGCATGGAACTGGGCGGTCGGCTCGGATCTCCTTCGCGGCGGCATCCGGGCGACACCGCAAACCGTGTGGCGAGCTGTCACTCATCCCGCTCGGACGGTACGCGAGACCGCCGCACTTGCGACCTCGGTGGTCCGCCTTGCCAAGCCCGTCACCGCCACGCTGTCGCCGGTGATGACCGAACGCAGTCTCGGTCGCGGACTGGCGGTGCTGGATGCACCCCTCGAGCAAATGCGCCGCGCCGCGCGTGCTGTGGGCTGCACGATGAACGATGCCTTTCTGACCGCGGTGGTCATCGGACTGCGCAGTTATCACGACCGGCACGGGGCGAAGGTCGACCAGCTGCGGCTTACCATGCCGATCAGTCTTCGGACGGCCGATGATCCGCTCGGCGGCAACCGGATCACGCTCACTCGTTTCGCGTTGCCGGTCGACATCGCCGAGACCGAAGACTTGATGCGCGCCGTGGACGCCGCCGTCGGCAGTTGGCGCCGCGAACCGGCCATCCCGCTGTCCGGTGCTATCGCGGCGGCGTTCAACCGGTTGCCGGTCGGAGTGGTCACCGGGATGCTCAAGCATGTCGACTTCGTCGCCTCCAACGTCCCGGGTTCCCCGGCGCCCCTCTATATCGCCGGTGCGCGCATCGACCGCATGTACGCGTTCGGCCCAACGATCGGCACGGCCGTCAACGTGACGTTGACATCGCATGTCGGAACCTGTTACGTCGCGATCAACGCGGACTCCGCTGCGATCCCCGACCTCGCGGCCTTCACCGAATGCCTCGACACAGGCTTCGCTACCGTGCTCCGCCTCGGCGGTGGGTGCCCACCGCAAGCCGCTGCCGATGCCACGGCCGAAGCATCTCGATCGACACCGGTCTGATCGGTTCCCCTTGATCGCGGCCATCAAGGCAGTGGCACCGAGGTCACCGAGCAGGTGGAACGGATCCCGGCGCTCACACGCATCTGCCTGGCGTTCCGACCGGTGTGACGCCACCGCAGGTCGCTTCGGCGCCCGGCGGCCCCGAGCGCAGCGGCCGTCTGCTCGGGGCGTCTGCCGACGCGAGTGGTGACCTTCGGCCCTCGTTGCACCGACATCCGCTCACCAGACTCGACAGCGTAGAAATCTGCGATCCGCAGGGGGCCTCATGAAGCCTGGCGACACGGTGGTGATCGACCGCGCGGGCCTGGACCGCCTCGTTGAAGTCCTGCACGAGCAGGAGTATCGGGTCATCGGTCCGCAGGAGCGCGACGGTGCGATCGTGCTGGACGATCTCGTGTCCGGAGCGCAGCTGCCCGCCGGGTGGAGCGTGGATACCGAGCCCGGACGGTATCGGCTGCGGCGCCGCGATGATGCCGCCGTGTTCGCGCATTCGGCCGGGCCCGGCTCGTGGAAACAGTTCTTGCATCCGCCACACCGCAAGGTGTGGGAGATGGGGCCCGACCTGAACGAGCAACGTGCCGAAGACTTCGCACAACGGTTTGCGTTTGTCGGCGTGCGCGGGTGTGATCTCGCCGCGATCGCGATCCTGGGCCGCGTACTCGGCGGTGGGACATATCCCGACACCGGATACACCGGTCGCCGCGCGGGCCTGTTCGTGGTTGCGGTGAACTGCACCGAGCCGGGCGGTGTGTGCTTCTGTGTCTCGATGGGCACCGGGCCCGGCGTGTCCAAAGGATATGACCTCGCGCTCACCGAAATCATCGACGCCGTCGGGCATCGATTCCTGGTCGACATCGGCACTGAGACCGGTGCAGATGTGCTCGCGCACCTCACCATTGGTCCCGCCGAAACCGCTGACGTCACCACGGCCCGGACCGCGGTCGACGCTGCTGCCGGACGGATGGGCCGGTCGATGCCGGACGCCGACCTGCCCACTGTGCTTCGCGAATCCCACGACTCGCCGCAGTGGCAGGACGTGGCATCTCGGTGTCTCACCTGTGGCAACTGCACGATGGTGTGCCCAACCTGTTTCTGTACCTCCGCCGAGGACGTCACCGATTTGACCGGCGATCACGCCGAACGCTGGGAACGCTGGGTGTCCTGCTTCGAACTGGATTTCTCCTATCAGCACGGCGGCAGTGTCCGGCAGTCCGGCGAGAGCCGATACCGGCAGTGGCTCACCCACAAGCTCGGCACCTGGCACGACCAGTTCGGCAGCTCCGGCTGCGTGGGCTGCGGACGCTGTATCGCCTGGTGCCCGGCCGGGATCGACATCACCGCGGAAATGGCCGCGCTCGCCGAAGGGGGCGCCAGTGACCGCAGTTGACGAACTGTCGCAGTTCGCACAGCTGGCAGCACTGACCGACACGGAACTCGCCGTGCTCGCCGACGCCGGTCGCGATGTCAGCTACCCGGCCGGGCAGCAGCTGATCACCGAGGGGCGATCGGCCGACCGGTGCTGGCTGATCCGCGACGGCCGGGTCAGGCTCGACGCGCACGTCCCGGGCCGCGGCGATATCGTCGTCCAAACCCTGGGCAGTGGAGACCTATTGGGCTGGTCGTGGCTGATGCCACCGTACCGGTGGCATTTCGGTGCACACACGGTCGAACCGGTACACGCGATCGAATTCGATTCCGCTCGACTGACCGAACTCGCCGACCTGGACCCGGTATTCGGCCGCGCCCTGAACCGCATGCTGCTCGAGGCTGTGCTGGAACGGCTGCAGGCCACCCGGGCACGGCTGCTCGATCTGTACCGCAATCCGGGCGACACCTCCGCACGCTCGCCGCTGAGCGGTACCGGCGACGGAAGAAGCCGATGAGCCAGCGCGGCGCCGCGACGAGCACCACCATCGCGCGGGGTACACCGGCACCGGGCGACACCATGCTGCCCTACCGGGTCGTCGGCCGTATCCCACAGAACCGCGACACCGTGACCCTCATGCTCGAACCGGTTCACCAGGCAGCACAACGGTTTCGGGCCGGGCAGTTCATGATGCTCTACAGCTTCGGCGTCGGCGAGGTCGCCATATCGATCAGCGGCAGCCCGGCGGCCACCGACGACATCCTCGAACACACGATTCGCGCGGTCGGCGCGGTCAGCCGCGCGCTGCACGACACCGCGGTCGGTGGGTTGATCGGGGTTCGCGGGCCGTTCGGCAGCGGCTGGGACCCCGAATCCGCACGCGAGCGCGATCTTGTGATCGTCGGCGGCGGTGTTGGACTGGCGCCGCTGCGGCCGGTCGTACTCACGGCGCTGGCGGCGCGCGAGGACTATCGGCGGGTGGTACTGATCACCGGTGCCCGAACCCCGTCCGACCTCCTGTTCCGAAACGACCAACGGCTGTGGGCCGCGACCGGTGATGTCGAATTGCATCAGACTGTCGATCATCCGGCGGCGGGCTGGACCGGTCAGGTCGGCTTCGTCACCGAATCACTGACCAGGCTCAGGCTGGACCCCGGTCGCACGACGGCATTCCTGTGCGGTCCGGAACCGATGATGCGATTCTGCGCGCAGACCTTGCTGCGCAAGGGAATCGCCGCAACCGATATCCGGATCGCGCTCGAACGCAACATGCAGTGCGGCGCCGCCCGCTGCGGACACTGCCAACTCGGACCGCTGCTGCTGTGCCGCGACGGCCCGGTCGTCGACTACGCGACAGCCCAACCGCTGCTATCGATCCGGGAGCTGTGATGAACACTTCCCAGACGAGGACCCCGACCTTGGCGGTGTGGAAGTTCACCTCGTGCGACGGCTGCCAACTCACGCTGCTCGACTGCGAGGACGAGTTGCTGAGCCTGGCCGGACGCCTCCATATCGCACATTTCACTGAGGCGACCAGCACGGTCGAATCCGGCCCCTACGATGTGTCGCTGGTCGAAGGATCGGTCACCACGCCGGAGGAACAACGGCGCATCATCGAGATCCGGGCGCAGTCACGGATTCT
This sequence comes from Nocardia sp. NPDC004278, assembly GCF_053602975.1. Lineage (NCBI taxonomy): Bacteria > Bacillati > Actinomycetota > Actinomycetes > Mycobacteriales > Nocardiaceae > Nocardia > Nocardia sp. NPDC004278. The sequence continues at coordinate 92,746 of NZ_JBSGEQ010000025.1, forward strand.
CGTCACCATCGGTGCCTGTGCGACGCACGGCGGCATCCAGGCGCTGCGCAACTTCGCCGATGTCACCGAGTTCACTTCCGTCGTGTATGCCAGCCCGCAATATATTTCGACGCTGGCCACCTCGACACCGATCTCGGCGCACGTGCCAGTGGATTTCGAGCTGCGCGGCTGCCCGATCGACCGTCGCCAACTACTGGACACGCTGTGCGCCTTCCTCGCCGGGCGTGCCCCCGACCTGCCGAACACCAGCGTCTGCACCGAGTGCAAGCGCCGTGGGACCACGTGTGTGACTGTCGCACACGGCATTCCGTGTCTGGGCCCGGTCACCCAGGCCGGGTGCGGTGCGCTGTGCCCGGCTTACCATCGCGGCTGCTATGGCTGCTTCGGTCCGATGGCGACTCCGAATATCCGTGCACTGCTGCCGATTCTGAGTGTCAACGGCATGTCCACCGACGATGTCGACCGAGTGTTCCACACTGTTGCAGCAGCCGCACCGGCCTTCGCGGACAGGAGGTCCGGTGAGTCATCGCAGTAGGCAGTTGCGGGTCAGTTCGCTTGCGCGGGTGGAGGGCGAAGGCGCGCTGCGGATCGTTGTTTCCGACGGTGCCGTCGAGCGGGCCGAGCTGAACATCTATGAGCCGCCCCGCTTTTTCGAGGCGTTCCTGCGCGGTCGCGCCTACACCGAACCGCCCGACATCACCGCCCGCATCTGCGGCATCTGCCCGGTCGCCTACCAGACCAGCGCCTGCAACGCACTCGAGCAGCTCTGCGGCGTCGAGCTCGACCCGCCGCTGGCGCGTTTGCGCCGACTGTTGTACTGCGGAGAGTGGATCTCCAGCCATTCCTTACACATCTACCTACTGCATCTACCCGATTTCCTCGGCTATCCCGACGCCATCACCCTCGCCGCCGATCATCGTGAGCTCGTCGAACAGGGCTTGGCGGTGAAAAGGGCAGGCAACGCCTTGCTCGAACTGATCGGTGGACGGTCCATCCATCCGATCAACGTCCGAGTCGGCGGCTTCTACTCCGTTCCGTCCCCTACCGATCTCGTACCACTGGCCGAACAGCTGCGCCGTGCACTGGATTACGCCGTGCACACCGCGCGCCGGGCTGGTGGACTCGAATTTCCGGACGCAGAGCTGGATCACGACCTGCTCGCCGTCTCCGACCCGCATCGGTATGCGATCGAATCCGGAGATATCCACAGCAGTTCCGGACTTACCTTCTCCGCTGCCGAATTCGCCGAGCACGTCGCCGAAGATCAGGTTCCGCACTCGACCGCCCTGCACGCGACCCTCGACGGCCGCCGCTACCTCACCGGTCCGCTGGCCCGGTACACACTCAACTCCCCCCGGTTGTCGCCGATGGCTCGTCAGGTCGCCGCCGAGATCGGACTCGGCGGTGCCTGCCGCAACCCGTTCCGCAGCATCCTGGTTCGCACCGTCGAGGTCGTCTATGCCATCGAGGAGGCGCTACGGCTGCTCGAAGACTACGAAACACCTTCGCGCGCAGCCGTTCCCGTCACTGCTCGGGCGGCTACCGGCCACGGTGTGAGTGAGGCACCACGGGGTCTGTTGTATCACCGCTACGACGTCGACGCCGACGGCATCATCCGTTCCGCCGACATCGTTCCGCCCACCTCGCAGAACCAGGCCGCCATCGAAGACGACCTGCGTCGCGTCGTCACAGACCACCTCGACCTCGACGACGCGGCGCTCACCGCACTGTGCGAACGCACCATCCGCAATTACGACCCGTGCATCTCGTGCTCGGCACATTTCCTCGCACTCGACGTGGTGCGCCGGTGACCGGGCCGCAGGCCGTCGTTATCGGTGTCGGGAACGAGTTTCGCCGCGATGATGGGATCGGCCCTGCCGTGGCCCGCGACATCGAAGCGCTCGATCTGCCCGGTGTTGTCGTCACCATGCGCGACGGCGAACCGACCGGACTGCTCGATGCGTGGGACGGCGCCGAGCTCGCCGTCATCGTGGACGCCGTCGAGTGTGAACCGTCCACTCCGGGCCGCGTCTGGTGTACCACTGTCGACGCCCTGCGTGAACTCACCACCGCAACCAGCTCCCACGCCCTCGGCATCCCCGACGCGGTGCCACTCGGACGAGCGCTCGGCCGCCTCCCCCGTGAGCTCGTCGTCATCGCCGTGGAAGCAGCGACCCTCGACCTCGGTGTCGGCCTGTCCGGTCCCGTCGCGGCGGCGCGCCCACGAGTCGTTCAGGCGACCTTGACCGAGCTGGCGCGCGCCGGGATCGCAACCGGATAGGTACATCGGTACGCGGCCGGACCACGCACCGTCACATGCTCTTGGTCATCGCGGCCGATGACGTTCGGCACCTCACAGCCGAGTCGGTCGGGCGAGATGCTTTGTTCGACACTCCGATACACGCCGACTCGAACGTCGCGACCTGAAGGGCAGCGGAATGAGCACCCGACATGATGCGGATCGACACCAATTGACATCGGCTGCGGTGGTGGTGGGGACCGATGGGTCCGCGTCCGCCGATGCCGCCGTCCGATGGGCGGCCGAAACGGCGGCTCGGAAGGGACGGCAGTTGCTGATCGTGCACGGCCTCGACCTCGCGGTCTCGCGCGCGGTCCTCGGGACCCACCTCATCACGGTGTCATCGGTCATCGAGGCGATGCACGGTCATGGCGATCGCATCCTGGCCGAGGCTCGCGCCCTTGCACGCGACATCGCTGCGGATCGCACCGTGGCCACCGAACTCTCCGAAGCGAACCCGGCGAAGTTGCTGATCACGCTCTCGGAAGGCGCGCACCTCGTTGTCATGGGTGCCACCAGGGGCGTCGGCACGCTCGCGCACGTCGGATCGACATTGCTCGCGGTGGCCGGGCACGGCCACGGCGCGACCGTGGTCGTGCCCGGCACCGGAGAACCGACGCATCGCGGCGGGCCCGTTGTGGTGGGCGCGGACGGCAGCCCGGTCGGTGAGGCCGCCCTCGGCGCGGCATTCGCCGAGGCGTCCGAGCGCAATGCCGAACTCGTCACCGTGCACGCCTGGAGCGATCTGACCATGGGCGAGTACGCCGGAAGTTCATATCTCGAAATCCCCATCGTCGACCTCGAGATCGCCGAACACGCACTGCTGGCCGAGCGTCTCGCGGGTTGGCAGGAGAAATACCCTGACGTCACCGTGACCCGCAAGGTCTCCGTTGCCGGGCCGCGCGAGCAGTTGGCGGACTGGTCGAAGTCCGCACAGCTGCTCGTGGTCGGCAGTCGCGGCCGCGGCGGATTCCGCGGTCTACTCCTCGGCTCGACCAGCAGTTGGCTCGTGCAGCATGCGGACTGTCCGGTGATGGTCGTGCACCCGAACTAGTTTCGCGTGCGCCGCTTCGGCTGAGCGCAGACCACTGTGCGACCGGGTCCGCCGCGGCCGAAGCTGAGTCGTACACCCCGGGTAGAGGAGTCATTCCGTGTCGACGATTCCGACGGTCACTCTGAATCCGACCGTGGACGCCGCCTTCGAGGTGGATCGGCTGATCAGCGAGGGCAAGAACCGCGCGCGGCGGTGCTCGGTGCGCGGTGGCGGCGGTGGGATCAATGTCGCCCGATGTGTGGGCAGGCTGGGCGGTTCGGCGGTCGCATTGCACACCTCCGGACGGGAGGTCGGCAGGCGGCTCGATCGACTGCTCGACGAAGAAGGACTCGACCACCGGCGGATCGAGATCGGTTCCGACACCCGGGACGCCTTTGTGGTGGCCGAAACGTTTTCGGCCACAGCTATCACATCGGATCCTCACCGTCGCGGTTCCGGTCGCCGCGGCCACACACCACCGCAGGAAACCATGTCGCCATCGAATCGGCCGAGTGACAACACAATCCGGGCGGTTCTGGTACCGGCCGCCCGGATTTCCGATGGCACGCCGTGATCTGGCAACCATGTGCGCCGTGACCCGATAGGTCAGTCGGCCAGCGTATCGGGAGTGAGGTCGGTGGACCGGCTGCTCGTCGCAGGGCGAGAGGCGAACCGTCCGGTCGGTGACCATGTGCCCTCGAGAACGGGCGCAAGTCCCTTATCGACCGATATAGCGGCGGTCGACACTCGAAGCTATGACCGACAGCACCCCCTCTCCCACCTCCAACGTGCCCGACCATCCGACGGTGCTGGCGGCCATGCGGCTGGCCGGCCGGGCACCCTCGGTGCACAACACCCAGCCGTGGCGCTGCGAGTTCGACGGCACTCGGCTGCACCTGCGCCGCGACAACGACCGGCTGCTGAGCGCGACGGACCCGCTGGGCAGGCAATTGGTGATCAGCTGCGGCGCGATGCTGCACCACGTGCGCACCGCGTTCGCGGCGCAGGGTTGGCACACCGATGTCACACGGCTGCCCGATCCGGAGCAACCCGACTACCTGGCGGTCATCGACTTCCGACGGTGGCCCGACCCACCCGACAGCGTGCGTGCCCGCGCCCGCGCTATCGATCAGCGGCGCACCGACCGGCTGCCGATGCTAGCGCCGACCGACTGGCCGCAAGTCGTGCACACCGTACAGATGCTGGTGATACCCCACGACCTGGAGCTGACTGCCCTCGACGACAGCGTCCGCCCCCGGCTCGCGGCCGCCTCTGCACACGCCACCGCGACGCGCCGCTACGATATGGAGTACCAGTCCGAATTGCGTTGGTGGTCCGGACATTCCAGCGGACCGGAGGGGGTTCCGCGCAATGCACTGGTCTCCGAAGCCGAATTCGCCCGCGTGGGTGTGGGACGCACTTTCCCGTCCGCGCCGCATTCGGCCCGCCGCGGCACGCTGGAGGACCGGTCGCGACTGCTGGTGCTCAGCTCGAGCAGCGATTCCCAACCCAACTGGCTGCACACTGGCGAGGTGCTGTCCGCGGTGCTACTCGAGTGCACAGTTGCCGGATTGGCGACCTGCGCACTGACCCATATCACCGAATTGCCCACGGGCCGAAGGGTCCTCGCGAGCCTGCTTGCCCATCCCGGCGTGCCGCAGGTCGTGATCCGCATCGGCACAGCGCCCGACAATGAACCCGATATCCCGCCATCGCCCCGCCGCCCCCTCATCGACATCCTCAGCATCCGCAGGTGACGCCGCGCCGTCTGCACGATGCGAGCCGACGATCGGGTCAGCTCACGTGGCCGCGAAATGGATCACACTCCCGCGATGTCGCGGCGGTCGAAGACCGGCAGGGCGGCCACCAGTGCCACCGCACCGGCCAAAGCCAGCCAGCCGTATTCCGCGGGTAGCCCGGCGCCGAGTGGGCCGCCCTCGATCGCCTGATGGAACGGCGACGCTGGTCCCCAGGGCCGCACGGCCTCGACCAGTTTGCTCGCGACGTAGAGCACATATGCGCCGACCGCGAACACCGACGTGATGGCCAGTGCCACAGTGCGTTTACCAGTGGCCGCGCCGACGGCCAGCGCGAGCCAGCCGAATTCGATGCCGAGCAGCACCATCGACAATGCTCCGGTCAGCGCGGCGCCGATTGCGATGTCCAGACCGAAGATCGCCGAACACACCACGATCGCACCGAACAGCACCGCGCCCAGCGTGAGCACGGCGGTCGCGAGCACGGCCGCCTGTTCGAGCGCCAAGCGCACCGGCGAGACCCTGGTCACCAAGAGGACCTCTAGTGTGCCGAGTTCCTCTTCACCCGCGATCGCCCGCGCGCCGCGGCTGATCGCAAAGACCAGGAACAGGATCGGCAGCAGCATGCTGAACAGTTCCGCGTTCAGGAAGCCGGCGCCGGTGCCGAAGGCGTCCAGATTGAACAGCTTGCGCAGCGGCTCGGGATAGTTCGCCAGAAACTCGCGCAAACCAGCCATATCCGAGATCGACGGCCACAAGGCGCTTTCCATCAGCACCAGCGTGACGATTCCGATACTCCAGCCGATCAGCCCGCGCCGCTGATCACGCAGACTCTTCAGATAGACGTTGCGCAGCATGGTCTTTCACTCCTGTCCGTAGTAAGTCAGGAAGACCTCTTCGAGATCCGGTTCATGGCTGGCAATGTCGACCACGTCGTAGGGCGCGACGGCTTTGAGAAGTTCCGCGGTCGAACCGTCCACGTCGATGTGCACGGCGATGGTGTTCTGTTCGACCCGCCGCACGCCCTCGATTCGGCGCAGGGCGCTCAGGTCCGGTGGCTCGCCAGCGAAGGTGAGGTCGATGCGGTGGCGTGCCCGGGTGGTCAGCTCGGCCACCGAATGCTCGGCGATCACTCGTCCTTCCCGCAGCATGGCGACGGTATCGGCGACGGCCTGCACCTCCGAGAGCACATGGGAGGACAGGAAGACCGTGCGTCCGGCGTCGCGCGCTTCGCGTACCATCGCGAGGAATTCGCGCTGTACCAAGGGATCCAACCCCTGTGTCGGCTCATCGAGCACCAGCAGATCCGGCTCGGACATGAACGCCTGCACAATGCCGACCTTTTGCCGGTTGCCGTGCGACATCGCGCCGATCCGGACCGTCGGATCCAGGTCCAGCCGTTTGACCAGCGCGTCACGTATCGCAGGATCGACGTTGCCGCGCAGGTTCGCCAGATACTCGAGATACTGCTGCGCGGTCAGATCCTGATAGGCGACGAATTGTCCGGGCAGATAGCCGATGCAGCGCTGGGCCGCCTCGCGTTCACGGACCGTATCCGCACCCTGTACCCACGCCGAACCGCGCGTGGGGCGCATGAGTCCGACCAGGATTCGGATCGTGGTCGTCTTGCCCGCGCCGTTGGGCCCCAGGTAGCCGAAAACGACCCCGGGCGGGATCCGCAGCGTGACATCGATCAGCGCAGGTTTGCGACCGTAGTATTTCGTCAGCCCATCCATCCGAATCATCGAGGGCACCCTTCCTACTCATAGGCGGCGAGGCGCCCGCTATCTCGACTATCGACCGACGTACGTCGTTGTCCCAGAGCCCGATGACCCGCTCACCGAGGACGTTCGTCCCCGCTCCCCGGCGCACCGCCACCGCCGTCACCTTGCACTCCGGCGACTTCCGCCGCAGTGAGCTGCCGCGTCGAAGGCCGTATGCGCGACGCGGGCGTGCGCACTCACTTTCGCGGGACCGCACCGCCATGCGTGCGCAGGGTGTCGAGCCGACTCGCGTACTCCTCCGCATCGATCTCTCCGCGTGCGAAACGCTCCGCCAGCAGGTCTTCCGCGCTGCGCAACCGGTCATCGGTCGAGGTCGCGCCGTCGGGCCGGGTGACCATTCGGATCACGAGCACGAAGGCCGCTATCAACAACCCCCAGAACACCACCATCCCGATGCTCATCCAGGCATATCCCCAACCGCTGAGATCATGGTCGTACCAATACATCATGTCGGACATCTCCTTCACCCACGGACCGGCCCACCACGGGCCGATTCGTTCGGGTCACCCCACCGTGCGCTCCGCTGGACCGCCGGGAGCAGGGCCGATCGCCCCATCTTTCGGGTACCAACGACCAGGAAACGGGGCCGACGGGGAGAACAGACCACCGGGGCGCCCGCGATACCGATGAACGATCTTGTACCGCACTGGATTACCGAGATGTGCCAGCCGTGATCGGTGTGCGCGGACACCGGCGCAGGTCCAGCCCAGCCGACCCGGATTACGAACTCGAGTACCGAAAGCCGTTGTGGGACGTTACGAATGAGGACCTTGGTCCCACAGCCATGGGGACGACGCGTCTCTCTCGGTGCGGACGTGCGTAGTCATGCTGACAACGGCAGCTCTTTCAGCCGACCGACTCATCGACGTCGCCGTCCCGAGTCGGTCCGGCGGCGGGTGCCGGATGTGCCCGCAACTGCTCGGCGAACCACATGGCCGCCACGTAGGCAGCCCGCTGCGATATCCGCAGATCGGCCGATCCGGGACCGTGCCCGGCCAGCACGCTGACCCGGTGCTCGCACTGCATCGTCTCGGCCGCACGATGATTGACGGTACGCACACGGATGTCGAGGCCACCGACAAGGAACAGCGTCGGTGCCATGACACCGCCCAGCCGTGCACCAGCCAGGTCGGGTCGGGCGCCCCGCACAACCACGGCGCGGATCTTGTCGCGCGGTTCCGCCGCCGCCCAGAGCGCGGCGGGGGCCTCGGAACCGGCACCGAAGTATCCGACCGGAAGCTCCCGGCAGATCGATGAACTCCGCAAGCATCGGCGAGCGATGGCGAGGCGAGTGCCCAGCAGTTCGACGTCGAAAACCTTGGCGCCAACGATCGACTCGGCCGATGTCAGCAGATCGATCGACAACGTCGCCAGACGATGTCCGGCGAATACCTCGACCACGGAGGTATTACGTGGAGTGTGGCGGTTGCTCCCACTGCCGTGTGCGAAGACGACAATGCCGACAGGGTGATCCGGTATCCGCAGATGTGCGGCGAGTTCGACCGCGCCGATGGGGATCGCCACCTCTTGGTCGCATACTGCGGCGGTATCGACTGTTGTCATGACGGACCAACCTCTCTGTGCCGCTGCTCATTCGGCGCTGGATCGCAATCGCAGGCCAGCGCGAACAGGCGGGTACGGTATTCGAACCGACCGATCCGGCTCGTCCGGAGTTCGGCGAGTAACGCGTTCTCCATATCCAGCGCCCGCCAAACCTGTCCAGGATCGGCCCACTCGACGGTCAGCCGCGCGGGGAGCCGCGGCGGCGAATCATCGACCTCGGCCGATGTGCCCGGATCGGTGCTGCGAGTAACCGACCAGGCGCCGGGACCACGCTGCTCACTGCTGCCGGAGCTGACAAACCACCACACCGCCAGCAATACCGTCGGGAACCCGATCACGGCCACGACACCTGCGATCATCATGAACCTCCCGGTCCTGCCCACCGTCTCTACGCCCAGAGCGGGCGCCATGCGGCGGACATCACCTGAGTGTCGATTCCACCTGCTGGCCGAGCACCCGAGTAGGGCATCCCGTAGTCCTGTGTATCGACTGTCGGCCGGTCCTGAGTGACCAAAGTCCACACCGCGAAGTTCCAACGAGGTGACCAAGGACTGCGCCCCGATCTGGGTGCAGACGAGCGCGCCGCTCCTCGCGGATGCGATCGCACGCATTCATCGCCAGGATGCGCTGCGCGAGGTATCACTCCATTCGGACAGCGGCTCAAGCCGTTGGTAGCCGCCAGCCGGTGGCGATCGACACGAAAGGACCCGGCTAAGACCATCGCGGACAAGGGCTTTGGGCCCTGTGCAGCCCAGTGGGGCCAGCGCAGGCTGAGGCGGTACCGATCGGTATCCGAGGAGCCCGTCATCCGTCGCCTGTCGTGCGCCGCTCGGGCGGATGACATTGGTCAACGCCGACGCTACCCGGTGGCCCTACCCCGCGCACACGGCGCGGCGGACAGTGCAGGTATGGCTACCGGCGACCACGGAACGTGCTGTGCTCGTCGTGTACGCCATCGCACAGGTAGCCACCTTCAACGCGGCACGGATGCGTCCGTCGTGCCTACACCAACGCACCGCTGACGAACGCGGAGTGGGCTGTCGAGGAGTGAGGTCCGATGGTCATCAGGGCCGACCACAACACCATCGTCGTCGGTGTGGACGATTCCGCGACGGCGTTGAATGCGGCGCGCTGGGCGGCCTACCTCGCCGGCGCGCTGCACGCGCCGCTGCTGATCGCCCACGCGCTGCCGCACCCACACACCGCCGCGCAGCAGCTGGCCGACCGCGTCCATGCGCCGCACGCATACGACGCCGCCACCCAAACCCTGGATCGAACCTGCCGCCTCGTGCGCACCTGCGACCCGGAACTGACGGTCGAGGCCACACTGCCCGGTGGCCCGCCCAGCAAGGCGCTCGTGGAGCTGAGTGCGCATGCCCGCATTGTCGTGGTGGGTGCGCAGAGCGCCTACGAGGGAAGGCTGATCGGATCGACCACCGTGCATGTCGCCGAGCATGCGCACTGCCCGGTCGGGGTGTGGCGCGGCGCGAACGGCAGGCCCATTCCCCGCGGTAAGCCGGTGGCGGTCGGCGTGGACGGGACCGAGCTCAGCATCCCGGCCATCGCCCACGGTTTCGAGATCGCCGCGGCATTGGGTGTGCCGCTGGCCGCGGTGCACTGCTGGCCTTCGCGCATCGAACCGGTGGGCCACCATCTCGACCGTGGCGAGCAGGAACGTACCCTGCTGGCCGAGTCCTTGGCCGGATGGTGCACGGAATACCCGGATGTCGAGGTCATCGAAATGCCCGTCCCCGGCCTGGCCCGCTCAGTGCTGAACGAGATGGCGCAGGATGCGCAACTGCTCGTCGTCGGCAGCCATGGCTACTCGACCGCGACGGCTTTGCTGTTCGGGTCGACCAGCCGGGACCTGCTCCACCACACGAGCTGCCCGGTGCTCGTATGCCGGTCGTAACGATGCGATCGCGCACCATGTCCATTTCCGGCGCGCCCGCGCAAGCGGAGAGTGCGCGTGAACCCAGCGAGGGGAAATGCCTTGAACGGCCGCCGTTCTCCCGTGGTCGACCGGCGCACAGCTACCGCAGCCGAAACCGGGACCATCGGCTCACACCGGGGCAACCTTCGGCCCTTGGATGGTGGCCGAATGGGACACAGGCTGAGCGATAAGAATCCATCATCGCACCGGGGCAGCACCCAGGAGGCCAACCATGTCGCATCACGACGATCCCCTCGCGCCCGCTGTGCAGACTGCCCGCGACTGGCTGCGCGCTGTCGCCGACAGTCTCGACACCGATGACCGGGCCTTCGCCTATCGGGCGCTGCGCGCGTGGCTGCACACCGTGCGCGACCGCATCAGTGTCAGCAGCTCGGCGCATCTGGCGGCGCAACTGCCCGAGGTCCTGCGTGGGGCCTATTACGAGGGCTGGGTGCCGAGCCACGTGCCGGTCCGGCATGGCATCACCGAATTTCTCCGGCAGTTCGCCAGGGAGTCGGGCATCGACGAGGACGAGGTCGGCCCGGTCGCGGGCGCGGTCACGGCGGCATTGTCGGAGCTGTTCTCCCCTGGACAGTTGGCCCGGGTCTTCGCGGTCCTGCCGATGCAGCTCTACGGCGTGCTGTGCGGTGCGCGGACGGCCGTCGACGAATCGCTGATCGAATGGCAAGCGGTCGCCGAGGAGCCGGCGGTCGATCCGCTCGCCGGTCTCCAGGACCGTGTCCAGGCGCTCGGCGACGCCGTTGCCGTGCTGGCACGTGGCCTCGAACGACTGCCTGCCGAGGAACCCGACCGCGACCGCTCGACCCAGGCGGCCCAGCAGGCACACCGTATTCTGCTCGCCGAAGGTCTGGTCGGCACCGAGACGCGGGAGCGCTGAGGTGCTACGTGCGACGATCCCGCTGGGCCGGGTCGCGGGCATTCGAGTCGGCGTGCACTGGTCGGTGCTGGTCACTCTCGGACTGTTCACCTATCTGCTGGGCCGCTCGCTGGCCGATGCGCACGGGAACTCGGTGGTGGTCTGGCTGGTCGCCGCGACCGGCGCGGTAGGTCTGCTCGCCACGCTGCTGGCTCATGAGCTGGCGCATTCGATTGTCGCCCGCCGCAGTGGCACCCGGGTCGATGTGGTGGTGTTGTGGCTGCTCGGCGGGGTCTCCGAACTCGGCGACGAACCGAAGGACCCGCGCTCGGATCTGCGCATTGCAATGGCCGGACCGCTCACCAGCCTCGGGATCGGCGTCATCGTGCTCGTCGTCGCGAACCTCATCGGCCCCCTGATGGGCGGACCGGTGCCGGATATGCTCGGCTGGCTCGGCGCGATGAATGTTGTGCTGGCCGTGTTCAATCTGCTGCCGGGTGCGCCGCTGGACGGTGGTCGGGTACTGCGAGCGCTGATCTGGCGGCGCACCGGAGATCGGTTGCGCGCCACCACCATTGCCGCGCACAGCGGCCGGATCCTCGGGCTCGGTCTGCTCATCCTCGGCGGCGCGGAGCTGCTGCTGGTCGGCAATGCCGGTGGACTGTGGCTGATGCTGCTCGGCTGGTTCCTGTACTCGGCCGCGAATGTCGAGCTCGCCGCCGCCGGACTGCGACATCGACTGGGCGACACCCGGATTCGCGATGTCATGACCGAACATCCGCTGTCGGTTTCCGCCGAGTGGTCCGTCGCCGATCTGCTGCGCTCCCAGATCGTGCATACCGATCACCGGGTATTCCCCGTCACAGACCCGGCGGGTCGGCCGATCGGAGTGCTGTCGTGGTCCGATCTGACGGCACTGCCGGCTGCCGCGCGCGCCACCACCGCGGTGGGCAAAGTCGCCCGCACACTGCCACCGACAGCCCGAGTGTCCGGCGACGAATTGCTCAGCGCCGTGGCGGCCAAGGTGGTGCTGCGACCCGACTTCGACATCATCACGGTGATCGACCCACATGAGCGACTCATCGGCGTGGTCACCGCGACAGATCTGACGCTGGCCGTCCAGCGCAGCGCCCTCGGTCTTTCCGCCCGCCGATCCGAACGGTTTCGACCACCGAATACCGGACTCTGACATAACAATTCGGCCCGCGCCGAGCGGGCCAGGTGCTGGGAGGCCAGCGATGAGTCGAACGCAGGCAGAGCACGAAAGGCCCCGGCCGATCTTCCGGGACCGGCACGAGGCGGGCCGGGTGCTTGCCGGACTGCTCGAACACTATCGCGGCGATCCGGATGTCCTCGTGCTCGGACTGCCCCGCGGCGGTGTTCCGGTCGCCTGGGAGGTCGCCGCGGCGCTGAGCGCACCGCTGGACGCCTTGGTCGTGCGCAAGCTCGGCGCACCGGGCCATCCCGAGTTCGCGATCGGCGCACTCGCCACCGGCGGCCGCATCGTCCTCAACGACGATATGGTGCGCGCCCTACGACTGACCGCTGACCAGGTACGCAGCATCGCCCGCGATGAGGCCCAGGAGATGATTCGGCGGGAGGCGACCTACCGCGCCGACCGCGGCCCGATCGAGGTGACCGGACGGACGGTGATCCTGGTCGACGACGGATTGGCCACCGGCGCGAGCATGTTCGCCGCCATCGAGGCGATCCGGGCGGGCGAGCCGAAGCGGATCGTGGTCGCGGTCCCCGCCGCACCGGAGTCGACCTGCCGAGAACTAGGTGCCTCGGTCGACGAAACGGTCTGCGCGACAATGCCTTCGCCGTTCCGCGCGGTCGGCGAATGGTTCTGGGACTTCACCCAGGTCACCGACGAGCAGGTGCGCATTCTGCTGAGCATATCGACCACCGGCACCGCCGTCCCGCGCATCGACGCCGCGGCCACCATTCGGGCCGCGGCCATCGACGCGCCCGACGGTGTCCCGCCTATCCAGGTGCTCGAGGAACTCATCGGCGACGCTCGGTTCGTGCTGATCGGTGAGAGTTCGCACGGCACACACGAGTTCTACCGAGCCCGGGCGGCGATCACGCGGTGGCTGATCAAGGAGAAGGGCTTCACCGCCGTCGCCGCCGAGGCGGACTGGCCCGATGCCTATCGGGTGAACCAGTACGTGCACGGACGCGGCACCGACAACACCGCCGAACAGGCGCTGCGTGGATTCGAACGCTTCCCGGCCTGGATGTGGCGCAATACCGAGGTGCGCGAATTCGTCGCCTGGCTGCGCGCATACAACGCCGAACAACAACGCGACAACCGAATTCAGACCGGCTTCTACGGTCTGGATCTCTACAGCCTGGACCGCTCGATGCACGAGGTCGTCGATTATCTCGACCGCGTCGATCCGCCGGCCGCGCAGCGTGCCAAGAGTCGCTACGCCTGCTTCGATCACGTCGTGGGCGACGATGGCCAGACCTACGGTTTCGCCGCCGCCTTCGGCGCGGGCAAATCCTGTGAGGCCCAAGTGATCCGGCAGTTGCTGGAGTTGCAGCGCCTCGCGATCGCCCGCGGCGAGCTGGCACCCGTAACCGCCGATGAACAGTTCGACGCACTGCGCAACGCCTGGTCGGTGCGCGACGCCGAGGCCTACTACCGGGCTATGTTCGGCGACCGAGTGTCCTCATGGAATCTGCGCGACGAGCATATGGCCGACACCCTCGACGCACTCGCCACCCATCTGGACCGCTCCGGCGGCCCTGGAGCCCGAATCGTGGTGTGGGCGCACAACTCCCACATCGGCGATGCCCGCGCCACCGAACTGGGCAGCGAAGGCGAACTCAATCTCGGCCAGTTGACCCGCGAACGCCACGGCGATGCCTGCCGCGTCATCGGCTTCAGTACCTGCTCCGGCACGGTCACCGCCGCAGGAGACTGGGGCGGGCCCGCCATCCGCGAAACCGTCCGCCCCGCACTGCCATCCAGCACGGAAGAGTTGCTGCACGACACCGGCAGCCCGGAATTCCTACTCCGCATGGATATTCCGGGTGAGGCCACCGACCTGCTGCGTCAACCCCGGCTGCAGCGCGCCATCGGCGTGATCTACCGACCCGGCACCGAACGCCAGAGCCACTATTTCCACACCAGACCCGCCGACCAATTCGACGCACTCATCCACATCGACCGCACCACCGCGCTGGAACCGCTGGAACCGACCGGCGAATGGGTCGCGGGCACGATCCCCGAGACGTACCCGTCCGGTCTGTAACGAACCACGGCATGATCGGCTCTAACCGGATCCGCGGAACCGAAGGGATACGCACAGGAAGGTAGCGACATCACATGTCTGCCAACGCCATCAACCCTCCCGTCGTGGTCGGCATCGACGGCTCCGAAACCGCGGCCGAGGCCGCCCGCTGGGCTGCCGTCGAGGCCGTCCACCACCGCGCGCCCCTGCACATCGTGCACGCCATCGGCGCCCAGGTCGACTTCGGACCGAACATCTCGATCGACCAGATCGACTATGACGTGTATCGACAAGAAGGTGCGGCCGCCGTCGCCGCGGCGAGTGAGTTCGCCACAGCGGCCGCCGCACCCGTCGGTGACCTCGACATCGCTACCTTCGTCGTCGAGGCGCTGCCGATCCCGGTCCTGCTCGACCGATCGAAGGACGCCCGCATGCTGGTCGTCGGCACCCGCGGTCTGGGCGCGTTCCGCCGCGGCCTACTCGGCTCGGTCAGCACCGCCGCGGCCCGGCATGCGCACTGTCCTGTGGCGGTCATCCCCGAACCCGAGCGCTACTCGGTGAAGCGACTGCTGGGCCCGGTGCTGGTCGGCGTCGACGGCTCCCCGAGCAGCATCACCGCCATCGAGATCGCCTTCGATGAGGCCGTTCATCGCAATGTCGCGGTGCGGGCGGTGCTCACCTGGACCGAATTCAACCGCTACATCCCCAGCGCGGACATGCAGGAAGCAGCCGAGGAACTGCTGTCCGAAAGCCTGGCCGGTTACGCGGAGAAGTACCCGGACCTCGAGGTACAGCGGGTGGTCGTCGAGGATCGACCGGCCAGACGCCTACTAGCCGAATCGATGGACACCCAAATGATCGTCGTCGGCAGCCATGGCCGCGGCGGCTTCGCGGGCATGACGCTGGGCTCGGTCAGCCAAGCCGTCCTACACGCCGCCGACTGCCCGCTCATCATCGTCCGCGCGCAGAGCTGAGCGGTCGCGTCCCGGTAGTGCGGGAGGACCCCCGGAACCCGGACGGTGATCCGGGGGTCTGCTCTTGGCACGACCGCGAGTCGTGCACGTCACCGTTGCGCGTTCAGGGCGGCGTCCAACAGCACTCGGCGTTCAGCGGCGGCCACGGTGCGGCGGACCGTGTCGATCGCGTCCGGGTTGACCGAGATGGAGGTGATGCCCATGCGGACAAGGTGGTCGGCGAAGTTGGGGTGGGTGGAGGGCGCTTGGCCGCACAGCGAGGATGGGATGCCGTGGGCGCGGGCAGTCTGCACGATCTGTTCGATCGCCGCCAGCACGGCCGGATCGGCCTCGTCGAAAACCTCCGCGCACAACTGCGAGTCGCGGTCCACACCGAGAACGAGCTGGGTGAGGTCGTTGCTGCCGATGGAGACGCCGTCGATGCCGAGGCCGATGTATTCGGGTAGCCAGTGCACGACCGAGGGAACCTCGGCCATTACCCAGCGATGCAGGCCGCGGGCCCGTCCGAGCGGGCTGGCGTCGACGAGCTCGAGACATGCCTCCAGTTCCCAGCGGGTGCGCACGAACGGAATCATCAAATGCACGTTCGGGTACTGCTCGCGCACCCGAGCCAGCGCGGCCAACTCTAGTGCGAACATCTCCGGCTCGCGGATGTAGCGGAAACAGCCCCGATATCCGATCATCGGGTTGTCCTCCACCGGCTCGTACTGCTCGCCGCCGGTCAGTCCGCGGAATTCGTTGCTGCGCAGGTCGGTTGCGCGATAAATCACCGGACGGGGCGCGAAGGCCGAAGCAATCCCGCCGAGCGAGTCGGCCATCCGGGTGACGAAGCCTTCCTGCTCGCCGCGCGCGATCAGGTCGTGCGGGTGCCGCCCGCCGAGCGCGCTGGTCAGCAGGAACTCGGCGCGAAGCAGTCCGAGGCCGTCCACGTCCTGTGCCGCAACGGCTTCCGCGATATCGGGCATGGCGAGGTTGGCGTAGATCTTGGTGGCGGTGGTGATTCTCGCCCGGGGCGCGGCAGCCACCTCGACGGCACGGACCGGCCGGGTGACCGCGCCCGCGACGACCCGACCCCTTCCACCGTTGACGGTGACGATCTGCCCGTCCACGAGATCCTTTGTCGCCGTTCGGGTACCGACGACGCAGGGCACCCCCAGTTCCCGGGCGACGATGGCGGCGTGACAGGTGACGCCGCCGCTATCGGTGACCAGTGCCGCGGCCTTGCGGATGGTCGGCACCCAGTCCGGCGTTGTCATTTCGGCGACCAGGATCTCCCCGTCCTGCAGCAGCTGCCCCTCGGACGGTCCGGCGAGTACCCGAACGGCACCGCTGGCCACCCCCGGTGCGGCGGCCAACCCGGTCACCAATGCCGTTCCTTCGCCCGTGTCGGTGTGCGGCGCTTGCACGGTACCGAGGGTGGTGATCGGGCGGGCCTGGACCAGCCATATCCGATCGCCCTCGATCGCCCACTCCACATCCTGCGGTCTGCCGTAGTGCTTTTCGGCCGCCATGGCAAGCCGGGCGATCGCGCGTACTTGCTCGTTATCGAGTGCCCGCCCCTGGTCGTCCGCATCGACCTCGATGGTCCGGTCGCCAGCTCCATCCACGCTGCGGACGATCGCGAAGCCCTGTTTTCCGGTATGCGACTCCAGAATTCGCAGATCCTCCTTGGCGAGAACGTAGTGGTCGGGCTCGACGGCTCCGGAGACCACGACCTCGCCCTGCCCGCGTGCCGCCTCGATCACGATCCGGCTCTCGTCGCCCGTCCCCGGATCGGCGGTGAACGCCACCCCACTGCGTTCCGCAGCGACCATCACCTGCACCACGACGGCCATCGCCGGTGCACCGGTGAACTTCCGTTCGGCGCGGTAGGTTTCGGCACGCGGACTGAACAGCGATGCCCAGCAGGAGCGCACCGCCTCGACCACCTCTGTAGCGCCGCGCACATTTGTCGCCGTCACATTCATCCCGGCGAACGAAGCGGAGGCGCTGTCCTCCCCGGTGGCCGAGGAGCGAACCGCGACCAGCGCGGGCCCGTCCGCGCCACCGAGTCCGTCGTAGGCGTGCACGATCTGTGCTTCGAGGTCCTCGGGCATGCCCGCCTTGGCCACCAGCGCATGCAGCCGGTCACAGCGCTGGGCGAGTTGGGCGTGGTCACCGACAGCGGCCAGCGCGGCGCCATGCTCCGCGGCCAGATCATCGGCCACCCCGCTGCGCCGCATGGTTTCCAGATAGCCCGAGCGCAGCACGATGAACGCTGCGGGCACGGGCAGCCGCGCAGCGGTCAGCTCCCCCAGATTGGCGCCCTTGCCGCCCGCCTCGACCTCGTCGGCCAGTCCGATAGCGGCGATGTCACGTACAAAGTCCATGCCTCGACTGTGCGCGGCGGCGGGCTCCGGCAGCGAGAGGACAATGCCGACCGGCTGGCGGCCGAAAGTCCTTTGTTCCGGTCGTGTCACCCGCCGCTGCTCAGTCGCTCACCAAGACGTGGCGGCGAGCGGCAATCCGCTGCCTCAGCGAGAATCACCGCACGGACGACGCGAATTCCGAACCGCGCGCCTCCGGACCAACCGACAGCCGCCGTGAACCGGCCAGCAGCACGCAGCCCCGGTCGCCTGGGCCATCACCAAGTCACAAGGGGTGCACCACGTCGGCAACTGCGCGGCGCGGGGTCATCGGAACCGGCTCGGCGCTGGTGGCCGCCCAGCCGATTCGGATGATGACCTGTGGGAATCCACTGTCGGACAGCACATCCGCACGTACGAGATCACGAGTGCCCGGCAATTCCAGCGGTTCGGTGAGCGGACAGGTCGCCAAGCCGAATCCGGTGGCGGCCAGCAGTACCGCGCTGGTGGCTTCCCCGGCGCGCAGTCGGGACAGCGGATCATCGGAGGCGGTGTGCACCAGCAGCAGGGCGCCGCCGTCGTCGAGATCGTGGATCACCGCCTCGGTCAGCGCTGAGCTGTGGAACTCGCGGGTCAGCGGATCGGTGGCGACCACGGCATTGCGTGCGGGCACTCCTTCCGCGGCCGCGTGTCGTCCGCTCCACTCGGCCAACTCGGCCTGATAGCCGCTGTCGACGAGATGCTGACGCGACGCATCCTTGAAGGCCCGCACCAGCCCGATGCGGGTCGAGCCACCGGGAATCTCACTGACCAACACCCCCTCGGCGATGCCCGCCCCGATGATCGCAGCGATGTGCGCGGCCGGAATCTCCCACGATGTGACCCGCCGCCGGTCGGTACGGCGCTGGCTGATCGCGCGGGCCGCCGCGACCATATCGGCGTCCGGTATCACCGGAGCGAACTCGATGGCCGCAAGATGGTCGGGCTGGGCCGGATTCGGGAATCGATGCACGACGGTGTCCCACCCGAACGAGCGCGCCGCCACCCGGAAGTGATGCAGCGCTGCACCGCAACTGATCATCAATTCGCGCCGATCCGGATCGGTCTGCGGCAGTCGACGGCTGTCGTCGACGTACAAGTGCACCGTGGTATCGCCGACGCGCCACTGCCAAGGCTGGGTGTTGTGCACCGACGGCGCGCGCACGGCCAGCGCCAACGCGGCCCGCACGCTATCGGCATCAGGATGCTTACTAGCCATTGCTGTTCCTTGTCCTCGACGCCAACATCTGTGCCGCTACGGTCGCACTCGCCGATCTCGGCGCCAAAGAGGCCAAAGGCCACAACTCGATGGCCCGGTGACCTCTTCACCGATCACAACGCGCTGGGCAGATGCAGCGCCGAACTGGCCCTTCACACCCACGGCACTCGATCAGGTCGACCGGCCCGGCGCTTTCGACCCCGAACTCCGACACCGTCCGGCGCGACTCGCGTGTGACCGCGGCATCGAACGATTTGTCGCCGAGCTGATTCCGGCGAATACCAGGCCGATGCGGTTCGTCGCCGACATGCCCCGGCCCGCCGATCGTGATCAGCGGGCCGGGGCGAAGTCCGTGGCGTCGAATGGATCCACCACGTCCTCGACCGCACGCCGTGGTGCGGGCGGCAGCGCCGCGAGACCGGTCGGCAACCAACCGATCCGGATGACTGCCTGCGCATGCGTGGTGTTGTCGAGCACACCGACGCGAATCTTCTTGCGTAGTTCCGGGATCTCCAACGGCTCGGTCACCAGGCAGGTGGCCAATCCGATGTTGGTCGCCGTCAACAGCATCGCGCTCACGGCTTCGCCCGCACACAGTCGCGCCAGCCGGTCATCGGCTGTCGTACCCAGCACCAGCAGCTCGGCATAGTCGGGTTCGCGCGTCGGGTCGACCAGTCGATGCTGGGCAAACGCCCGGGCGGGAACACTCTGTGCAGCCAGCGGCGGCAACGCGTTCAGCGCCGGGACGCCGTGCACCGCGTCGTGTCTGCCGCTCCAGGCGGCCAGCTCGAATTGATAGTTCGGATCTCCGGAATGTTGCTGTGCCGCGGCGCGCATCGCTTCGACGAGCTGATCGCGCGATCCGTAGGCCGCTTGGCGAACGATGCCGCCGTGCACCCCGGCGCGCTCGGCGAGCAGACCGAGATAACCGGGCGGGATGGGCCGGGAGCTGTAGTGTCTGCGGTCGGTCTGTCTGCGGGTGATCGCGGCGCTCAGCGCGGTATCGGTCATGGTCGGCCGATGCGGCACGAGTTCGATCGATGCCAGGTGGTTCGGATTCACCGCATCCGGCAGTCGCTGCACCACGGCCGACCATCCCAGCGCTGCGAGCGCTATGCGCAGGTGGTGCAATGCGGCGCCGCAGCTCAGCACCAGGTCACGTTGATCGGGATCGGTCGATGGGAGCGCTCGTGCCGGATCGAGGTAGAGGTGCAGGCCGCGGTCTCCGATCCGGAACCGCCACGGCTGGGTGTTGTGAACCGACGGCGCCCGCACGGCGAGCGCGAGCGCCGCCTCGATGGTGTGATAGTCGGGCAGCCTGTCGTTCATCGTCGTCCCTCCGTCCCTGTCTCGTAGTGAATATCCACGCTGCCATCGGCGAACGATCGTCGGTAAGGGCAGGACGGCACCTTCTCGTGGGACTTCTGCAGCAGTGCGTCAACCGGATCTGACAGCTGCGAAAGTCCCTTCACCTCGGTGACCTTCGGCCATCACCTGGCCGGGCCACGATGCGAAATCCTTGGAACACCACGATCGAGCACACCGAAGGGTTCGCGCCATGCCCGGATTCGCCGCACCTGCCGAGCTACGGGAGACCCACACCGGACTGGTTGTGCTGTACGGAGACCGGGCCTACAAGGTAAAGAAGGCGGTCCGCACCGACTTCCTCGACTTCAGCACACCGCAACTGCGCGAGCACGCCTGCGCTAGGGAACTCGAATTGAACAACCGCCTGGCTCCGGACGTATATCTCGGCCTGGCCCATCTCAGCGACCCCACGGGCTCCCCCGCTGAGCCGGTGCTGGTCATGCGCCGCATGCCCGAAGACTGCCGTTTGTCCAACATCCTGGCCGACCGGGCGAAGACCATAACGGAGCTGTCGGCGCTGATACAGGTGCTGGCAAGCTTCCACGATAGGGCCCGTCGCGGACCGGAGATCGATGCGGAGGGCACCGCGGGCGCGCTGCGCCATCGGTGGCAGGTGCTGCTGCGCAGTCTTGCCGAACAGCGGGCCAACGTCGCCGACCCGGATCTCCTCGACCGGATCGAGCGGCTCGCGATGTGCTACATCGACGGCCGAGAACCCTTGCTGAACAACAGGATCGCCGCCGGACACCTCGTGGACGGGCACGGTGACCTGCAGGCCGAGGACATCTTCGAACTGCCCGACGGCTTCCGCGTCCTGGATTGCCTGGACTTCGACGACCGGCTGCGTTACGTCGATCGCCTCGACGACCTCGCGTTCCTGGCCATGGATTTGGAGTTCCGCGGGCATGCCGAACTGGGCGAGCGGCTGCTCGACGACTACCAGCGGATCACTGAGGATCCGGCGCCCGCCTCGTTGCGTGACCACTACATTGCCTATCGGGCGCTCGTGCGCGCGAAGGTGGACGCCATCCGATTCGGCCAGGGCGAGTCTGCAGCCCGCGACCGTGTGCACCGGCACCTGCGGCTCGCGTTGAGCCACCTCGAGCGGGCCGCCGTTCGTCTGGTACTGGTCGGCGGATCGCCCGGAACCGGGAAATCGACCGTTGCCATAGAGCTTTCGGCGAGCACGGGAGCGGTCGTGCTCTCCAGTGATCATGTGCGCAAGCAGCTACGGGCCAGCGGTGAGGTCACCGGTCCGACCGGAACCTTCGGCACCGGAACGTATTCCGCTGCCGGTAAAGCTCGTGTCTATACCGAACTGCGGAGCCGGGCCCAAAAGCTGCTGGTCCTCGGCCGTTCGGTGATCCTGGATGCCAGCTGGATCGACGCGGACGAGCGGCAGCGAGCGGCCACACTCGCGGCCGAGACAAACGCTGACCTGCTGCAATTGCGGTGCCACTGCCCGCCCTCGGTGGCGGAACGCCGCATCCGTCTGCGCGCCGACGGCGATTCCGATGCGACCCCCCAGATTGCCGCCGACATGTCGGCCATCGCAGCGGTCTGGCCGCAGGCCACACCTGTGGACACTGGACTCGTGCTCGCCGACACCGCCGCCGCGGCACTGCGTGCGTGGCACAACACTGCTCACACCGAACAGGTAAGGGACTTCGGTCACCAATCAGGGGTCGAACTCCGTCCCGCGATCACCGGCAGCACCCTACGCTGAATGAATGTTGCACGGAAACACAGCAGAATGACCAGAGTGTTTTTGGTGGACGACCACCACATTGTGCGTCGCGGAGTGTCCGATCTGATCAGCGCCGAGCCCGACCTCGAAGTCATCGGTGAGGCGGGCACCGTATCCCAGGCGATGGCGCGCATCCCGGCCCTGCGCCCCGACGTCGTGGTCCTCGATGTGCGCCTGCCCGATGGCAATGGCATCGAACTATGCCGCGAACTGCTGAACCAACAACCCGAACTACGGTGCCTGATCCTCACCTCGTTCACCGACGAACAGGCCATGCTCGACGCCATTCTGGCCGGGGCCCGCGGCTACGTGGTCAAAGACATCGACACCCTCGAACTGATCGATGCCATTCGCGAAGTCGGCGCGGGAAAATCCCTGCTCGACAACCGGGCCGCCGCCGCGCTCATGGCGAAACTGCGCGAGGAAGCCACGTCCAAGTCCGGGCCGCTGGCCACGCTCACCGATCAGGAACGAACGCTGCTCGAACTGCTCGGTGAGGGGCTGACGAACCGGCAGATCGCAAGCCGCATGTTCCTGGCCGAGAAGACCGTGAAGAACTATGTCTCCCGGCTGTTGACCAAGCTCGGTGTCGAACGACGCACCCAGGCCGCGGTGCTGGCCACGAAGCTCAACCCGGCACACAAGCAGGAATGAGCAGGCACCCGTAGCATCTCGAGACCTGGAATCGAGCACCGCCGTACGAGGACGTGACATCGCACTGCCGTAGACCGGTCCCGATGCCTGCCCACGATGCGACCGGGATCGCGCACTCATTCGGGCCTACGCCGCAGTGATTATCTCGATCACCGCAGCTACGAGTTGGCCGTCGGGATCGCTGAGACGCTGCAAGGATTTGCGATCCACCAACAGGGATCCAAGCGTGAGTTCTACGAATTCGGCACCGACCTGCTCGACAGATCTGCGCCCTTCCGGCTCGAACCACGTCCACGCCCATTGCGCGGCACCAAAGATGAGCAGGCTCCGGACGCTCGTATCGACGGGCCGGAACTCACCCGCCGCAGTGCCCGCCTCGAGCAAGCTGTGCAGGATTCCGATGTATTGCCTTCGCAGCTTGCGCCCCTCGGAGTTCTCATCCTGCAGCGCGAATCGTGCGACCTCGCGCTGGAATGCGATAGTCCGATTTCGATCGTGCACCTGATAGAGGATGGCCGCGTACAACAGCCCGGCCAGTTGCTCGGTGGGCGTAGAAAACTCCGAAACAATTCGCTCGGCCTCATCGATGCGACGCCGCATATAGGCAAGATGCAGAGCGTCCAGCAACCGCGCCTTCGTGCCGTAATGATGCACGATCAAGCCCTGGGAGATGCCCAACTCACTTGCCACACCACTGAAGCTGGTGCCGTCATAGCCCTTCTCGGCAACATGGCGCGTGAAAATGTCGAGAATCGCGTCCGACTTGCCCGGTCCCGCCGCACGCCTACTCACCCGATCCCACCCCTCCTCGTCCAAATTTCCGGACACTCTAGCACCCACCGACTGCCCAACCCGGTCGTTGACTGAGTGCGCAGTCAGTACTAACATTGTGCGCCGAGTCACAGCGGCGTACTTCGTTGCGTCAACCAGCAACCTCGAATCAGTCGAGCAATCAACTATGAAACAGCACGTCTATCCCGCTGAGGCGGTCATCGAACAACGAGCATCCGAACTCCACATTCGAATTTGCGCCCACGGCCTGTGGAACATGCTCACTACGCGTAGCGGCCAGCGTGTCGGCGTCGCCGACCAGCGGTACGCGCCGCCCACCGAAATCATCACTTGCTCGAGGGCGCCATCCGATCTGTGCTTCGCATGACCGGCCTTTCTGACGACGCCGCCATCATCTCGACGCGCATCGCCCGAGGTGGCGACCACGACGGCCTGCTGATAAAGGACTATCCGGCGCGCCTGAAACCTCGACCCGCAATGAAGGACATGTGATGACCGAGGACGCGGGTAAGGCGGAGGCGCGGGAGGATCCGGTGAATGATCCGGCATTTCTGCTGTCACCGGATCGACTATTGGCCGCGATTGCCGGGCGTCTTGCCGAGCCGTTTCCGCTGATCGCATGGGCGAGGGAACTGGGCGATCTACATGCCGCCCTTATTTCGGCGGTTTTGAATCCTCGGCGTCCGCCCGAGGTAACCGAGGCAGCCCTGCATGCGGATATTTCGAAGGTCATCGACAAGATCAATTCTTGGGCCGTGTTCTACGTCCGCCATAGCCGGTGCGCCCGTCGCCACACGCACTCCTTTGGTGAGGTGATCAGCCATGTCGCGAAGACCTATGCCGAGGCGTGGTGGACAGTGCTGCACTCCGACTGCGAGGAGCTTCGGCACTCGGCGTGGGTCCATCTCGGCGAGGTCCGTGAAGGCTATGCGCAACTCATCGGTGACATCCGGACAGGCCGCGTCCAACTCCCACTCGGATGGCGAGGCATCCGAGTTACCCGACAAAACGACAGCACTTCGACAGAACCGGAAACCGGCAGGGATGACGAGTCAGACGGTGAGCTGACCGAGTTGGCGCAATAGCTGATCGGCGGTGCGCGCGTTGCGGTATGCGACGTATGCGGCCCATGCCCAGCCGACGATCGACACGGCATACCAGTACAGCCGCCAATCTGTCGGATGCAGGCCGCCTCCGAGTCCAGTGGCGAGCGGCACCATGAATACCGCGGCGAGCCCGGCATAGAGCACGCGCTGGCGCGAGGCTGCATTTTGCGCCTGTTCCAGGCGCGGGATCCATGATTCGGCGGTCGCGTCCCGGGGTAATTGGCGAGCCTTCAATGCACGGCCGATTTCACGATTTGTGCCTCTGTCGGCAGATTCGAACACTCGGACAGGACGCATATATCGCCACACGAACACAGATACGACGACGACCGGTACGAACACGATGATGATCGCGACCATGCCTCACCTGCCCGCAGTGTGGGCAAGATGGTCGAGGACTCCGTCCGCGAACCGCCATTGGAGATGGATCGTGGTGAGGTTGACAGCCGAAGCGGCGAGCGCGAGCAGATAGATATAGAGCAGCACATTGCTCGCGTGCGGATTCGTTGCGATCTCGGTGATCAGCAGCGCCGACCAGAGCGCGGTGAGTGCGATGAACAGACCACGCACCCATACCGGACGCACCCGAGCGTGAATGAGATCGGGCATCCGCTCCTGCGCCCCGTTCGGGAGCGGCGCCTGGCTGCGACGCCGCTCCGGAATCACCAACCGGCGCACCAGGAGCCCGGCGATGACTGCGGTCAGCGCAATGACAGCGATGAGATGCAAAGGATACCTGTCTTTCCTCAGGTGAGATTTCGTCGGCCAGCACGAATAGATTCCGTCACGTGCGCAGTCGGCGATAGCAACCCATGGGTGGGCATTGCCTCCACCTCGCTCTTCGGCCTCGGACCATCGGCCGAACACCGCCTACCCCAACGCTGCAGGTCACCCGCGGGGTTTCGGCTCGACGATCGGCAGCTCCTCGCCCTCTCGCACGACACGAGTCCGGAACCGGCGACTGATGTGCTCAATCGTGGTGCACAACCATTGCGCGTCGACCCGGGCGGCCCGCTCGAGACGCATGCGCCGCACCCGAAACGGCAGCAGTCGCAATGCCGCCGGTCCATCACCGGGATGAATTGATGCGAGATACAACAGCCTCAGGTCGGTTCGGTAGGACTTATAGCCCCCGATGCCTTCATAGTCGTTGATGATGTCACCGCAGCCGTACAGGATCAGCCGGTCACGATAGATCTCGATCGGGCGGGGATGATGCGAGGAATGCCCGTGTACGACATCGATACCGGCATCGATCAACCGATGCGCGAACTGTATTTCACTCGGCCCCACCCCATAGCCCCAATTCGGCCCCCAGTGCACGGACACGACCGTGATATCTCCGGTGTGCTTGTGCGCCAACACCTTTGCCGCGACATCGTCGGCCGATGAGTCGTCGATCAACCACACACCCGGCCGGTCGTCGTGAGCCGCCCAAGATCCGGGAACACCGCTCGACCGCGCCGCGATGGCCGCGATCACGGCCCGATGTTCGTTGCGGAGGGGCAACACCGTCGGTCGCAGCGCGGTTTCGGCGTCGGCTCCGGCCCCGACGCCGTGGATACCCGCGGTCGCCAGTGCGTCGAGGGTGTCTTTCATTCCGCGGCAACCGAAATCGAGGATGTGATTGTTGGCCAGCGCGCACACGTCGGGCCGAATCACGGTGAGCGCCGGAAGGTTGTGTGGATGCATCCGATAGTGAACACCCTTGTAGTCGGCGAAGTCGCCGTCCGCGGTGATCGTGGTTTCCAGGTTGAGCAGCCGGATCTCGGGTGCGAGCGTCTCGAGCATGGGCAACGCGTCACCCCACGGCCAGCCGAAGTCCACGGGGTGCGGGATCGGCCCGTTCGCCCGCTCGGCCAGCTCGACGTAGATACGGGCGTCATCGACGTGAGGTTCGCGCAGTGTCGCGTCTCCGGGATGCGGCAGGATCTGATCGACGCCACGACCCAGCATGACGTCACCGCCCAGCAATACGGTCACCGGACCAGAATCATCGACCACACCGAACCACCCACTGCCGTTCCGTCGGCACCACCACCATCGTGCCGACCCGATCGGACTCCGAGAGTCCGAGGGCCTCGTGGCGGATGAACGAAGCCACCCGGCACGGACGTGATCCGCGCTGCGCCGAGATCTTCTTCCCCCGTGCCGGGCCAGGATCGATAGTGCATCACCCCCGCTGCATGCGGGCTCGCTCCAGCAGTTCCGCGATCCCGTGCTCGATGCCCTCGGCGATCAGATCGATATCGGGGGTGCTGTCGTAGTCGCCGGTGATGCCGAAGGTCAGTTGGTCGGTGTAGCTGAGGATCGCGATGGTGGTGCGCAGTCGCATGGCGATCGGGATGCACGGGAGGATTTCCAGGACCTCGTGGCCCTGTAGCGATAACCGCCGCCGCGGACCGGGCACATTTGTGGCCAGGGCGCTGACTCCGTGCTGGGGGTAGTGCATCGCCAGCCGCAGGGTCCACGCGATGAGCGCGAACGGGACCCACCCCGCCATCGACAGCAGGGACTTCTCGGCCTCCGCCGCACCGCTCGACCGGTGTCGTGACATGCGCTCATGGACGGCGTCGAGCCGCTCGACCGGATCGGAGACCTCGATCGGCAGATACGGCAGCATGGCCGAAACCCGATTGTCGAGAACATATTTCGCGTCCTCATGGCGCATCGACACCGGGATCAGAATGCGGATCTTGTCGGCGGTCGGTTCCTCGCCGCGCTTGTGCAGCACGGTTCGGTAGGCCGATGCGATCGCGGCGAGGGCGACATCGTTGACGGTCACGGCGAACGCGGCACGGATCTCCCCGATGTCCGCCAGCGATGTCCGAGCGACGGCATAGCGCCGCTGTCGGCCGATCGGACCGTTGAAGGAGGTTTCAGCGGTCGGCGTGACGGCCGCGTACACGACCGGGATCAGGGCACGCGCCGTGTCGACGACCAGTCGCGGTGCCGCAATCGACAAGCGAATGCCGTGGGCCGCCAGTCCGAACACACTGATCCGCCGGGGCGGCCCGGCGGTCGCGCGCGGTGCACTCGTGCCGGATTCCGGATCGCAGAAGCTCTCGAACAGGCCTATTCCGGAGATTCCGTCCACCATCGTGTGGTGGGCCTTGATCATCAGCGCCCAACGGTTGTCTGTCAGATGCTCGACGACGACGCATTGCCACAGCGGGTGGTCGCGGTCGAGTCTTTCCTCGAGTTCGGTCGCGATCAGTTCGCGCAGCGCCGCCTCATCGCCGGGCACCGGTAGGGCCGTCCACCGGAGGTGATGTGCCAAATCGAAATTCGGATCGTCCTCCCATACCGGCGCGGTGAGATCCAAGGTGGCCCGGCGCACTCGCTGCCGGAGCCGGATATTGCGGTCCAGGCCGCTGGTCATCGCCGCGGTGAACTGCTCGCGCGTAGGCACCGGACCAGCGAGGATCGCCACCGCAGCGATTCCGAGGCTGATGTGGCGGTCGGTGTCTTCCAATTCCATGAAACCCGAATCCAGCGGGCCCAATCCGGTCATCGCCGATGCCTATCCCGGCAGCCGCCGAGGCCCCGCCATCGGCTGGGAAACTGCCTACGACAGCAATTGTCCGATCCGGGTCGGCCTCGAGGTGAGATGCCAAGGTAACCGGGGACGGTGACGTTGGCCCTCCGTACGACGACCGCCGTTGGCTCAGCCCATCGCCAGGTCGCGGCGCCGGAACGCGAACAGCGCGGCACCGAAGGATCCCAGGCCGATCGCCGTGACCCAGAGTGCGGGCGCGAGTGCGAACTGCTGCATCGGTACCCGGGCCAGCGCGTGGAACGGGCTCAGCTGCAGCGACCAGTTCGGCGCCTTCAGCGCGCTGCCCAGTGCGTCCCACAGGAAGACGGTCGCCACCAGCGCGTAGACAAAGGCGACCGCACGCGGCGCCACGCCGAGCACCGCGGCGGTGACGCCGACGGTGACCAGGATGAGTGGCAGGCTGTTGGCTGCCGCGGCGAACAGCGAGCCGATGCCGACCCGCACGCCGGTCGCCGCCGCACCCGTCCAGATCGCCGCCGCCGCGATCACGCACACCACCATCGCCAGACCGACGGCCAGCAGCGCCCGACCACACAGCCAGCCGATGCGCGAGCGCGGCATCGCAAGCACGATCTCCAGCCGTCCCGAGGCTTCTTCACCGCGCGCGGCGACCAGCAATGTCACCGCAAGCAGCGCTGCAATCAGTTGGATAAGGGAATAGAACGCGGCGATGAAGCCGTCGACGGCGATCTTATCGCCGAAGAACTGGGCATACACCGGTGCGCGGCGCAGGAAGTCCAGCGCGGTCTTCACCATGGCGCCCATCAGCAATGCGTAGATTGCCGTGCCGACCAGCCAGAAACCCAGATGCGCCGCCTCGTCGCGCAGCGCCGCCTGCCACGACGCACCCAACAGTGCCCGGCGGGCCGGTCTGCTGTCGCGCACCGGCAGCACACCAGCTCCGATGTCTCGCATCGCCAGTAGCGGCAGCGAAATCACTATGGGCACAACGATTCCCACCGCGATCACGGTGAGCACCAGCGGCGACGGCGTGGCGGGTGGACGCAACAGTTCGAACCAGCCCAGCGGCGTCACCCAGCGCAGCCACGGAATTCCGGCGCCGATATCGGCGGGCGCGCGCAGGATGAAGGCGGCCACCAGAATTCCGGCGGCCAGCAGTCGTGCCGCCCGGACGGTGCCCGCCAGCTGACTGGTCAGCGCCGCGATCGCCGCGAAAAGCACTGCTGGAAGTACCAGCTGGAGGCCGAGTTCCACGCAGTTGGCGAAGGTGACCAGATGCTGTGCGACACCGTCGGCCGCCAAGGCGGTCACACTCACCGCGCCGATCACCACGGCCTGCAGCGCAGTGGCGGTCAGCACCGCCGCGAACCACCGCCGCCGCGGCTGCAGACCGCTGAGCACCAATTCGCCACGGCCAGCATCCTCTTCGCCGCGCAGCGCCCCGGTGGTGATGATCGCGGCCCACATCGCCATGATGATTCCGGCGAAGGTCATATTGCGCCACGCGACCCAGCCCGCCGGATCTGCAATGTCATAGGGGTAGCCGTACAGCACCCGAAGTGCGGTGTTGTTGACGAACGGCCCGAGTATCGCTGTGCGCGTGGCCTTGTCCGGGAATACCGAGACGAATGCCTGTAGCTGCGCGGTGCACAGCACCGCCATTAGCACCGTCAGCACGAGCAGCGACATCCGGTTGGCGCGCAGCCTGGCGCCGACCATGACCGCCCAGCCGCGCACGGCCGCGTTCATCGGTCCGCCTCGGATGCGATCCGGTCGGGATCAGCGGTCTCATGGTGATAGTGGATGAGGAAGATCTCTTCCAGGCTCGGTTCCCGGCTGTCGAGGGTCACCACCGGCATACCGGCGAGTGCGGCGAGCAGCGGTCCCATATCACCGCGCACCCGCAGTGCCAGCTGATGATCGACGCGGTCGGCGATTTCCACACCATCGAGACGGCGAAGCGGTTCGATATCGACATCGGGCTCGGCGAAACTCACCTCGACGCTGCGGGCCGACAGATGCCGCAGCTGAGCCATCGTCCCCTCATCGATGAGCCGACCCGCGCGCAGGATGCCGACCCGATCACAGACCGCCTCGACCTCGCTGAGCACATGAGAGGACAGGAAGATCGTCTGCCCACGTACCTTCGCCTGGGCGACGGTCTCCCGGAACGCCGCCTCCATCAGCGGATCCAGCCCGGAGGTCGGTTCGTCGAGAATCAGGATCTCGGCGCGCGTGGCGAAGGCCGCCACCAGCTGCACCTTCTGCCGATTGCCCTTGGACAGGGCGCGGATCTTCTTGTCCGCGTCGAAATCGAACCGCTTCATCAGCACGTCGCGGTAGGCGCGATCGCATCCACCCCGCAGATTCGCCAGATAGTCCAGCGTTTCGGCGCCGGTCAGCGCGGGCCACAAGGTGGGCTCGGAGGCCACATAAGCACAATGCCGATGCGCCGCGACCGGATCCGCCCAGGCATCGCACCCCGCAATCCGCGCCGTGCCCGCAGTCGGCCGATGCAGCCCGAGCAGCACCCGGATCGTCGTCGTCTTCCCGGCCCCATTCGGCCCTAAAAAGCCATAGATCTCCCCACGGGAAATATCGACATCAAGCCGATCCAACGCCAACGTCCGCCCATACCGCTTCGTCAACCCCCTAGCCTCGATAACACCCACCGCGCACCTCCCTCCATCCCCCAGATACCACCCCCCATTCTCACCCTCCCACCAACCACCACGCCCCCATCAATCGAGAATGCGCTGGTGTAGGTGCGCTCTCGACGTTTACCTGCATGAGCGCATGGTGATCGCTTGTCCAGGGGGCTGCTGGCTGGAGGTGGGGCTAGGGGCGGACTCGGAAGGTCCAGCCGGGGGCTAGGTGTTCGAGTTGTCCTCGGCATTCGATCTGGATCGGGGGCAGATCTCCTGGTTGTGATCGGACCTCTACGCCTGCACCGCTGATCCGGACTGTGAGTCGGTGGCCGCGGTAGGTGATCGGGACTGTCAGCGCGCCGAGAGACGGCGGCCAGTGTGGCGCGAAGATCAAACGGTCGCTACGGGTTTCGAGTCCGGTGAAGCAGCGTTGCAACAGATCGATGCTGCCCGCCATTGCAGCGAGGTGAATGCCCTCGGCGGTGGTGCCGCCCTGGATGTCACCGATATCGGACTCGAGGACACTATCGAAGAACTCCATGGCGCGGTCCCGGTTGGCGCGGGCCAACACCCAAGAATGTACGACGCTGCTCAGGGTCGAACCGTGTGAGGTCCGGGCGAGGTAGTAGTCGATGGTGCGCGGGATCATCGGCGCGGGCAGGTCGTAGCCGAGTTCTGCCAGGAGTTCCCGTAATTCGTCAGAGGAAAGCAGATAGAACAGCATCAGCACGTCGGCCTGTTTGGCGGCCCGGTAGCGATTGATGTCGTCGCCCTCCGCCTCGAGTATTCGGTCCAGTCGCTGTATGTCGCCGTACCGTTGCCGGTAGTGCGCCCAATCGAGTTCGGCCAGTTGGTCGTAGCCCTCGAACTGGCTGATGATGCCGTCGTGGAACGGCACGTACATGCGGCGGGCGACCCCTGCCCAGTGCTGCGGCTCCGATGGCGCCACACCGAGGGTTTCCAGCAATTCGGTGCGTTCTCGGGGCGCGAGCAGGTCCAAGGCGTCGAGCGCGCGCCGGATCGCCCAGACCGCCATGATGTTGGTGTAGGCATTGTCGTCTATGCCGTCGAAAGGCCTTGCGGGATATCCGGAATGGAACTCGTCCGGACCGATCACGCCCCGGATTCGGTAGCGGTCCCGGGCTGTGTCATAGGTGGCGATGCTGGCCCAGAACCGGGCGATCTCCACCAACATCTCGGTACCGCATTCGCGTAGGAACTCGCGGTCGCCGGTCACCTGATAGTACTGCCACACGTTGTAGGCAACCGCGATACCGATGTGATTCGCCCGCTGGCTCGGGTCGGGATTCCACCGTCCGGATCGTGGATTCAGATGCAACTGCTGGCTTTCCTCGCGCCCGTCGCTGCCGGACTGCCATGGGAACATCGCTCCGACGTAGCCGTTTTCGTGTGCCGCGCGTCGAGCTTCGGGCAGTCGCCGGTGGCGATACCGCAGCAATGCGCGGGTCAGGGCAGGGAACCGCAGGTTCAGCACCGGGAAGACGAACAGTTCATCCCAGAACACGTGGCCGCGATACGCCTCACCGTGCAATCCGCGCGCCGGGACGCCGACGTCGAGGTCGGCGGTATTGGGCGAGAGCGTCTGCAGCAGGTGCAGCAGATGCAGGCGCAGGACACGTAACGTGTTCTTGCGGTCTTCGAGTTCGATGGACAGCCGGTCCCACAGGCGTTCCCAGGCCGCGATATGGCCGCCGAGCAGTTGCTCGAACCCGCCCTCGACACTCAGCCAGCGCACGACCTCCTCCTCCGGCGTCGAAGCCGCGTGATCATGTCCGGTGCAGATGGTGACCATCTTCTCCAGGGTGACGCCCGCCCCGGCGGTCACTTCGATGGTGAAATCATGTCCGATCGCTCCATCTTGTTCGACGAATTCCCCCGCCCGGTCGATGATTTCCCCGTTCCGCAGGATCCTGCTGCGCCCAGCGAGCGCCACCGGAATTCCGGATTTGCTGGTCCGCACCGCCAGCAATACCGAATCCGTGGACAGTTTCCTTGCCCGGACCACGGTGAGATGATCGCCGGACAGCCCCCGATAACGCTCCACCAACGAATTGCGCACGGCCCCGTCGAGCGCCGAGCGGATCACCAGGCGTCCCGACCAATTTTCGGCGACGACCGTCGACTGCAGCGCACAGACATGCGGCCGGTGCATTGCGACCAGCCGTCGCTGCTCGACCGCAGTGATCCGGCCCGTGGCATCGCGGAACCGAAAGCGGCGGGTGAGCACCGCCCGACGCAGGTCCAGTTCCTGCCGATAGGACAGCAATTCGGCGGTGTCGACATCGAACCAGTCGCCGTCCTCGATCCGGAACGACACCGGCAGCCAGTTCGGCAAGTTGACCAGACTCTCGTTGGCGACTGTGCGCCCGGAGATCCCGTCGGTGAGCCGGTTGTAGATGCCGGCTGCGTAAGTCCCGGGATAGTGGTGCTCCCCGGCCCGTGCTTCCGGTGCGGCACCTCGCGTGGCGAAGTAGCCGTTGCCGACCGTGCAGAGTGCTTCGCGCAGTTTTTCTGTGTGGGGGTCATAGCCGTCGAAGGCCAGCGTCCAGGCATCGACCGCATCCGCATCGGATTCGCGGTGCATGGTCCCGGCCAGCCGGTCGAGGAGTTTCCTGACTCGGCCCGGACCGTCCACTGCGAACCGTGCTGCCGTGCGCCGATCGCCATCCTCGCTGTGGCGCACCACGATTCCGATGCCGTGTGCCGCAACGGCGTCGAAGGCGTCCTCATCGGTGAGATCGTCGCCGAGGTAGATCGGCAGCTCCGGGTGGGGCAGCTGATCCAGGATCCAGCCCAGCGCCCGACCCTTGTCCCAGTCGGTATCGGGGCGCAGCTCGGTCACCTTGCGACCGTTGGCGATGCGAAGTCCGGACTGTTGCGCGACCGCGTGGACGGCTCCGATCACGCGGGCCACAACCTCCGGCGCGGCATTGCGATAATGCACGGCGACGGCGAATCGCTTGTGCTCCACCAGAATTCCGGGAGTATCGGCCATTCGACGGGTGAGCTCGTCTGCGGCAGCGGCGATGGCGTGCTCGGTGGCCGGTGCCGCGTCGTGTACATGGTGGCCGCCGTCGGGATCGAGCAATTCGAAGCCGTGGCTGCCCGCGTACCAGATCCCGTCCAGCCCTACCCGTTTCCGCAGATCCGTGAGATCACGACCGCTGATGATCGCAACCGGGCAGACACCGGCGAGTTCGGTGATTGCGGCCGCCGCACCTTCGACGAGGGCGGCGGTGTCCGGATCGGGCACGATATCGGCGAGCGTTCCGTCGAAGTCCATCAGCACGGCCACATTCGCGGTATCGAGCAGGGCTGATATCCGGGGCCAGGATTCCAGCGCATCGGGAATCTCCGACATGCGCCGGAACCCGGCGCGCACCCGTACCTCGGCCAGATCGGCAACCACGACATCGGCGCCGTGCGAACGCAGTTGATCGGCGTGCCCGGTTCGGTCGATACCGATCACCAGGGCGAAACCGCCCCGCCGACCGGCCGTGACCCCCGCTTCGGCGTCTTCGACGACGACCGTCCGGCCCGGCTCGGCGCCGAGCCGCCGAGCCGCCTCGACCAACATGGCCGGATCGGGTTTTCCCGGCAGCCGTAGGCTTTCGGCGACCATGCCGTCGACACGCACCGCGAACAGGTCCCCGATCCCGGCCGCCGCGAGCACCTGGGCACAGTTGCGGCTGGCCGAGAAGACCGCGGTACCGATCCCCGCGTCGTGCAGTTCACGCACCAATGTGACGGTGGACTCGAAGACCGGAACGCCGCTGTGGGCCAACCGATCCCGGAACAGATGATCCTTCCGGTTGCCGAGGCCGCAGACGGTGTCGGCATTCTCCGGATCGGAGGGATCGCCCCAGGGCAGCGAAATACCGCGTGCGGCGAGGAAATCCGCGACACCGCTGTATCTCGGCTTGCCGTCGACGAAACGCTGGTAGTCCGCCGCGGTGAACGGTGAGCGATCCTGCCCGGGCCCGGCGGGGCGAGCGGCCAGGAAGTCATCGAACAGTTCGGTCCACGCCGCGGCGTGCATCGAGGCGCTGTCGGTGACCACACCGTCCATATCGAAGATCACCGCGTCATATCGGCGCGCGTCGATCAATTGCGCGGTCTGCTCGCCTGCGTCCACGGCTCAGGCCTGGGTCCAGGCGTAGCTCCACCCATCGAGATCGTGGTCGTACCGATACATCATCTCGGGCATCTCCTCGACATCACGAACCGGCGCATACTGCGGACCGGTCCGGTAGGTAGCACCACTGTGCGCCCACACGTGCGGCGTCGGCAGGGCCGATCGCCCTGTCCAGCGGGTGACCAATGGCCCCGACGATTTCGAATACCCGTCGAGTGGGGCAATGAACGTCGTCGCCGGGATATCGATCTTGTCGAACCGGCCGGTGCCCGAGCGCATCCGGCCGCAGAAACTTCAGGATGCCCTCGAAGAGAGACCGCGCCGACATACCGGATCAGCACCACCGAGCCGGGCGCGGTGGTGGCGGTGATTCGGGCGAGTCAGTTGCCGTTATCGAACATGCGACCTGCGTTTTCGGCGACAATTCTATGAGGACCGGAGATCGGGTACAGGATGCGGCGGGCCTGGCCCGTACGTCATCGACGAGCCGCTGAAGCCTGGCCATGATCTTCGGCCCTGCTCGCCCGCAACGCCACCATCGAACGATGAGCGGAGATGCCGAAACCAGCCACAAGGAGGCCCCATCGTGACTACAGCCCAAGACATCATGCGGTCCGACGTGGAACGCATCGGCGTGCGCGACACCATGGACACCGCCGCGCAGCGCATGCTCCGGTACGACGTCGGAGCGCTGCCGATCTGCGACGGTGAGGGGTGTCCCGTCGGCATCGTGACCGACCGCGACATCATCGTCAAGGTCGTCGGGGTCGGTGCGAATCCGAAGACGACCACCGCAGGTGAAATGGCACAGGGTGCCGACGAGTTGCACACGGTCGAAATCGATACCGATATCGACGATGTGGTCGCACTCATGGAACGATTTCGGATCCGGCGGCTCCCGGTGACCGAACGCGGCCTGCTTGCCGGCATTATCACCGAGGCCGACCTGGCACGACACCTGTCGGAGGCGACAGTCGGCGAGTTCGTCGAGGCGGTTTGCGCCCCGAACCTCCCGAGCGTCGCCGACGCTTGATCCGCCCGGATCCCAGAATCGCAGGCTGGGCGCTACGAAATTCGGAGTGCCCAGTAGGGCCAGCGATGCCACACAACGATCCTGCGCGGGACCTACTACCGGGCCCGATCAGCGTGAGCGAATGACGATCACCGGTACCTCGACCGCATGCAGAACGGCGTTGCTGGTCGAGCCGAGCAGCATGCTCGAGAAGCCGCCGCGGCCGTGACTACCGACGACAACCAGTTGGGCGTTCCCCGATCGGTCGAGCAGTGCGCGGGCGGGCCTGTCGGCCACGGTGATCCGGTGCACCGCTACGTCCGGATAGCGTTCGCCGAAGCCTGCGAGGCTCTCCGAGAGCAGTGCCTCGGCGATATCGTGGGTGGCATCCCTCCCAGCGGCGGGCAGGTCCGTTCCGCTGGTGTCGCTCCAGGCGTGCAGGGCGATGAGGTCGACCTTGCGGCGGGAGGCCTCCTCGAAGGCGATTTCGACCGCGGGCACACTGTTGGCGCTGCCGTCGACGCCGACCAGCACCGGCTGGGTCGCCGACACCGCGTCGATCGCCGATATTCCGTGGATCACCGCGACCGGGCAGTGCGCGTGATGGGTGACGGCGGTACTGACCGAGCCGAGCAGCCCACGCTGGAAGGCACCAAGGCCTCGGCTACCGACCACCAGCATTCCGGCATGGGTGGAGCGATCGATCAGCGTCATCGGGACCAGTTCGAACGTCACCTCGGTGGTGATCGCGAGGTCTTCCCCCGGCGCGGCGGTTCGCGCCACACGAGTGGCCTCGGTGACGATGCGCTCGCCGTCGCGACGCAGCCACTCCGTATCGTCGTCGGTGAGCATTGCACCCGGCCCGAAGCCGGTGGGAATCGCTACCGAGGTGAGGATATGCAGGCGCCTGTGGTGCAGCGCGGCTTCGACGGCTGCCCAGGCCGCGGCCTGATATGAGTTCGCCGACCCGTCGACTGCCGCGAGGATCGGCTTATCCAGTGCTGTGGTATGCGAAACGGATCCGCCTGTCACGGGCATTCCTCGGCGACCGGGCGACCGAGATTGCGCCACTGCTGGGCCCATCCGGTGCTCCGATGCCGAGACAGCAGCCAGCCCCCGCCGCGCAGCAGCAGCCATGCGCTCAACCAGATACCGGCCAGTACCACCAAGCTCGCGCCGAGACCGGCCAATGCTGCCGCGGCCAGGCGCGGTGGGGCGGACGTCGGAGCGCCGTCGGGTCCGACCCACACCGGCACATCCTTGCCGAGGGCCGCACTGCGGGGCACCGGCACGATCCCGATACCTTCTCGGCCGTTGTCGTTCCATTGCACCGTCGCCTCGAAACGACGTGCCGGAGTCCATACCGGCGGGGTCGTGACCGTCGCATCGACCACGAGTTTCGTCGCCTGTTCGGTCTGAATACGGGCGGCCTGCGAGGTGTATGCGGCGGTGCCGATCGCCGCCGCCACCGGCACGGCGAGGACCACAGCGAGCGATACGACGATCCGCAGCAGTGTTTCGTATCGACCCAGTAGGCGCATCGGCCTACGCGGGCTCCGCAGCAGCAGCAACCACAGCCGGACGAGGCGGGTCCACGAGTCATGGAGCGGGATGGCGGCAGACATCTGTGGCACCTCTATCGACGGCGTTAACACACCTTCGAGCATCCCGCGCGGTCGGATCTGTAGGCAGAGACGAAAGTCATAGACCACTAGGGTCCTCGGACCCCCCATCACGGTCGGCGCGGAACGCTTCGATCGCTGTCGGCAGGGTGGGATAGAGGTGCTGGTCGCCGATTTTGGCGGTTAATCCTGCGGCGTCGAGGTCGTCGCGCAGGTCCTTTTTGACCCGCGCCATGGCGAAGACGATGCCGCGCGCCGCCAGCTCCGACCGAAGCTGTTCGACCGCGTCGAGCGCGGTGAGGTCCACTTCCACATTGGCCTCGGCATTGAGCACGAACCAGCGCACCGGCCGCCCGCTGTGCTCGGCGCCCGAGTCGACCGCCGCGAGAGCGCGCCGCCGGAAGTCTTCGGCATTGGCGAAGCACAGGGGTGCGTCGTAGCGGTAGATCACGATTCCGGGAACCAGTTCTGCCTCCGGATAGTCATCCACGTCGTGCATGCCGGCAAGCCCGGGAACGAACCCGAGAATGGCGTCGTGGGCCCGCGCGATCCGGCGCAGCAGATCGAATATCGACAACGCGATCGCCACCAGCACGCCGTAGAGAACGCCGAGTGCAAGCACCGCGACGACCGTGCCGAGCGCCAGCACCAGCTCACTGCGTCGGAACCGGGCGATCCGCCGGAACTCGACCAGATCGATCAAGCGCAACGCCGCGTAGATGACGAGCGCACCGAGCGCCGCCTTGGGAAAGGAAGCCAGGATACCCCGCGCGCCGAGCAGCACGGCGAACAAACCTCCCAGTGCCACAATGGAATACAGCTGCGTGCGGGCGCCCATGGCATCCGCGATCGTGGTCCGGCTGCTGCTGCAGCTCACCGGGAAACCGTGCAGCAGCCCGGCCGCCACATTGGTCGCCCCCAGCGCGGCGAGTTCGGTATTCGCCTCAACATGATCGCCGTGCCGGGCCGCGAACGCCCGCGCGGTGAGCGCATTGTCGGAGAAGCCGACCACGGCAATGCCGACCGCGGGCAGAATCAGTTGCGCGATATCTCCGGCCGCCACATAGGTCAGACCGGGCACCGGAATCCCGGCTGGGATGGACCCGATGACCTCGATGCCGTACCGCTGTAACGAGAACATCGCCACCACCGCGGCGGCCAGTAGCACCGCCAACAGTGGTCCCGGCACTCGCGGCGCCCGCCAGGACAGCAACAGCAGTCCAACGAGCACTGCCACGGCGAGCACACTGGTCTGCCAATGCCAGTGATCCAGCTGTGTCGCGAACGAACGCAATTGGGTGAGAAACGACTCCCCCTCGACCGGCACACCGGTCACCCGCCCGAGCTGGCCGACGATCATCATCCCCGCGGTACCGGCCAGATATCCCACCAGAACCGGTTTGGACAGCAGGTCGGCCAGCACGCCGAGCCGGGCCACCGCACCGATCAGGCACAGCCCGCCGACCAGCAGGGCGAGCACCGCCGCGAGGGACGCATAGCGGCCCGGATCGCCGAGCGCGAGCGGGGCCAGTGCGACCGCGGTGAGCAAAGCGGTTGTCGACTCGGGCCCCACCGATAGCTGCCGCGAGGTAGCGAACAGGATGTAGACCGCCAGTGGCCCGATCGCCGCCCACAGCCCGACCACCGGCGGCAGACCCGCCACCGTCGCATAAGCCATCACCTGTGGCACGAGATATGCGGCCACGGTGATACCGGCGACCACGTCGGACCGGAGCCACGCCCGCTGGTAGCCATCGAATTGCCGCAGCCCCGGAAGGAAACGTGCCAGCACCGTTCCAGCATTGTGCGCCGCGGAACCCGACGCGACAGCCGAAAGTACTCAACCGGGCGATGTGGGTACCACGGCCGAGGTATCACATTGCCGATCCGTTGGTGGCGGCGACGACCGTGGCGCTGCACTGCGCTGATGCGTAGGTCGGACCGGATCGAGGCGGGGTGTGGCTGTTCGCGATCATTGTCATGTTCATCGCGGTGCCCGCCGCGGGTGCGGCGGGCACCGCCCGGCCGGAGAGACTCGTGACGCGAGTCCCCTCGGCGGGTTTCCTGGCACCGGGCCTTCGACGGTGTCCGGTTGCGTCTATGTCGCGACGATGATCGGTAACCGACCTCGAGCAGCCACGCTGTGAGGTCGGCGGATCCACGGCGGTGGCTGGTTGATCAGACGCGGGCACGTTCGCGGGCCAGAGCGCGGTCGCGTTGTTCCTCGAAACGTGGGATCTGTACCTGTGCCA
>NZ_JBSGEQ010000026.1:0-130837 GCF_053602975.1 Nocardia sp. NPDC004278
AAGCAGATCCGGAATTTGGCGGTGGGGGAGTTGGAGATGTTTTTGACGAGTATGAGTTTGCCGTCGTTGCCGCATGCGTGGATGCAGGTGTATACCCCGACCGATGAGGCGGCGTGGGGGAAGTTGCGGGAGTTGTTGGCGATGAGTGAGGAGGAGCGTCAGCTTCCGTGGGTGGAGCATCGGGAGCGGTACCACGCGGCGGCGGGGTAGCGGCTGGCGGCGAAATAGAATTGAGGCGTGGGCATATGGCATCGCTCTTGAGCCTGTCTGCTGATTCTCGCAATCTTATTTGACCGTGCTGTCGAATCGTTCGCCACTGCTGGGGGATTCGGTGTGGTAGGGCTGCGTTTGATGCGCTGCGAGAGCAACGAAGCTACGACGCGTGCGGCGGTCGCGTAAATCAACCGAACTCGGGGCGGGCGGGCCCCGCTGTCCTGAGGCCGGGTTGGCGGAGGGAGCCGTCGACAGCAGATCACCCGCGCCGTACTTTGATTGCAAGAAGGAACTAATGGGAGGGAATCGCGATGCGCGTCGATATCGAATTCACAGTGGCGCAGTGACCTTGCGAGGTGGCTCCATCGGCTGGAACCGGCGCAGGGCATCGTCCTGTTGGTGGTGATGACGCACGGCTTCGCGGGCATGAAGGAATGAGTCGCCCCGTTCGCCGAAGTGTTCAGCAAGGTCGGTCTGGCTTGTCTGGTGTACGACCACCCTAGCTTCGGACCTCCGATGGTGGACCGCGCTACGAGGTCGAACCCTAGACCCAGATCGAGGGGTACCGAGATGCGATCACCTTCGCCCAGACTTGGACGGTATCGACCCGGAACGCATCGGCATCTGGGGAACCAGTTTCGCCGGCGGCCACGTGCTGGTCGTTGCGGCATCCCGACATCGTCGGCGTCCTCAGCGTTCTTGTCTCTCCCTATTGGTGGCGCCTGGCGCTATCGGATCATCCCGGCGACCGGCGACGGTTCTACCAGCAGATCGGCGACACCGGGCTGATCAGCGGCACGCCTGAGCGGAACGCGCCTCTGCTCGAGTGGATTCCGCACAGCGATCGCCGGTCGATCGACGACCTTCACGGCGAACACCTCATCGAATGGCTGGGCACGTGAAACCTGGCGTCAGTTGCAGGTGACTCTTGGGAATTGTGCCGGGCCTCCGATGGCGTTGTGTGCACGATTCGGCGGTCCTCAGCGGGTTCTTTGAAGGGAGCCCATGAGGAACCCCCAACCGGCCAGCAACACTGCCACAAGCAGATTCCACCAGGTGGGTGTCAACCATGGGAAGGAGCCGGCGACGAACGCGGCTGCGATGGCGATCCCGACGATGGTGGCGGGCCACTTCGCAGGGCTCACGAACCAGGTCAGCGAGACGGTGGTCACAGCGAAAGCGAGAAGCGCGAGATGCAGAGCACCGAAAGTGACACTGACGAGCAAGGCGACGACGTCGGCGGAAAGGGCGATTCCATAGGCCGGATACACCAGTCTGCCCACAGCGAGCAGCACCACCACAAGGGAGACGAGGCTGACCATCGAAGACGCCGCGCCGAGGTCGACTCGCGTTGAACGACGGGTTATCCGATCGGCGAGGCTGCCACGAAAGCCCGCGCCCAGCGATACCACGGCGAAGAAGAGCATCTCATCGCTCCACATCAGTTGCGCGCGGCCCTGCGCGGCCCAATGAACGAGGTCGTTTCCATCCGATGGAACGGGCGGACGCGCCATA
Source organism: Nocardia sp. NPDC004278 (assembly GCF_053602975.1). Lineage (NCBI taxonomy): Bacteria > Bacillati > Actinomycetota > Actinomycetes > Mycobacteriales > Nocardiaceae > Nocardia > Nocardia sp. NPDC004278. The sequence goes on from NZ_JBSGEQ010000026.1 coordinate 1,729, forward strand.
AGAAGGAACACCGCCGCGCCGGCGAGGATCCCGCCGATACCGAGCAGCCAGTCGTGGCGAGGTAAGCGCAACCGGCGTCGCCATAGTGCTGTGTCGACCAAACCGAATCCGTCCATGCAGAAGAGGGCCGCCGCCTATGGCGTCGCTCGATATGTGATGGGCCGGCGGCTCGCCGACACCGCCCACCGCATCCTACGACTGAACCGACGACACCAGTCCGAAGTGGTCGACCTGGATGACGCCAGCGACGACGACACCGCAACTTGGCTCGGAATGACTGAGAAAACCGCTTATCCCCATTCTCATCCAACCTAAGCCACCCCAGCTCAACGGCAGTCTAGCGGCTCAGATTGAACGAGAACGGACACGAGACTTCAGCTATGCCGCCGACTGAAACCAGCCCCACGAACGCGAAGACCCACATATCTTTACGCATTGGTCAAGCTCGCAGAGCCGTTATCTGGACAGACCCCACTCGAACGCATCCGGCTACCGGATGGCACGAACGACCGGGTGCGATGCTCAGAACAGGGTGTCTTGGACGCGCAGCGGCCGGTATCCGGTCAGGCCGAGCTGGGCGAGTTCGGCGTCGATGTCGACCTCGATGGCGCCGAAGAAGGCCTCCGATCTCGCGAAGTGTCAAGCTGCGGTCGGTTCTGCGGTCATTTGGTGGCGCTCCGAATGCCTTGCCGTAGCCGCCCGCACCGGCAAAGCGCCGGTACCTCTGTGTTCGCACCAGGTCGACAGCGAGAGCAGCGATCAACAGTACGCGTCTCGGACGCGGCAGCTAGACCTCAGCGTTGCGACGTACGATCTCGGAAGATCGCAAGGCGCGGCTGATACGTCCGAGCCATTTGGCTTCGTCGAGTAGCGTGTCAGCGCCACCATTTTCGGCAGACAAGGTCATCGTCGTGTTGTGCCGAGGCGGTATGCCTGCCCGCTTCGCCTGGATTGCGGCCGCGATGACGGCCGCCTCGATCATCGGGCCGCGCTCATGGTCTGGTAGGCCGAGCGCAGCGGACCGTTCGGCGGCGAGTCGCCGCACCTGTGGATCGGCGTACCCACGCAACGCCAGTTGCGCGTCCCGAATGTCGATGACCCGGCGACAGAGCCGGAATTCGGCGTCCCGCAAAGGATTCCATTCGCGGTCGGCGGGGAGGGGTACAGCGCTGGCCGTGCCGGTGGCGGATGTCAGGTGCCGGCTCAGCGCGCTGAGTTGTCGTTCGGTTCGGTGGCATCGGTAAGCATGGAGCAGCGACCCGAAAACCTCACTGCCCGAGGGCAGCGCCATGCCTGCGATGACGATGAGCAATCCGGTTACGGTGAGTAGCCCGTCGACGACGGCATACATCGGCTGGGGTGTGTGGCCGAGATCGGCTACGACGAGTGTATAGGCGAGGAAGGCCAGACGCGCGATCACGACGATGCCACCTATCGCGATGACGCGGAATCCGATGCGTAACCACGGCTTCGCGGTGAGCGCGGCGTAGCGGAACCCGAACACTACCGCCGCGACGGCGCTGACACCGACGTAGCAGATGAACAGATACCGATACCGCGTACCGTCCGGAGACGTCGACGAGGACATGGCAAACAGCGAGACAACAGCGACGACGACAACAACGAACCCGGTGTAGCAGAGCCGCGACCTGCGGCGAGCAATCTCGGTCCGTGTCGTGAGGTACACGAACCATATCTGGCTCGCGCATACCGCGAGCATCGCTGCGACGTCACTGAACAATATGCCGATTCTCGGAACATGGGTGTGGTAGTCGATGGCATCGGATTCCAGCCAGAGCGCCATGGTCGCCAAGATCGCGCCGACAAACAGCGCACTCGCACGGTGCATCCCGTTGTCCGGATCCCGCGTGATGTCGCGAGCCTTGATGGCGAGGACAGTGACGCAAGCGAGCGCCGTGAGCAAGATGAGGAGAATCGGGTGGGAGGTCACAGTGAGTTATCCAAGCGGCGGACTATGTCGGCAATCGCTGGATCGGCAGCGACGGTAACCGGCTGGCTCGAGCGTTGTGCGCGCCGAAGGAGCAACGTCGCCGTCATCTCCGCCTCGGCCTCCTGCTCGGTGGATCCGCAGGATCTGGCAAGAACCTGTCCCTCGGTCTGATGGGCGATGTGCACGAACAGGCAGTGCTGTCGGTCATCGCCGATCGGCTTCCCCGTGTGACCGAGAAGAAGATGCGCGAGTTCGTGGAAGATGATCTGCTGGCGGTGGATTGGACTGGCCGACTCTTCGTAGATGATGGAATGCCCGCGTTCGTCGGTGATCAGCAAGCCGAGCGGACTCGCCGGCGGCAAGGCCATCGGGATCAGTTCGATCCGTCTGCCCAAAAGACTCTCCAGCCGCTGGCATACCTCGCCGATACCGAAGCGAACCGGTAGCCCAAGCGTGTCGATTCGCCGTTCGCAGCGCTTCCGCAAATCAGTAGTCCGCATGGCAGTCCTTGCTCGGTTGATGTTCTTCCCGCGCTACTGGTCGCCGGGTGGGCCGGCGGGCAGTCGCTCCAATCGGCGAAAACGATTGATCACGTCGGTGACCGCCGCCAAGCTCTCGGCGGACAGACCCGCCGCCCGCAACGCCACATCACGCACACCCGCGTCGCGCATCGCGGCCAGCAAACCCAACTCGGCGTCAACCTCGCGACTGGTCTCGTCATCGAAGAAGTACGCAGCAGGAACTCCGAAGAACCGAGCCAGCGCACTCAAGTGCCGAAAGGTCGGATTGTCGCGTTGACCGGTACGCAAATACCAGACATACGAGCCCGACATCTTCACACCCTGATCGCGAGCGACCGCGGTAGCGACCTCCTCGTTGCTGAACTCGCGGCCGTCGGGCCTGCGCACGACGTCGAACAGATGGGTCAATCTCGACGCCAACGCCGAGGTTGTTTCGTCCACCGATCGCCTTTCCGTCAACTGGAATGGTTACCAACCATTATCGCTTGACAACCGTTGACAGGGCCCGCCAGGCATGGCAATAATCAGGCACATCAACTGACGTGAAGGGAATGTAAGCCTCACAGTCACACATGTTGACACGCTGGCAGAGCCGTGCCGTGGCGAGACGACCGGCAGAGGGCAGGAGCCACACCGGAGGGCCGATCGTCGGCGGACTCCCTCGGTGCACCGCGACATTGCTCGACACCGGCGTGAGGAGGCCGCGGCCCTGACACATGTGGATCAACCGTTATGGGTCGATCCCGATGAGTTGCGCGCGTTAGCACTGGAGCTGCACCAGCTGAATTTACCCGCAGCACGAAGACCGGGTACCCGATCACAGGATAATTGGCTCCGATGCAAGAAGGACAACATGAATTCAAACCACTTTGCTGCCATTAAGGATTACTCCCAGCAGATATTGAGTGGAGAGGGCGATAACGACTATGCCCGTTACATGCGTACTGATCGACTGCTAGACCTGCAGCGTCGCTCGGACGAGATGGTGCACCGTGACGAGTTACTATTCCAAATCGTCCATCAGTCGACCGAGTTGTGGCTCAAGCTGGCCTGCGCCGAGTTGCGCAAGGCGGCCGAAGATATCGATAATTCCGATCTGAACGGTGCAATCGCATTGTTGACCCGAGCATCTCTGGCAATGATGCTTATCACCGACCAGTTGGAGATGATGCGCCATTTGGAACCTTGGGACTTCCAAACTATCCGTACCGTTCTCGGCCACGGTTCTGGATCTGATTCTCCGGGCTGGATTTCGGTGCGACGGGATAGTCGGACTATCGGGAAAGCGTTCACTACGCTCGTGCAGAATCGAGGCGTCGACCTTGCCGAAGTATATCGGGCCGAGCAACGATCCGAAATACACCGCCTGGCCGAGGCCCTGATTGAATGGGATGAGCGGGTATCTTTGTGGCGGGTGCGGCACTTCAAGATCACCGCACGGTTGATCGGACATCATGCCACCGGCACGCAGGGCACGCCGGTCGCAATGCTGACCAAATTGATCTCGCACAGATTTTTTCCCGAACTGTGGGAAATCAGAAGTTTCCTTACAGCGACCGGCCCGATGGCAGAGCCGAATGCCGATCCTGCCCAGGAAGTTCGGAGATGAGTAGTCGGCCGATGTCTCCCGAGACATTCCGATCTCACTTTCCGATGTTGCAACGCGCAGTACATCTGGCTACTTGCAGCCTTGGGGCTCGTTCGGTGGAGCTCGACCGTGCCTTGGCTCGGATGCTGGCGGAGATGACCCGTGTCGGCGCAGCCTGGGAGGCATTCGAGAACCAGATCAGTGTGGCACGAAATCGGTTTGCAGCACTGATCGGTGCGCGGGTCGACCAAGTGGCGGTAGTTCCCAACGCATCGATCGGCGCCTTCCAGGTCGCCTCCACTCGGAGCTGGCAAACTCGGCCTCGTATCGTCACCACAACAGCCGAATTTCCATCTATTGCCCATGTCTGGCGTGCCCAGAAGCAGTGCGGCGCCGAGGTTGTAGATGCCGGTCATACTTTGGATAGCTTCACAGCGTTCATCGACCGAACAACCCGCTTGGTTTCGGTGCCTTTGATCGGTTATCAGCACGCGCTGCGGCTGCCGGTCGTCGAAGTGGTCCAGGCTGCGCACGCGGCCGGTGCCGAAGTATTCGTTGACGCCTATCAGGCGGTTGGTGTGGATCCCGTGGACGTCGGAAGCCTCGGCTGCGATTTCCTCGTTGCGGGTACTTCGAAGTACTTACTAGGCTTGCCCGGCCTCGCTTTCCTCTACGCCCGTGCGCCCGAATATTCCGACCACCTGCCGACTTCGACAGGCTGGTTCGGGCGAGTTGACCCGTATGCTTTCAACTCCTTCCAATTGGATTACCCGGCGTCGGCGACTCGATTCGAAACCGGTACACCGGCCGTGCCGGCATGCTATGCCGCGGTGGCGGGGCTGCAGCTTGTCGGCCAGCTGGATCTCGCACTTGTTCGCAATCACGTGTGGCGCCTCGGCGAATTGGCTCGCGAGCAGTTGAGCGCACAAGGTGAGCGTGTGCGCGCCGTCCCGCTCGAGCGCCGTGGCGCACATATCGGAATTATCGACGCCGACCCCGCCGGACTCGGTCGCCAATTGGCCGGACATGACATTGCGGTCAGCCCACGTCACGACGTGGTAAGGGTGTCATTTCACTACTACAGCAATGTCGAGGACGTTACCGCCCTATGCGCAGCCCTGCGTGACATCCGACGTGCACTCTGAATTTTCTTTTGCATCGATAGAAAGGCTCTGATGTCCACCGCTGAACTCATGTCGTGGCTATGTGCGCCGGCAGCTGAACGATTCCCCTATGACGCAGTCCTTCGCGGGTATCACAGTGTCGGCAAGCACTTCGTGCCCACCGGCACCTTGGACCTGCTCGACCAGGCCCGCACGGTACTGCCCCGGCTCGGTGGTCCTTGGCCTCCGGTACGAGTCCTTGCCGCATTTCTGGACTGTGCGCTCGATAAGCTGGACAACCGATATGACTACCCGACTTACCTGGCGCTGCGACTGCTCGAGTTGCCCGTCGTCGACGACCCGATAGAGCAGGCGCTTTTCGCGCGGTCCCGGTGTGATCGGCGCACGGTACAACTTCTCGCGGATGTTCTAGCCTTCGAACTAGCCGCGATACAGGACCGAACCACACTGCTGCCGACGATGCGTCCGCCACGGAATGTTGTCAACAAGCGGATTCGGCATGGATTGCGCGCGATCCAGCCAGCGCTGGCGCGATTAGCGCTGGACCGCGACTTGACCGATGACGAGCCGGTCATCCGGGCGCAACAAGTCAGCGCACTCGTGCACGCCGATATGTCGTTCGCGGAGCGGCGCGTGCTCGAGCTGAGTATCCTCCCCGTCTACACCATGCACGACGAGTACCTGTTTCTTCGGGTGCTGCAGACCTTCGAAACAACCTTCACGCTTCTGGCCATGCACCTGCGCGGCGCCGTGGCAGCACTGGCTGCCGGCGAAGTGAGCCGAGCGGTCCACTTCATCTGCAACTCGACGACTGCGCTGCGCGAGGCGGCACCGCTGTTCTCGATGCTTGCCACGATGCAGATCGAGTCCTTCAGGACGTTTCGTCAGTTCACTGAGGGCGCCAGCGCGATCCAGTCACGGAGCTACAAGCTCGTCGAGGCGCTGTGTCGGCGCCCGGACGCCGAGCGTGTCGACTCGCCCGCTTACCACTCGGTGCCTGAGGTGCGCGGCCGGGTTCTGGCTGGTCAGGAATGCACGCTCGACGATGCCTACGCTGGTGCGAGAAGCTCGGGCGACATCGCCGGATCCGAACTGGCGCGGCTGGCACAAGTGATGGCAGACTTCTCGGCTGCTCTGCTCCGCTGGCGCGCCACTCATTATCGACTTGCACTGCGCATGCTCGGCGGTGCCAGTGGCACGGGATATACCGAGGGCACGCCCTATTTGGCGGCCTCGCGCACGATTCCGGTTTTCACCACCGTCGAGCCCGTCAGCGACGTGGCTCCCGACAAGCCGATTGTGGTCTGACACCTCCGCATGGCAGTCCTTGCTCGGTTGATGTTCTTCCCGCGCTACTGGTCGCCGGGTGGGCCGGCGGGCAGTCGCTCCAATCGGCGAAAACGATTGATCACGTCGGTGACCGCCGCCAAGCTCTCGGCGGACAGACCCGCCGCCCGCAACGCCACATCACGCACACCCGCGTCGCGCATCGCGGCCAGCAAACCCAACTCGGCGTCAACCTCGCGACTGGTCTCGTCATCGAAGAAGTACGCAGCAGGAACTCCGAAGAACCGAGCCAGCGCACTCAAGTGCCGAAAGGTCGGATTGTCGCGTTGACCGGTACGCAAATACCAGACATACGAGCCCGACATCTTCACACCCTGATCGCGAGCGACCGCGGTAGCGACCTCCTCGTTGCTGAACTCGCGGCCGTCGGGCCTGCGCACGACGTCGAACAGATGGGTCAATCTCGACGCCAACGCCGAGGTTGTTTCGTCCACCGATCGCCTTTCCGTCAACTGGAATGGTTACCAACCATTATCGCTTGACAACCGTTGACAGACAACGTCAGGCGTGGTGCAATCGGGTCATCAACTGATGTGAATGGCGTTTTGGAATCTCAGTCACACATGTTGACATGACTGGCATTACGCGCGGGCGGGGGTTTCGAAGGGAGATCATGTGGGACCGTTTGGGAGCGATCCCGATGAGTCGCGCGCGCTGACACTGGAACTGCAGCAGCTCGCCGGAGCAGACAGCACGGATGGCGGCGGAGTCGAACGCCATCCTCGCCCACGAAAAGTGCTGGGGCGACGACGAACATGGAAAGACCTTCGCCCAAACGCATGTGCCCGGCATGCAGCAGGGCGTGGACGGCGTGGTCCCGAACATGTCGGAGTGTGCGGTGACCAGTTCCGGGGGTGAGGACCTCACAGCGTTGGCCGATCGGATCGCGGATGGGCTGCGCGGTCTTGCCTCGCCCGGGTGGCAACGGATGGAGGCGTGGTTCGCGATGACCGTTGTCGCCGAATCGGCGCTGTTGATGGTCGATGATGGCAGCCGGTCGATTCGGTGCCAGGTGTCGGATGCGGTGTGGGAGATGGTGCGTCGGCATCGGCGGCTGTCTGTGGGTTCGGAATGTGGGCCATGGTGGCGGTTGCTGGTGCGCATCGACGCGGACAGTGTCGAGGTCGTCGCCGATCATGGTGCGCAGGAGCCGTTCCCCGGTGAGCAGTTGTTCGCACCGGATGCCTATCTGGCTGACGTGGAACGCTATCCGCGCGACCGGTTGCCGGTGTGGTTGGCGGCCTACATCGGGCGCGGTGAACGCCAGCCGAGGCCGCCGCAGGCGGCCGTGGACGGGATACATGCGGACCGGCGTGCGGGTGTGCGGGCGGTGGCCGTGGATGGCGAGCTGCCGGAGCTGGCGGTGTTGTGGGCCCGGTGGGCGGTGCTGGCTGCGGCCTTCGTGGCAGTCGGATCGAGGCGGGGGCCGCGGATCGGACCGTCGGTGGGCATCTTCGAAAGTGCGGGACACAGCGGCTCGACGTTGACTCTGCTGCCCGGTGGCCGGGCGGTGCTGTCGGGCGGCGTGTGGGATGCGCCGGTCTTGGACGCCGCATACAACGGGAGTGGCGCGATGCCGAAGTTGTTTGCGGGAGCGCCGGATTGGGTGGCGGACCCAGTGCTCAACCCGCGTGCGCTATCCGGATTGCTGTCGTTTTGTTACTGGTGGGAGGCTGGTCAATGGTACCGGGGCGAATCCGCTCCGGTACCGGAGTGCGCGCCGGCGCTGCCTGCGGTATGGACCGTCTCGACGGTTGCGGGAGTTGTCGGCAGCCTGCTGGGTGACCGATCGGGTGAAAGCCCGCAAGCCGCCGAACTGTTGGTGTTGGCGGCACAGGCGGGCGCGGTGACTCGCGAGGCGATGGTGCAGGCCGTCGGCGATGGCGAGGGAGTCGACATCGCCGGTGGACTATTCCAGCTGATGCTCGCAGATCTGGCTGCCGATCACGTCGCCGGGATCCGCGAAGCGGATGCGCTCGATCTGGTCCGGGATCACATCCGCCAACGGAGTTACGACACCACCGGATACTCGCTGTCGACGTTGCGGGCCGATCGCATCAGCGTGGGCTGGTTGGTGCGTTCGCCGGTGCCGGACGGTGACATGGCCTTGGACCGTGCGGTTTTCTATGTCGCTGACGACGGCGTCGTGGAGCGCTCCACCTCTTCGGTGCCGCTGTCGGTGTTCGTCACCGATTTCGAGCGACGGTTCCGGATGCGTAGCAGCGGCCGAGTCTGACCGACGGGGCGGGGACATGAACAGTGAAGTTAGGTTGGACCCGGACAGCCTGCGAAACCGAGGAGCGCGGCTGGCCGAACTGGGTGACCAAGTGGGGCAGACCTATGCGGGCTTGCGGGACTGCCTCGCGCAGTCCGAAGGCAGCTGGGGCGACGACGATATCGGCCTCGCGTTCGCCAAGGAGTTCGAGCCGCACGCCGAACAGTTGCTGGCCAATGTGCGGGCAATGGAGGAAAGCCTGCACGGCACGGCCGCCGGAATCATCGACGCCGCACGCCAATTCGAGGCGCAGGACGCCTATTTTGCCGGCCGGGTAAGCACCGCAGCCGGGGACGTGGACCCGAACATCGGGGAGCCGGCTCCGCAGCGGCCGGACGGCCCCGGCGGCACGCCTGCGCTCACCCGTACACACTCACCTGTGACGGACGATCCCGCGGCGACATCTCCGGCAGCGGGGGGCCAGCCGTATCCCACGGACCGGGCGCAGCCCACCGAACGATCCGCGCCCGGCGGCCCGCGGTCACCGGATGCTGCCACGGCACGGTCCACGCCGCAGGACGGTCTGCGGCGCCCGGATTCTTCGGATCGACCGGTCGAGAGGGCGAATCGGGCAGGCCGAGAGGACACCGGCAGATCCGGCAACCGTGTCGGCAACTCCGGTCGCCAGCCCTCGTCCACCCCCGGGTCGCCCCCGTCCTCTCCGGTATTGCCCACGGCAGCCACGCCGAATGCGGCCCGGTTGCCGGGTACGGCGTCCGGATCGCCGCCAGCGGTCGAAGTGGGGCGGCGAGACACCCCGTGGACCGGGCAACGGCCCTCGACACCAACCCCGCCCGTGAGTGCTCAGCCGAGTACCCCGAGCCCTCGGTATGGTTCGCCACCGCGATCGAACAAGCCCAGTGACGAACCGCAGCGCGGGCGTGATCGGCGCGGTTCCGACGGGCGACCGGTTTGCGATCCCGTGGTCGGGTGGCTGGCGCGGAGGTTGGCCGAGCACCATGGTGTGCGGGTGGCCGGATTCGATACACCTGGCCTGCAGGTGTCGGCGGTGCGGGCGTTCGTGGCCGCGGTGGACCGGGTGCTTACCGACTACCCGGTGATCGCCCTGGATATCGTCGCGGTGGCAGGACTCGGCGCCGAATCGGGGATGGTGCGGTGGAGTTCCGAACCGCGCGACTCCCGGGGCGCAGCTCGCTCGATCACGCTCGACCAGCGGACCGCGCAGGAGCCGAGGGAAGTTACCGGAACCACGGAAACCGACGTCGACCCGGGTATCTACGCGGCCACGTTACGGGAATTCGGCCGGGCGCTCGATGGCGCCGGTGACGGTCTGGCGCGCAGGCAGGCGCAGCGCGTACTGCTCGCCGAGTACCTGCGTCGGGAGCCAGGACGACACCGCACACTCGCCGAGGTGGTGCGCGGTTACCAGCACTGGCGTGCCGAGTTGATCGGGGACGCCCCCGGCGGATTCGACGTGAGTCGGGCCTTCGGTGCCGCGTTCGCGGAGGTAGTGCTGCGCGGTAGCGAGGCGGGCGTCCAAGCGAAAACACTGCATGCGGTGCTGGTCGCCGCTGCCTCTCGGCGGGGGTAGGCGGTGCTGGTGGACGGTTCGTGGTCACTGAACCCGGTCGTGGAGCTGCGGAACGCGTTCGAGGGGTTGCCCGCTGTGGTGCGGCGTCCAATCGAGATGGTGGTATTCGGCGGAGAGCTGCCGCGTGCCGATATTTCCGGGATGCGTCGGATGGCCGGGGAGTTCCGGGCGCAGGCAGCTGCGCTGAGCGATCGTTCGGGAGACGCGAACGATCTACTGGCACAAGAAGATTCGGTGGGCGCACTCGGCGAACGGCTGCGTGAGACGTTGCGTTTGCACCGGGATGGGGCGGCCAGGCTCGGAGATGACGCGCTGGCCCTGGCCGATCAGGTACAGGCCGCCGCCAACGATGCGGAGAAGACGCTGTGTGTGATGTTCGTCTTCGGGATCGAATTGGCGTGGCGGATCTTCGGTGTGCTGTCCGGTGCCGCGGCGGCTGGCCCTGCCGGTGCGGCCGTCGCCGTGCCGGTGGCGGAGTCGATGCTGGTCGAGGGGCGGGCCAGTATCGCGGCGATGCGTGCGGGCCTGGAGCAGGCGTTCAGGGCGGGCGCGACGCGGTCGGCCGCCCGGCTATCGGCGCTGGGGGCGCTGCGGTTGCCTGTCACGTTGGGTAGGGCAGCAGCGCTGCCGGTGGGTGTCGACGCGGGCGTGCAGGCGCTGCAGGTCGTGTCCAGTGATCGAACCCGCGCCGTGATCGGACCGGATGGTGAGAATCCGACGGGTATCGATCTGACATCAATCAAAGTCGCGGCCTTGTCGGGTGTGGGTGGTGCAGTGGGCGGCATGGTCGCGGGCCGGATCGCGCCGAAGGTGTTTACCCGGATCGAGGGCAGCCGGTTGGCGCTCGGTTTGGTGCATGGCACTGCGGGCGCGGTGGCGGGTCTGGGTGCGGCGGCGTTGGTAACCGGTTGGCCGGAGCATTTCGATCATGTGCTGGCGCCGTTGCTCAACGGCGGTTTCGCCGGGGCAGTCCACGCGCACGCCGCCGCTCGCCCGGGATCGGGTGCCCCGGCGGGGGTGGTGCCCGACGGCGGTGGGGCTTTCACTCGGCCCGACCTGCCCGCCGCCGCGCGCAGCGAGGACGCTGCGGCGCCGGCCCTCCCACCGGTCGAGGTGTCCGCGGAATCGCGGCAGGCGTGGGCGGCGGCGAAGGCGGCGTGGGCGGCGGCTCCGGATGCGGTGGCTGCCGGGGGCGAGCGGGCGGAGGTATCCGCGGCCGGAGGGCACACAAACACCGTGCCGGTCAAGTCCGGCGAATCGCGCGCGCCCGCGGCATCGGCATCCACGCCGCACATTGACGCGAACGGCCGTACTCCGGCCGGACTCGACTCCGCCGCCGGGTCGGCGGGGCGTTCGGAGACTGGTGCGCCGGTGGCGGGTCCGCAGCGCGGCGAATCGGTTCCCCACACGAATGCGACAGCGCCACGACAGGTCGAGGCCGGTGGGGAAACGTCGGCGCCACCCAAGGTTTCGACGAGCACCCCGGCCCGTCAGGTCAGCACCGGGCCCGAAACAGCCACCGCCGGTGCACACCGATCACCGGGAAATCACGAGCACGGCAACACCGGGAAGGTGAGTGCCGCCGCAGATGAAACCCGCCACGAGACCCCGGGTGACGCCCGTCCGGCACCGAGTACCGGCGACGGTCCCGAAACGCCTGCCGCCGGTGAACACCTGTTGCCGGGGAATGCGGAGCACGCTCCCGCGGACAATGCAGTCCACGCTTCCGAGGCGGAGCGGAGCGTCCTGGTGGGTGAAACGGGCGAGGAGGTGTCGGGCGACCCGGGTGCGGATTCGGTCGACAGTGCCGGCTCGCCGGCGCCGAGCGCTCGTGAGCAGGCAGTCGAGTTGTTGGCCGATTTCCACGCCAGTTCCGGTGATCACATTCCGGAGCAGCTGCGGCTGTGCAACCTTCCGGACGAGGTGCTGAAGGCCGGATTGTTCGACGCCGACGTGCGGAAGTCGATGATCGCGACGACGGAGATCATTCGGCGCGGCACGATCAGCGACGCCGTGCCAGGGGGGATGGTGCTGCGGGTCGAGCAGGCAGAGGGGGTATACGCACTGGACAAACGTCCGGTCGAGATGAAGCCGGGCGAAGGCAAGTCGCTGGTGTTCATTGCGGCCGCAATGCAGCGGGCAGTGCATCACGGTGAGTGTCTATTGGTCACGACGACCGATGGGCTGGCCCACCGCGAATTCACCAAGTATCGACGGATGCTGACCGATTTCGGGATCGACGTGTTCCGTGCCGACCAGCAGCAGGGTTTCGGGCCGGTCACCGACGGTCGGCCAGCGGTCGTGGTGGCCACCGGCGAAACGGTCGGGCATCTGTGCAATGCCGGTCACCGGCCGCCGCGCCACGCGTTGATCGATGAGATGGACGGCATCATCGACCGTGGTGAGCGCCAGTTTCTCCGGTCGGAAGGCGTGGAGCAGGCCGCGCCAGAGGCGACGGCACGCGAGGTGTTCGCCGCCCACGATTTCCTCGCCGACGCGCTGGCGAAGGGGGTGCTGTCGCATCAGGATTTCGGTCTCACGCGGATCATCGAAGAAGTCGGCCTGTACTCCGACGGAACCCCTGAGGTCGAGTTCTGGTACGACGGTCGGGCGGAATTGACGCCGGAGGGTCGGGCGAAGGTCGGGGCGCTTCCGGGCGGGAAACAGTGGTTGGACGGGTTGGGCTCCTCGCGGCTCGAGATGGCCGCCGCCGCCGAGTTCACCACCCGCAACAAAACCCACTACGTAATGGATGCGGGCAAGATCGTCATCATCGATCAGGGCGAACACGGTCTGCAACGCAATCCGAAGACCTCGAGCGAATCACGGTGGAGCGCCGAGCAGGGCAAGGCCAGCCTGGCTCAGGCCGTCGAGGCCAAAGAGATCCGGGCGGCCGAGGCCATCAGGATGAGCGCCGAGCAGCATCAGATCGTGGTGCGCGCCGACGCCGACTCGGCCAAGACCATCAACGCGGTCGAAATCTATCGTATGGGGGGACGCCCGGAGGATCGGTTCTTCGATGAGGTCACCGGCGCCTCGGGCACGCTGGCCGACCTCAACCCCGTGCTGGAAAAGATCTACGGTCTGGAGGAAGCACACCGGGTCAACCGGTCTCGGGAGCAGCGGTTGATGGAGGGCGCCCCCGAGGTGGTGGCGAACACCCGTGCCAAGCTGAGCGCAATCGCCGAAGGTGCACACAGAGTGTGGCAGGGAGGCCGAGGCAGGTCCCAGGAAATCTTGTGTCATCGCAACGACCTGGTCGACCGGCAGGTGCAGGCATTGGTGCGCCAGGGGGTGCCCAGGGAGGCGATCGAGGCGGTCGATGCCGACCGGATCGCGGGGTGGGGTGCCGACTGGGAAGCCAAGTTGCAGAACGTCTTCGATGCTGCCGGCGAGCAGGGCAAGATCCTGGTGATCAACCGCCAAGGCCAGCGCGGCGTCGATATCTCGGTGTCGGAATCGGTACAGGCCAAGGGCGGCATGTTCGTCTGGATGACCGAAGTCCCCGAGCAGTCCTACATCCATGAGCAGGCCAAGAACCGCACCGCCCGCAACGGGGACCGGGGGGCTGCGCAGGCGCTGATATCGCCGCAGGACGCGCTGATCCGCAAAGCCATGCACCTGACTGGGGTACGCGCGGCGGCGATCCGCTACGAACAAGTCGCCGAAGCCCACCGCACCGACCCCACCCCCGAAAATCACAACAACCTGGTCGAGGCCGGCAATAATCTCCGCTCGCTGGTCCCCGGTCTGCAAGAGCGTGCTCTCCGCCACGCAACCGCCGACTTCATCCGCCACCACGCGTACTTCACCAATAACCCGGCCGCCGTTCTCGCCGCCGCCGAGGCGTTCCGCTACCAGGGCAGCACGGACACCGGTCAGATCGGTCAGCCGGACCACACGCCGGATCGGGCCGCACATCTGGCCGGGTTGCTGGGGATCCCCGCCTCAGCCGTCGCCGGGACCGCCGCAGCGCTCGAACAGGACGGCGCTGGTGACCCGCTGGACAGACTGCTGGACCAGGCGGGCCTGCCGCCCGCCGCGGTGGAGGCGTTGCGGCAGCATGTCGAGGCGACCGCACCCACGACGGCTGCGCAGTACGCCGGGCTCAACAATGAACAGGCACTGGACCAGTTGGTCACGCAGCAGCGCCGTCTGGCCGGGATACTCGGCTGGGACACCAAGGCCATCGAAGGCGCCGAAGGCATGCGCATGGTCGACCCCGCGCTGACCGAAGCCCGAAACAACCTCGCGAAAGCACTGGGCTATCCCGCCTCCGACATCACCCCCGCGATAGCCCGCGACATCCTGGGCGAAGCGGTCAACCAGCACCTGACCGCCGAGGGTGCCCCCGAGTCGGCCGGTGGCGACGAAGCCTCCCGCGGCGATGCCGCCACCATATCGGCGAACCCCATATCGGTGGACCGGGTAGCCGAGAATGCGGAAGCCGGGGACGTTATCGCCGCGGCGTCGCACTATCTCGCCACTGCGGCCCTGCTCGACCTGGTCGAGCGGATCCACCGCCGCAGCCCCAACAGCTGCGTCAACAACGCCGTGACCGGCATGCGGGTGTTGACCGGACGCGACATCGAGATGCCGTCCAGCACACTGGCAGGCCACGGCCGCGACGCTGTCAAGAACGTGTTCGGCGCCCCACTCGAGAATGCCGGATCGCTGGACGGGGTGGCCGAATCGCTGCGAGCTCGGCCGGGAGGCATCACCGTCCTGGTCTACAAATGGAAAGACACCCCAGCCACTGGCAGCGCCAACGCCAAAGCCACGGGTATCGCCGAAGCCGACGACCACATGGTGCTGGTGGTCAACGACAGCAAGCCGGGCGAGGCCCCGAACCTGGTCGTTGTCGACCTTGCGGCCTCGCGCGACGGCGACACCGGCACCGACTACGGCCCAAAAGACCTACGGAACCGCCGCACGCTGCTGGACAAGGCCGTCCAGTTCGACACCTGGCGGCAAAAGCAGCAAAAGTTCATCGACAGACTGGCCGCAGGCAAACACAGATTCGAGACCATCGACTTCGACGTCGACGGCAATCTCCTCGGCAGGTCGTACCGCGACGCGCCCTTGCCTCGGTCCCACGACGCTGAGGTCAGTGCGGAACTGGTACAGGAAATCAACTCGATGCAGCCGGGCTGGCCGGTCAATGGCAACGGCACACCTGATCTGCCGTCGCGGACCGACACGGACACGCCCGACAAGTCGGATATTTTCCGGTTGGCCGAACCCGCCCGCATCGGCAGCCGTCCGCACGAAAGCACCGCCGGGTCCACCGGCAGCAGGCCTATGGCGGATGCGCCGGGAGACCGCCAGGGATCGTGGCGCGAGTTCACAGTGGCGATCCCGAAGCTGGTCACGGCCGATGCGGGAAGGTGGGCAGCGCAAGGCAATAGCCCCGATTTCCGATGGTTGGCGTCCCAGCTGGGTCCGCTCGCCAGGCACTTCTCGACGGTCGGCGAGGTCGCACTCCGCCTTGTCGGCGACGAGCCGTTTGCCGAACTCCTGCCCTTGTGGCGTCGGCTCGTCGAACTCAGCGCCGAGTTCGAGAACGCGGGCTCCGGAATCTGGCACGCGCGCACCATGTACCAGCTGATGGAATGGCTGGTCGACTACGCGCCGGTGGGCGAGTATCGGAATTCCTACGAGGCTGTCGACAGCGTCAACGACAGAGGGGTCTACGTCGGCGTATCGAGCGAGGTCAACCGCGCCGGAATCATGCGCAACACCATCGTGGCTGCCGAAGGCACGCCGCGTGGCGGGATGATGTTCGCCGACGGGTGGGACGAGGTCGGCGACATCGTCCACGGAATCGAGGGTTTCTGGGTCCAGAACAACAAGATGCTCGGGGACAATCTCGCCACGTTCAATGCGCGCATCCGGGAAAAACTGTCACCCGAGGACGCAGCGCGCGCCACGTTCACCGGAAAGATGGCGTGCCGCAGAGGATTTACCGAGGTCCTCATCGACCACACGGTTGGCGACCCCGGCTACTTCGAGAAAGCCGTGGTGACGTTCGTGCGGCCGAGCCGCCTGTGGGAGATGCGCTGCCGCCTCGGGGGACGCCTCATCGGGATCGGACTTCCGGAGATGTTGGATCGAGCGGGCTGGTCGTCCGAGATCGCTTACCTGCGCGACGAGGCTGCGCTGGAAAGCGCGGAGATAGACCGCCAAGCGTTCCGTCCGAGCACTACCGAGATCTCCGCCGATTGGTCGAGCAGGCGCGCGAAGGTCGAGATACAGATCGCGAAGATCGAGCAGTTGGCCAAGTGGGTCCGGCAATGGTGGGCCGAAGAGGATGCACGCGACCACTCCGCCATCGCCGCGGTCGCCGCCGACGTGGTGCGCCGCAATCCCGGCGCGTGGCAATTGACACCGAACATCGTCCTGCTACCCGGACACACTGTCGTCGTGATAGCCGAGGACGGCTGGCACGACGACGCGGTGACCGACATGTTGCTGCACAACCTCGAGCTGCGCAGCGAGCTCCGCAGCACCGGCTACGCTATCCGACAGCTGAAACCCGTTGTCGAGCAAGATGATTCAGGCAACTCCCGGGTACGGTCGGAGAACCTGGGGACCGTCCACGTCAACGCGAAGCGCCGAATGCCCGACGATCAGGACCTGGCGCGGCATCGCAGGGACGAGCAGGTCCGCAGCCGGTTCAGAACGGTGATCACCGACGGGGTACACCGTGACATCTCGTCCGCGGCATATCTCCGCACGGATTGGCCACAACGGGCGGCACTGGTACGACAACGGCACGACCTGACCTCACAGCTGCCGGGAATCCCGGCGCGGTGGCACAACCGCGCGTGCCGCTACCGGCACGCCCAAGAGGTGGCGCGACTGCGCGACAGCTGGAACAACGTAGACGAGGCCGGACGGCGGCGACTGGCCTACCTCGAGACCGTCGGCGCCGTGCTGACCCGTGCCGACGCGCGCGCCGACCGAATGTCCGGGCAACCCGAGGTGTATCTGTGGGCATTCGACCCGGACACCGGATACCTGGTGCTCACCGTCGGAGACCCGGATCTGGTACCGGACGTCGACGACATCACCGATCGGCACATAGTCGATTCGGGCACCGTCGATCTGCTCGGCGCCGAGGTCGACCGGGTCGTCGACGACTTCGCCTCGGACCGGCAGTTCGGACCGGGACACCGCCGGGCCGTCGTGATCTTCGTGTCCAGCGAAACCGACTCGGATGCCGAGCATCGAAGGCTGGCAGACCTGACCGACATCACCGCCACGCGGGCGTTCTATCACGACAAGGTGGTCGATTCCGCCGCAGCCGGGAGTGCTCTGGTCCGGCTTCTGGAAGGCGACCGCCGCGACACCGTGTCCGAAATGCTGTGGCTGGTCAAATATCTGATGCCGGATCACCCGGTTCACCTCGTCGAGGCGACGGCGAGTCCTGACTTTCCTGTGGGTGCGCCGGGCGAAGAATTCGCAGCCAGGGTGGGCGCCGACTGGTCGGCGGTGTTCGATAGGCCCGAAGACGTGGCGACGCATCTAGCAGGCAGACCGCGTACGTTCGCGCTGCTGGCCGTCGAGAACCCGGCTCGTGACTACGGCAGCGGCGTGGATCTGGTGATGGTCCGCAACGATGGCGACGACCGCCTTGTGCAGATCGACCTGAACCAGGTCAATCCATACAGTGTCGAGCCGGGCGCCGCGGCCCGAGCCGCCCGCACCCGCGACTGGCCGCCGTTCGATCCGTCCAGCTGGGTGGGCAAGTGGGACAAGGGATTCGGGATTGGACTCGGACCCAACGGCCCGGAGCGCCAGCTGGTCGACGGCGAATCGACAGGTGTGCGCGGCGAAGATTTCCCGGACGGGCTGATCGGAGCGCGGCCGACGGAAGGGGGATCGGGATCGGCGTATGAGCGCTACCGACATCGCACCAGGCAGGACCACAGCGTCGCGGGTAACTGGCTGAGTGCCATGTTCGGGGAGCCGCTGTCGACGGCCCTGCAGCCGGGTTCGCCGGTGCTGCTGGACTGGGCGACTCGCCAGGTCGTAGATCGGCACCGTCTGGCCGAGTTGCTGCGGCTGGATCCCGACGAGCTTGCCATCGACTCGCGTGTGTGGCAGGTGCGGGCACAGCTCAATGCGCGCCGTATGCTGCGGAATCCGACCGAGCACGGCCTGTACGTCGATGAGCGGATGGGGTGGACCAGCATCGGCGACGCGCACCGCCATGCACCCGGCGTGGTGCACTCGGCCGCAGAACGGTTCGCGGTGAGCCGCGGGGTTCTGGAGAGCGCCGACCGCGTCGCGTTGCTGGCCTGGCGTCTCGGTTGCTTCGACGAGCTGGCCGGGCAGCTCCGTGCCGATGAGCTGCGCAGCGCCATCCTGCGAGATGAACCGGCCGACGACGCGGCGAAGGCCCGGAGGGCGTTGGCCGACCGCCTGGAGTCGCTGACCGCGGAGCTGGAAGTCCACGAGGATGCTCTCGACGCGATTGACACCGCCAGCCTCCAGAAGGCCTGCAATTTTCAGGGGCTCGTGTGGTTCGACGTTCGTCCTGGCTCGACCAGCCGTGCCCGACTCGAAAGCCTGCTCGAGATGGCGAAGGCGGAACTTCGTGCCGCCATCGGCCGCGACCCGGCGCAACTGAGCAAGCAAGAGCTGGACGACTATCGGTATCTCTCGGACGACGGGAACACCAAGAGATGGGCGACGGCATTCGGTGACCTCACCATGATCGCCAGCGTCACAGACCAGGCTCACCGCCACGAAACCGGGCTCGCCGCCGTCACCGAACAACTGGACAACGAACTCGCCCAAGTCTTCGGCGCGCCCCCGGATACCCCTATCCTGCTCGGTCCGTCCAGCGGGGACGTCATCGAGCATCTCGGTCAACGCTTTCCCGGTGTCCGGTCACCGGCTGCTGACGTGCTGGCCAGGCATGTCGATTCCACCGGAGTCGAGCGGTTCCTAATGGTCAAGGAGGTCTTCCGCGACGGTGGGCGGGGGGTGTGGAGGCTGCCGTCCGCACTCGAGGCGATGGCGTTGGATCTGCGCGCCGCGGGACCGTCGAAGATCACGGAAGCCGACATGGTGTTGGTCGATGCGTCCGAGCAGTTCGTTGCGGGAGTCGCCGACAGGCACATCACCAATGCCCGCTGGCTGACCCGTGGTGAACTCGAGTTCGCAGATGCCAATCGCATGGTGCACGGGTGGTTCCAGGAGAACTTCTCGGCGGCGCTGGGTGCGTTCGATCCCGTGGTCACGCCGACCGATGCCGCAGCAGAACTCGCGCGGTCCGGATCCCGCCTTTCGTTGAGTGCGGACGACATCGAACTCCGCGTCCGCAGGCTGACCGGACGGCCAGCCGGCGAGCACACACAAATAGTGCACTTCTTTCGCATGCTCGCGGACGAGTTCGAGCGCAACCAGATGCTCGCCGAGCTCAACGCCGACCTGGGCGGCGGCGATCTGCTCGACCTTCACCTCCATACACAGCAGACTCAGATCAGTCTGGCCGCCTTTCCCGAGATCGTGGACGTGATCTCGACTCCGATGGCGCATAGCATCCTGCTCGACATGGCGAACTCCGGTCACTGGAGTGCTGACACGATCGGCGCCGCAATCGAGTTCCTGGCCAGACCCGAGATCAGCGAAGCTTTGCAAAAGATCGACGAGAGCAACTCTCATTTCGAACCCTATGTCTGTAGACGGATGTCGAAACACATTACGGTCGATCTCGATGCCGTCGGACGGGAGTTGCGCCGAGTTGCCGAAATTCCGGCCGGTGCTGTGGATTTGCGTCTGCTCACGATGTTCGACAGGTTTGTGACGAAAAATCCGCCCGGAAAGGATCGAGCCTGGGACATGCTGGCCGCCCTCGATGATTTCTCTCCAGGCTCGGTCCGTCGTAAGTTCGCGAACGCGTTTCTGCGGACCCGGCAAATCGCAAATATCCCGGACGATGTGCGGGCAGAGGTGGAATTCACCCCGGAGCAGTTGTGTGCCGTGGAGGACCTCTACATCCGAGGTCCGAACGGCCCCGAATTCGCTTGTTATGTGGAGACGGTGGGTCAGCTGCCGGTCGGTCAGCGGCCACCGGCAATTCGCGCTGCGATGGAGTTCGTCCGGGAGGTGACGCCGGAGTTTGCCCGATGCCTTCGCGCTGTGCTGGCAGACGGGGCGGACGGCGCCGAGCGAAGTGCACTCGGCTTGCAGCGTTCGGGCGAGACGGACCTCGCTGAGTTGAAGGACATTGCGCGCTCCTTCGTGGCCGAGGTAAAAGGTGCGGGTATATCGGCCGAGAGTCTGGCGAAGGTGCAGTCTTCGGACTTCCTCGCCCGGTTGCTGATCGACGTCACCCACTATGAGAGGTCCGGTTGGGGGCCCAGCGACATTGCGTCGCTGCGTGAAATGCTCCGCTACCACGAGCGGGTGACGGCGAAAGGCGACATCACACCGATGCCCGGGGAATATCGTCCCAGCGGTGTGGTCGAAGTCGCCAAACTGCGGACCCGCGACGGTGAGTCGGGGCCGCAATGGACCGAGGACCTACTGACCCGTTTCGCACGGCTGGCGCAGAATCTGCAGGTCGCGCGCTCGACTTCGACCTTTGCGCGGCGGCCGATCACCCATCTGCTCGACAACCTCGGACACCGCATTGCCGAGCACATCGATATCCTGGAGCACTCCATCGCTTCGGGCAGACTCGCCAACGGTTTACCCATGAATGACGTGGCGCGTCGAAATATGGTCGCTCGCGCACAGGATTTGCAGGAACTCATCGCGCCAAAGGCTGATGGTGCGACGCAATTTCCGGCGTTGCGATCACTCAAGGATTTCGAAAACAATTTCCAGCAATTGTCTCGTGTCGGCGAGTTGCATGACGACCTGCGGGCAATCTGCTTTGCCTGGGCGATGCAGAAACATCCGGAATGGGTCGATCGATTGCAGCACATCGGTGTCGGCGAACCGACACTGGAAGATATCACTCTCGTCCGGGAATTTGTCGAGCACATCACCAATCAGGAGGTGTTCGCACAGTATTTCGCACACCGGCAGGGTGCCCGAACTTTCCGGCGGATGACGAGTGTCGTGGCGCTGGACGAAGCGATAGCGCGTACCCAGGGCGTCGGAGTCTCGAGCGACACCACTCGGCTGCGGTTCGTTCCCACGCGGGGGCCGCTGATCGAGCTTTCCGGACATATTGCCAGTGCTTGTTGGGCGGGGGCATATCGTTCGGTCGCCGAGGCGATGCCGAATATGACAGCCGTCATCATGGTCCGGAATCCCGACGACCCGGCGCGCACCGCACTGGCAGGCGCGGGCCTGCTCATCGAGACCACCAGCACATCTGGTGAGCCCCTTCTCCTCATCCGCGGCCTCAATCCGTTGGAGACGTATATCAACCACATCTCCGTCGCGGACTTCTACCGTAAATTCACCGACTGGGCGCACGGTGTCGCCGCGGCCCGAGGACGTCGCCTCGCGATCGTCATAGACGATCACTGCGGCGGCGCGGCAACAAATCGCCCAGCGCTGTACGGGTACCTGGCCGAAGCGTGCCCCGAACTGACTCCGATCCGGGTCAATCCTTCGGACACGATATTCAACGGCTACGACGTCTCCGAATGCGCTTACCTCGTCGGGGCGACCAGCACGCGCGACCAGCAGCAACACCGCGAGCCCGGTGGTCGCATCGGTAGTCGGCCATCGGAGAATGCGGGCGATCGCCCGGACGGGTGGATGTCGGAGCCGGGTCGGTCGGGGGATGTGGCGGCGGCGGACGGGAGCGCCGATGACCTGCTGAGCCTGGCGTCTCGGCCGTTGCCTGAGGAGGTGATCGGTCGGGAGATCGATGAGGTGACCGAGATCCTCGGCTCGCGGGTGCCGCCGGAACAGCTCGCTGATCCGGAAGTTCGGCGCGGCGTGCGGTTGGTGGCCGAGGGGCTGTACATCAGCCGGAGGCTGTACGGCCGTGGGGACACCGGTCGCGCCGATGACATTCACGACGCCGCCGTCGAGCTGCGGGAGCCCGGCGCAGCGAACCGCTATGGCGATGGGCTGCGGGTGGCCGCGGACCTGCACCGCGTCCTGGACAACGGGGTACTCCAGGGCGCCGACCTCGGCGAGATCATGGCGGCGATGATCGCGGACGCCTGGAGCGATCTCGCGGACGGCGGCGGGCGGCACGGCGGCAATCCGCAGCGCCGGGCCGCGGTGCGGTCGGCGGAACTGCTGCATGCTCGTGCCCTGGTGCACGGCTTTGCCGCGAGTACCGCCCGCGTGCTCGGATTCGCGGTGAGCGGCATCGGATTCGATGCACGGACGGGGACCCGGACCATCGCGTCGCCCGCGGCTATGGAGGAGATGCGGCAGCGCTGGGGGGAGATCACCGGCGGCGAGTTCGAGACGGCGATGCGCGTTGCCGGGTGGGTGGCCGCCGCGGACCTGCAGACGTTGTCGGAGCCGGACGCCGTCGTTCAATGGATCCTGTCCGACTGGGGCAATGATGTCGGCGCGCGCCAAGCCCTCATCGACTGCCTGCGTGACCGCGCCGGTTTCGCTGACCCCGACAGCGGATACCGGCCGCCGGAGGGGTGGCTGCTGGCGAACCGTGACATGCGCCGCGACCACGCCGCGAAGGCACGGGAGATCGCCGACCGGTTGGCGAGCGACCCCGGCTACACGCCGGTGGACGCCAATCGTGACTCCCGGCTGCACATGGCCGAGATGCGGGAGAAGCACAGCGGTTTCGGCTGGCAGCTGGTCATCGGGCCAGGCGCCGACGCATCGGACCCCGGCACCCTCGCCGCGCGACTGCCCGAATTGGGCTCCGCGCGGGCTCGCGAGGGCCACATCGATGCGATCGCGCGGCTCGCGGCACTCACCCTGCCCCGTGCCGGGGCTGATGCAGTGTTGGTCGTGACCTCGTCCAAAGAAGCCGACGGTCGGCGCCGATTGCTGGCCGAGTTGGATTACACCCGACCGGACGCCACCGATCCCGCTCCCGGTGTGACGGCGGAAGAATTGCGCCGCGAGCTGTCCGACGTGGATGGCCGCATCGACGTCGACACCGCCGCTCCTCTGCCGCAGGGCCAGGTCCGGCATCGGGTTCGGCTCGACCTCACCAGACAGCGGATTCTGGTGTACTGCACCGTTTGGGGCCGGGGCCGGACCGGTCTGTCCACGGTGAACTGGGCGCTGTGTCGGGGGCTGGCGGCGGCCGGGCACGAGGTGATCGTCTCAGCCGGCCAGATCGCGCGTGGTTCCCGGCTCTCGGGTGTGAAGGTGTACGGCGACCGCGACCGTGTCTCTGGGGCGAGTCGGTGGAAGCGGTTCGACGCAGGCTCGGACGATTTGCCGTGGTCGGTGGATCTGGTGATCGTGCACGCCGAGGACGACGGCCCCACAGTGGCACTGGAGGCCCAGACCCGGTACCCCGCCGCGAGACTCGTGAGCGTCCACCATCTGACACCGATGCTGTGGGAAACCCTCAACTACAGTCCGGAAAACGGTCGCGCCGAGATCGCTGCCCGCATCTACTTGGCGCGGCGTGCACATCTGGTGACGGGCCTGGGTCCAGTGCTGGCCACGGATGCGCTGTCGGCGGCTGTCATGGCGGGCCACGGCTCGGTGCACCAACTACAGCCGGGTCTGGAGATAGCCGAGCAGCCACCGGAGCCCGCACCCGGTGACCCGGCGTGGATTCTGCTGTTCGGCCGTGTAGACGACCACCTGAAAGGTGCTGCGGAGACCGCCGAGGTAGTGCAGCGGTTGCGCGCGCAGGGACGTGATGTGCGGCTGGTGGTGCGGGGCTACCCGAGAGACAGCGTCGAAGCCGCCCACGCCAAGTTGGCGAGGCTGGTGGGCGATCCGGATGCGGTCGAAGTGCGGCCATTTACAGCGAGCCGTAGGAAGCTGCGCGACGATATCCGCGCGGCGACCATCGTGGTGATGCCGTCGCGTGCCGAGGGATTCGGCGGGGTAGCAACCGAGGCGATCGAGCAAGGTGTGCCGGTCGCTGTCTCGTCATCCAGCGGAGTGGGCCGTTTCCTTGCCGAACTGGGGGACTACCGCGACCTGGCGGAACGATTCAACCTGGTCGAACAGCCTCTCGGTGCCCAGGTGCCGATCGACAACTGGGTAGCGGGACTCGGCTCCGTACTCGACGACCTGCCCGGTGCGTGGGCGGCGGCCCGCGGGTTGCAGGAACTGCTGCGGCCGTACACCCGCGAAAACAGCGCAAGGATGTTCGTACACGCCGCACGGAACACCGACCCGCACGGCCGCCCGGAGATCGGACAGTCGCGGACCCAGGTTTCATTCGAGTCCGGCAGTGTGGTGGCGCGCGGCGAAGAGGAAGACTACCTGCGGATACTCGCCGTGGCCGATGCGATGGAAACCGATCGCACAGTGCGGGCGGCCGTTCTCGCCGGTGCGGGTGTTGTGTTCGCGCCTGCGCCGGATCCACAGCCCATCCGGCTCGCAGCGGCGGACGTCGACGAGTGGATGTTCTCGTCCCTGAGAACTGTTGTGCCGCAGGATGATTCACTGAGCCGCATTCTGCGGGCGTTCGTGGCGACAGTGTCCGACCAGGGATTCGGCGCAACCACCGTCGAGGACGTCTGCCACCGTGCGCGGATCTCCAGCGCCGCCTTCCATCACTACTTCCGGACCACCGGCAGTGCCTTCCGCACGGCGCATCACGAGGCTTTGATCGATCTGCGGAACATGGTCGACGAGGAGGTCCGTGGCGCGGCACCGGACCGCGCCGCCCGTATCGCAGTGGCGGTGAATACGTATGTGAGCGCCTTGGCTGCGCGGCCGGCCACCGCGCGCATGCTGTTGGTCGAGGGCGTTGCCCTCGACCCCCCCGTCCGTGCCGATGTGATGGCGTATGTGACATTGGTGATCGCCGACACGGTCGCGACCGTGCGCAACGAGACGACCGTACTCACGCCGGAGCGTCGCGCCCTCGCGGCAGCGGTCCACGGGATCCTCGCCGACTGGGTCGCGACCGGCGATGCCGCCGCCGTACCGCGCCTACGCAGCGGTCTGGCGGCTCTCTTCCGGAATGGCACGACGACACCGGCCGCGCAGTCCGCCGCCGAGGTTGATATCGCACATCTACATCAGCAACGCGTCGTGCCGTTCGAACAGTCGAAACCCGATGAGCGGGAGCGGATTTCGACCCAGTTGATCGCGGTGACCGCCGAACAGGGCTTTACCGCGATGTCGCTGGAGGAGGTCCAGCGGCGCGCCGGAGTATCCGCACAGACTTACCGGAAGTTGTTCTCCGACAAGGAGACCGGATTCGAAGCCGCTTGCGCCGCAGCCCTCGCACGTCTGCGGACCGCGTCCCGGGCGGCCATGCCCGACATCACCGGAGGCGATATCCGATCCCGATTCGATACCGCCGTCCGCGCCTACCTCACTGCCCTGGCCGAGCACCCGGACGAGGCCCGCGTCCTACATCTGGACCTCCGTGCGCACGGCCCGCTGCACGACCGGCACCGGATGATGCTGGCCGACCACCTCGCCGCAGCCGTCGACGAGATCGACGAAGACACCGCCCGGCTCCTCGCCGCCGCCGTCCAGGGAGTCGTCACCGATCGGATCATCTCCGGCCGCAGCGCCGAGGCCAGGGTTGGCACCAGCGATATCGAATCCGAGCGGATACCGACCCTGCCCGACTTCGCACCGACGGTGACGGCCGCTGTTGATGGCCTACTCGCCGAATTCGGCGAAACGACTCCACCGCACGATGGTCCACCGGACGTGGGCAGTGGGCTGATCGGTAGCAGACCGTTCGAGGATTCGCCTGGTGAGCGTGGGTTTGCTGGTCCCGAGTTCGAAGAGTTGGTGCTGGCGGGCCTGGAATCCGGTATTGCGGAACGGTTCGTGGTCGAGGATGCGCGGGGGGTGCGCGTCGAGGAGGTGACGTTCGACAATGGCGTGCGGGTGTTCAAGGAGACCTATGCCGATCCGGTAGCCGCGCTGGTGCAGGTGTTGCAGACCAAGGTCGCCATCATGATGGGTGCTCCGGTCGCCCACGCGATGCTGAACCTGGAGGACGACAGCGTTTATCGGGAACTCACCCCTGGGCGGCCTGGGGACAGCGTCGATGTTGTGGACCCGGAGGTTCTGGGCTCGGACTCGGCCCTGCGGCTCGGCTTGTTCGATGCGGTGACCGGGACGCACCGGACGGCGCGAGAGTGGAGTGTGGCCGACAACGAGGTGATGGGCGGACGTTCCGGATCCGACGTCGACGCCACGCAGATCGGTGTGTTCGCGTCGTTGTTCGTGCGGCGTATCGACGATCGTGCGGTGTGGTTGGACCACGCTATGCCGACGTGGGACGTCGCGGCCATTCGGGAGCAGGTGTCGCACCTCGATACGTGGATCTCGAATTTTCCGATGCCCCAGGGACATCGAGCGGCGCTGCTCGATATCTACGGCGTGTACCTGGCAGCGCTGGCGCAGGTCGAGCGGCACGCCGTGCATACCTTCGGCGAGCGAGTGCATCGTGCCGGGCTGGATGCGCAAGCGCAGGCCAAGGGGCGGTTGGTCGAGGTGTTCACGCTGAACTATCCGCACGTCACGCTGGTCGGGTTCGATCATCCGGATGTGCCCGCTCATGTCGTCGAGGAGATCCTGGGTGGGCTGGATGAGATGTTCACCCGGTTCCCGGACCGGACCAATATCCGCGAACTGCGGATCGATTACACCGACTGGGAAGCCAGCAGCCCCCGAACGCACAACTATGCTGACCCCACAGCGGCGGGCCGGACCCTGAGTATGCGGTTCAGCCTGCGCGATGCGGCCAACCCGGCACAGACTGTCAAACGCGGAATCCGGTTTCTCGAGTTCGGATTGAATCCGGTCGGCGACAGGCCGTTTCACCACAACGCCGTGCATGAGTTCGTCCACGCTATCGATGCCGTGGAGGGACTGTCGAAGAACCTGCAGCCGATGCTGTCGCAGACCTGGGGACGCCTGTCGAACCACGGCCTGATCGAGGAGTCCTGGTGGACCTGGCTCACTCGACTGCCGAGGTACGCCTTCGTCAACGAAGCCAAGACGGTGCTCAACGATGCGGAGGCGCTCGCTGTCGGGTTCGCGGAGGCGGACATTCACGGCGTGGCGGCCGGGTCGCCGCAGTGGGCGATTCATGAGTATGTGACCACTGGGCGGCTGCCACCGGTCACGCCGGATCTCGAGGTCGATCTCCCGCCGCATGAGGATCATCCGGATTCGGGCGGTCCGAGTGGGCTGATCGGTAGCAGGCCATATGAGGACGATTCACAGTCGGATGCTGCGCGGGGTGCGTGGATCAAGGCGTTGCGGCTCGAGCGGGGGATGACGCGGAAACAGCTCACGCAAGCGGCGGGCCTGGCGAACAGCGCACTGTCCACTATCGAGAGCGGGCAGCGGAAGCCGCGGATCGGCACCTTTGCGCGGATCTGCCGAGCACTCGGGCTCGAGGGCGAGGCGCTGAACGATGCCGTCCGACAGTTCTATCCAGATATCGTGCTGGATATCGGTGTGGCTGCCCATGATTCGCTGGGTGACTGGGTGCGCGCTGTTCGTCACAGCAAGGGCATGACACAGTCGGACCTCGCACACGCGGTTGGTGTGAACCCGGTGCGCATCCGGGTCTACGAGAACAACGTGGAGCCGCCGCGGCCTGGTCTGTTCTTGCGGATTGCGCGCGCACTGGGTCTCGAGCAGCAAGCGCTGACGGAGGCGGCTCGCCACTTCTATCGGGGTCTCAACCTCGACCTCGACCCCACCGCGCATGACCCTCGGTCGCCCGGAACCTGGATCGGGGCGCTGCGCTATGACCGGGACATGTCCCAGCCCGAGTTGGAACGGACCGCGGGCATACCGAAGACGTTTGCCAGCCGAATCGAGGGCGGACACACTCCGACCTCGATCGTCTTCTGGCGAATCTGCCGGGCACTGAGAGTTGCGCCGGATGTACTCGCCGCCGCCGCTCGCTACTTCTATCGGGATCTCAATCTCGACCTCGACCCCGCCGCGCACGATCCCGCGTCGCCCGGTAGTTGGTTCGTGGCGCTGCGGCATGACCGGGACATGCCCCAGAGCGAGGTCGCGAAGGCGATCGGTGTCGGCTCGGGCCATCTCTACCGGATCGAATCCGGAAGGAACAGGCCGAGGTTCGCGGTGTTCCGGCGAATCTGCGATGCGCTGGGGGTCGGTGGCGAACTGCTGCGGGCCGCCGCCCGTCACTTCTATTCGGATATCCATCTCGATATCGAACCTGCCGCGCACGACCCTGGGTTGCCTGGAAGCTGGATTGCGGCTCTGCGCAATGACGCAGGTATGTCGGGGGGCGAGCTTGCGCGTCGAGCGCGGATGCCTCGGGACTCCATTTCCCAGATCGAAAACCAACGATTTCGTCCGCGGTTGCGGAAGTTTCGGCAGCTCTGTGGGGCGTTGGGTGTCGGTGGCGATGTGTTGCTCGAGGCTGTCGAGCGATTCTACGAGCGGGGTCGTTTCGGGCCGTCCGGTGATCGATATGAAGTAGATCTGTTCAATCGATATGTCGTGACCAGAGTGGGTTCGCCGGAGGAAAGGGCGGTCCGGGACGAGATCTGCAAGCGGTTCATGTGGGTTCGGAATGCGTTGGCGCTTCGGGAGTCTCCGGATACCCGAGACGAGGCGGGACAGGTCGCGTGGATGGGGATTCTCCGCGCGATCGACAACCACATCCCCTCCGCGTCGTTCACCCCACAGGCGTGGGCCAGCGGTAGCAGAGCAATTTCCCGGTACCAACTCGAGCGTCAGTTCCTAGATCTGAACAATCGCACCCTGCGGAAAGTCAGAGCGGTAAGAGCGCAGATCGACCGTATGGTTGCTGCCGGTGAGGCTCTCGACAACACAGAGATTGCCCGCGCGACACGATTGAAGATGGCCGACGTCATGCTGGCGCGCCAGATGCTAACTCTGCCCCCCGTGCAACTGGATGCTCCGATCGAGGGTACGAACCGACCACATCAGGAAGTGGCCGATCCGGTTGCTACCGCAGGGTCCTCCGATACCGATTTCGCGAGGATGGTTCGTGCCGCGCTAGCTGATATGGCTGATCCTGATGCCGCGGCGCGATTGGTGATGCTGCATCTGGTGGAGGGCGTGCCATTGGCCGACGTTGCTCAACGAGTGGCATTGCCGGTCGCTACCGCAGTTGAGATTTTCGCCGAAGCTGTTGCGCGGCTGCGTGACACGTTCGACTCGGAGAGACCGGGCGAGGTGACCGCGGGCGAACAGGGTCCGGCTGCGCTCACTCCGCGGGCCGAGGTAGCGGAGCAGGATCAGCTGACGGTACGGAGCAGTGATCCCGAGGCGGGCGCCGGCGGTTCGAGTGGGTTGATCGGTGGCAGGCCGTTTGAGGATTCGCCTGGTGAGCGTGCGTTCGCCGGCCCCTTGTTCGAGGACTTGATACTGGCGGGTCTGGGCTCGGGCATTGTGGAACGTGTCTTGGTGGAGGATGCGCCGGGGGTGCGGATCGAGTTGGTGACGTGCCGCAATGGCTTGCGGGTGCTCGAGGAGACGTATGCCGCTCCAATGGAGGCGCTTGTGCAGGTATTGCAGGGGAAAGTCGCCGTCATCATGGATGCTCCGGTCGCCCACGCGACTTCGTTATGGGACAGTTCGACCGTCTACCGGGAACTCACCCCCGGGCGGCCGGACGACAGCATCGACGTCGTGCCCCAAAACATTCTGGACTCGTCCTCGGCTCTACGGCTCGGCCTGTTCGACGCGGTGACCAGGACGTACCGTACGCCGCGCGAGTGGAGTGTGAGTCCGGACGGCAAGGTGATGGGTGGACGCGCCCGATCCGAAGTCGACGCTACGCCGGCCGGTGTGTTCGCGGCGAAGTTCGTCAAGCGTATCGATGGCCGTGAGGTGTGGCTGGACCACACCTTGCCGAAGTGGGCGGTTGCGCACATTCGCGAGCGGGTGACCAACCTCGAATCGTGGATCAACGGTCTTCAGGCTCCTGGCGAATACCTCGATGAGTTGCTCGACATCTACAGCGGGTACCTGGCCGCGTTGGCGCAGATCGAACGACACGTCGTGCCGACTCCGAGCGAGATGCCGCAGCGCGCGGGGCTCGATGCGGAGGCCCGGGGCAAGGCGCGGTTAGTCGAGACGTTCGCCCTGAAGTATCCGCATTTCACGATGGCCGGGTTCGACCATCCGGATGTGACCGCCGATGTCGTCGAGGAGATTCTCGGCGGGCTCGATGAGATGTTGACCAGGTTCCCCAACCGGACCAACATCCGCGAACTACGGATCGATTACGTCGGTGACTGGGAAGCCAGCGCCATAACGTACCCCATTTGGGATCCGGTAGCGCGGGGTCGAACCAAGAAGATCGTGTTCAACCTGTACGACGCGATCAGGCCGGCACAGATTGTGGAACTCGGTATCCAGGATCGTGAACTCGGGTTCAATCCGGTTGGTGACCGGCCTTTTCACCACGCGGCCGTGCACGAGTTCATTCACGCGATGGATGTCCACGGAATCGAGGAGCGCGGGCGGCGGCTGTCGGAGAACCTGCCACAGGTGTTGCAGGAGACCTGGGAGCGGCTTCGGAGATCTGGCCTGATCGACGAGTCTCACCGGACTTGGCTCACTCGACTGCCGGAGTACGCCTTCACCGATGAATCCAAGACGGAACTCAATGACGTGGAGGCGCTTGCTGTCGGGTTTGCCGAAGCAGATATCCATGGTGTGCCGGTCGGTACACCACAGTGGGTGATCCATGAGTACGTGACCACCATGCATCCGCCGCAGATCACACCGGATCTCGAGGTCGATCTTCCGCCCCAGGCGGATCCACCCGCCCCGGGTCGTCCGGATGGGCTGATCGGTAGCAGACCACATGAGGACGATTCGCAGACGAACACCGCGAGCGAACAGGACCCGGTACCGCTGACACCGTGGACCACGACCAGGGCGGAGCCGGATCAGCCAGCTGCGCGAAGCGGCGATTCGAAACCAGGCGAGGACAGTCCGAAACCTGGCGGCTTGATCGGCAGCAGACCACATGAACAGGACGAGCCACCACGACGCCCCGTACCGGGCCAGACGACGCCCTGGTCGCAGGAGGTGATCGGCGAACCGCACCCCGACGACCAACTCCGCAGACAACCACCGCACCTGATCCCCGAGCAGCCCGCCGACAACACACCTGGCCTGGTCCCGCTCACCGCCTGCGAGAGCGAAGTACTCGCTCGGGTGCGGCAAGGCATGACACACAACGAAATAGCGGCGGCGCTCGATCTTTCCGTGCATGATGTGCGGACGCACCTGGCGAGCGTCCGCCGCAAGCTCAGAAATCAGCGGGCACAGCTGGTGGCGGCGAGCCGTCCTGCCGACCCGCCGTCCCCGACATCGGTGGCCGACCGCTTCCGAGCAGCCATGTATGCCGCCGTGACGAGCGCCGACCAGCCGGATCCACGCGAACTGCTGGCTGCGGCGAGCGCAGAGCAGATGGAACGCGCTGTCCAAGGGCTCAGCCCGGCTCATCTGGAAGCGCTACGCCGGCTGCGCGCGGGAGCGAATACACCGGTTGTTCGCAGCATGGCGCTCATCGCCGCTCGTCGATGGGTGACCGCCCTTGCGGCCGAACACGACCGGTCGCAGGCGGTGCTGGCCACCGCGCTGACCGCGGCGAATCCCACCGACCTGCAAACGGCACTCGACCAACTCACGGCCGCCGAACGCCAACTCCTGGTCAACCGGTTCGGACCGGCGACGTCGCCTGCCACCTTCGAACCCGACGATTCCGTGCGCGCCTTGCGTGCGGTCGACGTCGTCCGGCACGTCGCGGGGCGGATCGCGACCCGTGCGGGAATGTCGGACGTAGACGAAACCGGTTACGACAAGAGCGGACTGCAGCGCGAACACCATCTCGTGGAGAACGAAACGTATACGGCGGACGAATATCTCGACGCGGTCGTGGACTGGATGGACCGGCACGCAGAGTCGGGCAAACGGTCCAGGGGCAGCGGTCGAGGTTCCTCCTCGACGACTGCGGATCGACCCGCCGGCCAGTTGCAACAAGACAGGCCACCTGCTGACCAGGCGGGCGGAGGCGGCCCCATCACCCCCGGCGGCTCCCATCCAGCGACCGCCTCGTCCGAGGAGTCGGGGCGTCCGGATGACAACAACGGCATCGGCTCCGTGCGCGCCGACGCGGACAACCGTTGGCGGTCGTTGCCTGTGGATCACGGTTTCGACGACGAACAGCGGCGGCTGGCCGACGAGGCGCTACGCGCGGGCGGCTTCGATGCCGCGGGTAGGTTGCAGCGTTGGGGATATCGCCTGACCGCGGGCTCCGCACGCCGCCGTGCGACCGAGAACGGTGAGTGGTGGGACTCGCTGAGCGACCCCGCCGCACCTGGTGGGTCGAGCAGCTTGCAGCGGGCGCTGATCCAGGTGTACCCGCATCAGATCGGTAACGCCGACGGCATTCCCGCCACGGTCCGCGACCACGCCAACCGGCTGTCGATCCGCCGCGATCTGGACGAGTTCATCGCCCGCAAGCCAGCCGACCGGAGACTACTCAACTGGTTGCGGACCGACCTCACCGACGCCGAGAGGAAACAGTTCAGTAACCTGATCCACACCCGAAATCACTTGCAGGAGTTGGACCGACAGGCCGCGAAGATGAGGGGCGGTCCGCCGGTGCACCTGCTGTCCTACGACGCTACCGCCTTCCACGGCAAAGGCAAGGTCGTCGCCGCACTCGGTAATGTGGACACCGCGCACACGGTGAACTGGCATGTGCCCGGGACGAATACGACCTCTTCCTCGCTGGCCTACCAGTTCAAGCCGCTGCGCAACCTGTATGAGGAGACGCTGCGCGTCGATCCATCGCTCGAGCTGGCGTCGATCATCTGGATCGGATACGACGCGCCGGCCGGGCCGGTGAACACCGGCTATGTGAAAGCCGCCTTCCGACGCCGCGCACGCGTCGGCGGGCATCGGTTGCTCTGCGACATCACGGCACTCCACGCCACCAGAAGTCGCGCCGGAACCGCCGGAGCCGACCGGCTTGTCACCCGGCTCTACGGGCACAGCTACGGTTCAGTTGTCATATTCTATGCGGGCAGCGAGGGGAAGCTCGCCTATCTGGTCGTCACGATCACCGTCTCGGGGTCGCCGGGAGCGGGCCCGGTCCGCCATGCCGCGGAGTTCGGCATCGGCGCGGACAGTATCCTTATCGCCGCATCGTGGCGCGATCTGGTGACCATGCTCGGAGCGGACGAGCCGGGCCCACAGAGCCGCTTCAACTCGCGGCTCGGCCACGGTGTCGATCCCGCCTCCGAGGCGTTCGGCGGCAAACGATTCCCCGCCGAGTTCCCCGACTCAATGGACTTCGCCGGTGTCGAGGCCGTGCATCAGGGCTATCTGCGCTACGACCCGGCGACCGGGCAGCCCACCGAAGCGCTGGCCAACATCGCACAGATCACCGCCGGACGCGGCGACACCCTCGCTTCGGTGGATCGCCGTCAACCGGGCCGCGGGGTCGTCGCGCGGCCCATCGACTCCGAGCGCGGGCGATACGCCGACGGCAATGAGCCATACCCACGCTCGACGCCATCCTCGGATGGGCCGCCCAAGACCACGCCGTGGACGCGGCAAAAGTGAAAGCGGAAGCCAACTTCGCCGGGAAATACCTACTGTGCTGCTCGGATCCGAAGCTCTCGGCCGAGGACATCGCCGTCGGCTACCTCGCCTCCAAGAACGCATCCGTGCTCACGTTATCCGCTGCTGGTCGGCGCTCCTGCTGATCCGCATCCTCGAAACCCGTTCCATCACAAGCTGGAACGCGCGGTCCTGGCCGCGCAACTTACGACAGCCGCGAGTCGCGCCGTCCCAGCTCAACGAATGAGCCGGGACGAAATCCGTCAACTGGTGGATGCACTCGGTGGCAAGCTGGAGGTATACCGAGAACTGGGACTGAAATTCACCTACAACCACGACGACCACGCGGTTACGGCCGCGACGAACCCACGGCCACGTGTTGGCGTATCTGTGTCCGGAGGGGGACCGGACCCATATCCCCAACCTGGTGTATGTCGCCGACCTACAACTTCCTTGACGCGGATAGCGCTGTTGGCGCGCGACCGGATTGGCCGCCCCGGTGTGAGCAGATCGCGTTCTGAGCTCAGTTTCCTTCCAGCACGGCCTCGGCTTCCTTTTGGAGGTCGTTGAAGGACTCCTTGCCGATATCGACGGTGACGTTCTGGATGGTTCCTCCGGTGAAGGTGGCTGGGCTCTGGTATTGCGGGGAGATGGTGTCGCCACTGTCGTAGCCGATGCTGAGTCCCTCGCCGGCGAGGCCGAATCTGGCGGGTTGGGCGCGCATCGGGCCTTTGCTGACGGGTTGGCCGTCGATGTACAGCGTTGTGGTGCCTTCGGATTCGCCGTGTTTCCCGGAGGTTTCGCGGCTGAACTCCATGCCGAGAGTGTGTTTGCCCGGGGTGAGCGGTGCCGAGGCGACGAAGTCCTGTTCGGGTTGGATGCCGAGGAAGTTGTAGACGTAGTGCAACCTGTGGTCCTTGATGAACAGGGTGTGTCCACCGAAGCGGGAGCCGTGGGCGAAGATGACGCCTCGGGCTTCGGGGGTGAGGTCGACGTTGGCGACGATCTTGTAGGACCTGCCGCAGACATTGACCGCGGCGGCGTCGGGGACCGGCGAGGCACCTGGGTAGTAGACGTAGCGGTCGCGGGGCGGTTCGGGTTTGGGTCGTTCGAGGCCGAGTTGTTCGACGACGGAACGGTCGTCGAGGGGCAGGACGTAGTTGTCGTGGGCTTCTTGGTTCCAGGCGTTGATCAGTTCCTCGAGCTTGTCGGGGTACTGGTCGGCGAGGTTCTTGGATTCGGAGCGGTCCTCGTCGACGTGGTAGAGCTCCCATTTATCCTGGTCGAAGTGGCCCTTGTTGCCGAGGGCGGCGTGCAGCGACGCGGCTTTCCAGCCGTTCTCCCAGATGCCGCGGGTGCCGAGCATGGCGTAATACTGGCGTTTCTTCGCGGTGGGCGTGTCGGCGTTGTCGAAGCTGTAGCGCATCGACACACCATTGATCGGGTATTGCTTCACCCCGCGGAACTCATCGGGCATCTGGATGCCGGTGACCTCGAGAATGGTCGGCACGATGTCGGTGCAATGGTGGTATTGGTGCCGGATCTGTCCCTTCGCCTTGATTCCCTTGGGCCAGTGGATCACCATCGGGTCGCAGGTGCCGCCGGAGAACTGCGCGTAGCGTTTGAACATCTGGAACGGGGTGGAAAATGCTGCGGCCCAGCCGGTCGGATAATGATTGTAGGTGTCGGGGCTGCCGAGCCGGTCCAGATATCGCATGTTCTCGGCGGGATCGTCGGGGTAGCCGTTGAAGAATTTGTTCTCGTTGACCGACCCGTTCGGCGAACCTTCGCCGGAAGCGCCATTGTCGGCGCAGTAGAAGATGACGGTGTTGTCGAGCTGCCCGGTCTGCTCCAAATAGTCGACGATGCGCCCGATCTGGACGTCGGTGTACTCGGAGAACCCGGCGAACACCTCTGCCATCCGCGAGAACAATCGTTTCTCGTCGGGATTGAGCGAATTCCAGGGCCGCACCGAGTCCGCTGCGAGCGCGACATCCTTGGGCAGCGGGTTGATCGGCGTGAGGGCGGTGCCTTTCGGCATGATGCCCTTGTCGATCATGCGCTCGAGTACCCATTCCCGGTACGCCTCGTAACCGTCGTCGAACTGGCCTTTATATTTGTCGGCGTATTCGGCCGGGCTGTGGTGCGGGGCGTGGCTGGCACCGGGGCAGAACCACATGTACCAGGGTTTGGACGGGTTGCTCGACCGCTGGTCGCGCAGCATTTTGAGGGCGTTGTCGGCCAGGTCCTTGGACAGGTGATAGCCCTGCTCCGGGCTGTAGGGTGCCTCGATGAACCGGTTGTCCTCCACCAGGTTCGGGTACCAGTTGTTGGTTTCACCGCCGAGGAACCCGTAGAAGCGGTCGAAACCTTTCTGCAGCGGCCATTCCGATTTGGTGCCTCCGCTGGAGATGTCGCTTTCGGGCACGTTGTGGTTCTTGCCGAGCCAGAACGTGCTGTAGCCGTTGTCCTGGAGCACCTGCGCGACCGTCGCGCACTGTGCGGGCAGGCGGCCCGCCGCGCCGGGAAAACCGTTGGTGCCCTCGACGATTGACGCGAATCGGTTGACGTGATGGTTGCGGCCGGTCAAGAAGCAGGATCGGGTGGGCGAGCACAGGGCCGTGGTGTGCCACTGGGTGTAGGTCAGCCCATCGTTGGCGAGGCGTTGCAATACCGGCATATTGATCCGGCCGCCATACGGTGACCAGGATGCCAACCCGACGTCGTCGAACAGCACCACCAGCACATTCGGGGCGCCGTTGGGTGCCTTCTTGACCTCGTACGGGGTCCAGTCCGGCTTGGAGTCGCGCGCGTCGAGTTCGACCTTGCCGTGGAATCCGTCGTCGATCCCGGTTCCGTAACCGGGCGGAGCGTCGTTCTTGGATTTGTCGCACGCGGCCATCAGCGGGACGGCGGCGGCAGTTGCCCCTGCCGCGGCGAAGCCACCCAGAATGGAACGCCTGGATAGCTTTTTGCCGGGAGGATGAGGAGTGGAATTGGATTCGAGCGAAGACTGCTCGTCGGACCGGTCCATGATTAAATAACCAACCTTTCGATATCAATTCGATGTAGGGCCATAGCGTCAGGCGGATCGAAGTTTCCGAAGCGTGGTCAGAAACTGAAAAGTGGCCAGCCGATATGGCCTATGACGGTGACTCCTGGTCGCGGCCGGCGTGCCGGGTCGCTGCGGTCGGGCAGTCATTCGGACAAGGCGCAACGGAACCCGAGGTGGCACGTCGCCGTGTCCTCGGTCTGGCCCTGACGCGCCGCGGGCCGATACCGCAGGCAATAGTTCGGTGCGCACAGATACGAACCGCCCTTGACCACGCGACGCGGGAACCGCTCACCGAACTCCGGTTCTGGTGGCGCGTCAGCGCGTGCGGCACTGGTCGCGGGTGCACAGCACGAGCCCGCCGGAGCACGGTGTTCGGGACGGAAGTAGTCGGTGGTCCACTCCCACACGTTGCCCGCCACATCGAACAGTCCGTACCCGTTGGGCGGGTAGGTGCCGACCTTGGTCGTGCCCGGCTGCGTCGTCTGGCCCTTGCCCGGCAAGAACTCCCACGGAAACCGGCCCATCCATGTGTTGGCCATCCGCCGCCCCCGCGGGGCGAACTCCGCACCCCACGGGAAGGTCGCCGCGTCCAATCCGCCGCGGGCGGCGAACTCCCACTGGGCCTCGTTCGGCAGCGTCTTTCCGGCCCACTCGGCATAGGCGGCGGCGTCGGCGTAGGCGATGTGGGTGACGGGGTGGTGTGTGCGCCCATCCAGATTTGTGCCCGGCCCGCCCGGATGTCGCCAGTTCGCGCCCGGAACGTAGGACCACCACAGGTGCCAATCATCCAGTGGCACC
The DNA here is from genome assembly GCF_053602975.1 of Nocardia sp. NPDC004278. Classification (NCBI taxonomy): domain Bacteria; kingdom Bacillati; phylum Actinomycetota; class Actinomycetes; order Mycobacteriales; family Nocardiaceae; genus Nocardia; species Nocardia sp. NPDC004278. The sequence goes on from NZ_JBSGEQ010000026.1 coordinate 39,610, forward strand.
GGTTTGCCCGGCGAACGGAACACCAATGCGCCTGGCACGAGGTCTGCGGGATCGGCGCCGGGGAAGTCCGCGGGGTCGATTTCTCGCTCGGCCATCGTCACATATCCCGTCTCACGCACGAACCGATGGAATGCCGCGTTCGTCACCGGGTGGATGTCGATCCAGAACGGCTCCACCACAACTTCACGCACCGGCTGTTCCTCAGGGAAGAAATCCAGCGAACCCATGGCGAACACGCCACCCGGCACCCGCGCCATACCCTTACGCCCGACCGCTACCGCATTACCTGACATCGTCCGTGCCTCCAGCTGAACCGATCAGAACCTCATGCACTCTCAGACAGTGCTGAGCCAACTTACTTCCGTCATCCGTTGCGCTCGGCGACCCACGAAAGAGGGTTTCGATGCGGAGCGTGGTCTTCCGCAGACAGCGCTTCATCTTCACGTCTGCGCGGTGCGCGCCGGAAGTCGCCACATCGACGCGCTGCCGGTCCTGGCGACCGCCGCGAGCAACCGGCGTACGACTCGCGCCTTCCGCGGGCCGTACGGGTACCACAGTGGTTCCCAAGTCAGGGGACGGATGCGCGGCGCGGTGACCGCCTGCTGACGCGTGTATTTGTGAAGGCCGGCGGCTCCGCCCAATCGTGCGCCGGATCCCGACCGCTTCCACCCGCCGTGCGGCAGTCCCATCTCGAAGAGATTGGTGACCGTGTCGTTGATGTTGACCGCACCGACCTCCAGCGCACGGGCGATCTGCGCGCCGCGGGCCGAATCGCGGGTCCACACCGATGCCGACAAGCCGTACGTCGACTGATTCGCGCGTCGGATCGCCTCGGCGGCGTCGGCGACCTTCACGATCGGGATGGTCGGCCCGAAGGTCTCCTCGCGCAGGCAGGTCATCGACTCGTCGACGTCGACGAGCACGGTCGGCGCGAGGAAGGGCCCGTCGGCGTCACCGCCGCCGATGAGCGCTCTGGCTCCGGCGGCGACGGCCTCGTCGATGTGACGCTGCGCGATCGCACGCTGGGCCGGTGTGGCCATGGCGCCGATGTCGACGGAGTAGTGCATGGTGTCGTCGCCTTGGCGCAGCCCGGCGACGTAGTCCACCAGGTTCGTGACGAACCGGTCGTAGACCGGCGCCTCGACGTATACCCGTTCGACCGAGATACACGCTTGCCCGGAGTTGAGCAGTGCGCCCCAGGCGATTCCGCGCACCGCCCGATCCAGGTCCGCGTCCGCCAGCACGATCGCCGGATCCTTGCCTCCGAGTTCCAGGCTGTAGGGGATCATCCGGTCGACGCACCGGTGTGCGATGGCCTGCCCGGTGCGGGTGGATCCGGTGAACTGGACGTAGTCCACGTTCTCGACCACTGCGGCACCGGTCTCGCCAGTGCCGGTGACCACCGCGAACACCGCCGGCGCTCCGATCTCCTGCCAGCCGCGCTGCAGTTCCAGCGCCGTCAGCGGTGTCACCTCCGACGGCTTGAGCAGCACCGCCGCGCCGGCAAGCAGGGCCGTGATCGCATCCGCGCCGGGAATCAGCAGCGGGAAGTTCCACGGCGAGATCACACCCACTACCGGGAAGGGACGGTGGATCCGCATCATCCGCTTCGGTGTGCTCAGCAGTCCCGACGGGCGGATGCGTTCGTCGGCGAGGAACTCCATGGCGTGGCGGGCAAAGTAGCTGATCGCCTCGGCCACGAACGGCAGCTCGATTTCCGCTTCGGCGCGCGGCTTGCCCGACTCGGACTGCAGCACATCGGCGATGCGATCCCGTTCTGCGAGCAGCCACTCGCGCAGCTTGCGCAGCCAGCCGGCCCGGGCGGCGGGACCGATCGCCTCCCATTCCCGTTGCTGCTCACGCAATTCCCGGACGATCGCGGCCACCGCCTCGGGCCGCTCGTTCGGTACCGTTGCCAGTACGGTGCCATCGACCGGCGACAGCACCTCGATCTTGCCGGTCATGCCGCGCCACCAGTGAGCCGCCGGTGATAGCGCTCCCGTAGTACGGGATCGACGTGCGTGGCACCGACGTCGATCTTCAGTGCATGCAGCAGCGCATACCGTGCGCCGCTGGGCAGGATCGCCATCGACGCGAGGAGCTGGCCCAACGATTTCGGACTCACGGCGCTCCGCTTGCGTTTCGCGACCGCCGCGACGATACCGTCGGCCACGTTCTCGGGATCGACGGTCGTGATGCCTTCCATCCACTTCGGCATTCGCGTTCCCGCGGACAGCTCGGTGCGCACCACGCCCGGCAATACGAGCGTGACGGCCACACCATCGGTGCGCAGCTCCCGCTCGAGCGTCTCGGTGAACCCGATGACGAAACGCTTTGTCCCGCAGTAGGTGGCCAGACCCGGCAATACCGTCACGCCGGCCAGCGATGCGATGTTGACGATGTGTCCGCTGCCCCGTGGCCGGAACCGCTGTACGGCGAGCCGGGAGCCGATGAGTACGCCGTTCACGTTGATGTCCACCATCCGCGCGGTCATCGCGGGATCCTCGTCGGAGAACAGTCCGGTCGGCATGATGCCCGCGTTGTTCACGAGCACGTCGAGCGGGCCCAGCTCGGCCTCGGCGGCGGCGAGAAAGTTCGCGAAGGAGTCCGCGTCGGTGACGTCGAGTGGCAGTCCGACGATGCGGGCGCCGGGGCGGGCGGACAATTCGGCGCCGGTCTCGGCGGCGAGCCCGGCATCGATGTCACCGATCGCGACGTCGGCGCCGGCGGCGAGGAACGCCGCCGCGGTCGCCCGGCCGATGCCACGGGCGCCGCCGGTGACGGCAATCACCTTGCCGCGCAAGCCTTGTGGTGAAAGATACGGTCGGGCCATCTCAGGCACCCTCTTTCGTGGTGTAGAGCGCGTCGATCTCGTTCGCGTATTTCGCCGAGATCCGGCTGTGCTGGAGTTTCATCGTCGGGGTGACCTCGTCTCCGCTGGGAGTTGCAGGATTCCAGAGGCCGGCCGCATGCTGTTGGTGCGGGCGGCGAGGTAGCCGAGCTGGCTCACCGCGTCGAAGCTGTATCCCTCAGGGAGAGAGGCGATGTTGAGCCCTGCGCTCTCGTAGTCGGCCAATTGCTGTGCGACGGTGTCTATTCCGACCTGATAGTCGGTGCTGAGATGGAGATTGATGCCGATACGCAAGTTGGGGCCCTTCGGAAGACAGGTGGGAACGAGCTCGTTACCGGCTTACGGCGCAGCGGGTTCGTCACCGGGCATACAGATCACGGGCGATGATCATCTTCTGAATTTGCGGTGTGCCGTCACCGATCTGGTAGCCGGATATATCGCGCAGCATGGCCTGCAACGGCATTTCCTCGGACCAGCCGATGTGGCCGTGCAGTACCACGCAGTCGTTGACGGCGGCCAACGCGACCTGCGGAGCCCACCACTTGAGCATGGCCGCCTGCGTGGTGTGCGGCTGGCCGGCCATGCGCAGGCCGAGGGTCTGGTAGGCCAGCGCCCGTACCGCGGAGATATAGGTGCTGTGCTCGGCCAGCGGGAACTGCACGCCCTGGTTCATCGCCAGCGGCTGCCCGAAGGTGGTGCGCTGCTTGGTGTATTCCACCGTCATGTCGATGGCGCGCTGCGCGGTGCCGATCACCATGAGCCCGATCAGGGTCCTGGTGAGGTCGAATTCCCGCATGATCCCGTGGAAGCCGGAGCCTGGTTCGAGCATCACGTAGGAGTCGGGCACGTAGGTGCCGTCGAAGGTCAGCGCTCCGCGGCCGATCGGCTTACAGCCCGGGTCCTGGAACGCCTGCCGCGAGATGGTCGGATCGTCCAGCTGCACGACGAAGGCACCGATTCCCTTGGCGCGTTTGCCCGGATCGGTCTGCGCGAGGACGACGGCGACATCGGCGTGCGGGGCCTGAGTGATGGAGGACTTCTCTCCGTACAGTTTCCAGCCGCCCTCGACCCGCTCGGCGCGGCAGGTCAACGCCGAGGCGTCGGAGCCGGTGGCGGGTTCGGTGAGTGCGGTGCAGCCGATGGCTTCGCCGGAGATGAGTTTGGGCAGCCAGTCTTCGCGCACCGCCGCCGGCGCGTGGGCGGCGAAGAAGCTCGTCTGCGCATTGACGAAGAAGTACGCCACCGCCATTGTCGAGCAGGCGTAGGCGATCTCTTCGGCGGCCAGTCCGAGGACGAGCAGGTCCGCGCCCTGGCCGCCGTGCTCCTCCGACACAGCCAGTGCGGTGAGGCCCGCGGCGGCCAGCTCACGCAGTTCCGCGCGCGGGTATTCCGTGCGCGCGGCCCGTCCCAACTGGCCAGGAGTGAACTTCTCGCGGGCGAATTTGCGGATGTTGTCGCGGAAGACGAGGTGATCCTCTTCGAGGATGAATGTGTTCATGATGGTCCGATCAGGTTGCGGGACTCGGGGATTCAGCGGCCGATGAGTGTGCCGTTTTCGGCGGCGGCGACCACCCCGGCAGGCGGTAGAAACCGGTCACCGAACGCCGAGGCGAGTTCCCGGGCGCGGGCGACGAATCCGGCGGGGCCACCGTTGTAGGTGTTGATGAACGACAGCGCACCGCCCGTTCCGGCCGGGAATCCACCCATGACGGAACCGATATTGGCCGTGCCAGCGGATTCGACGATGCCCTCCTCGAGGCAGGCGGCCACCTCCAGCGCCACCCGGAACAGGAACCGGTCGCGCAGATCTTGGAACGGGATGCCTCGGGCGGGTCCGAACGCCTCGCGCAGACCCGGCCACAGCCCGAGGCGCTTGCCATCGGTGTAGTCGTAGAAGCCCGCTCCGGCGGCGCGGCCCAGGCGCTCGAACTCGTCGACCATGCGGATCACGACACCCTCGCCCGCAGTGCGGCTGTCCGCCCCGCCCGCCGCGGCCTCCTGGTCGGCGATGATCTGCCGCGACAGCGACAGGCTCACCTGGTCCAGCACCAGCAGCGGCTGGGTCACCATCCCGTTCTGCATGGCGGCTTGTTCGATCGACGTAGCGGGCACGCCGTCGGCGACCATTTCGCATGCCTCGAACGTCGCCGCCATGAACAGGCGCGTCAGATAGAAGCCGCGGCCGTCGTTGACCACGATCGGCGTCTTGTTGATCAGGCGGACCGCGTCCACCGCGCGCGACACCGTTTCCCGGCTGGTCAGCTTGCCCTTGACCACCTCGACCATCGGCATCTTGTCCACCGGCGAGGAGAAGTGCATGCCGATGAATGCCTCCGGCCGGGTGACTGCCTCGGCGAGTCCGGAGATCGGAATCTGCGAGGTGTTCGACGCCAGCAGCGCCCCGCCGTCCAGCACCGGCTCGACCTGCCCGTAGGTCTTCTTCTTCAGCTCGGGATCTTCGAACACGGCCTCGATCATCAGATCCGCGGCGACCAGGTCGGCGTCGTCCGCGGTCGGCGTGATGCGGGCGAGCAGCTCATCGGCTCGCTGCTGGGTCCATCGGCCTTTGGCGACCGCGGCTTCGACCAGCATGCGCGAGTACGCCTTGCCGCGTTCGGCGGCCTCCGGCGAGATGTCCTTGAGGGCTACGGCCACACCGGCTTTGGCGTATTCGTAGGCGATGCCCGCGCCCATCATGCCCGCGCCGAGTACCGCCACCTTGGTCGGGCGGAAAGGCGCCGCCCCGGCGGCGCGGTCGGTGTTCCTGTTCGCCTCCCCGAGGTCGAAGAATGCCTGAATCCCATTGGCGGTCAGCGGATTCAGCGCCAGGTTCACCAGGTACCGGGTCTCGATCGTCGATGCCGCGGCGAAGCCGACGAGGCTGCCTTCGGTCGCGGCGGCGATCAGATTGCGCGGGGCCGGCAGATCGGCTCCCTTGAGCTGCTTGCGCACGGTGGCCGCCAGTGCCAACACCTGCTGCGACAGTTCGGTCTCGGTGGCGCGTCCGCCCGGCAGGGTGTAGCCCTTCCGGTCCCATGGCTGCACGGGAGCCGGGTTGGCGGCGATCCACGCCCGCGCGGCCGGCAGCAGTTCGCTATCGGTGCCGACCACGGCGTCGACCAGTCCGGCCGCGAGCGCCTTGCGCGGGCCGAACTTGGTGCCCTTCAACAGCACGTTCATCAGCGCACCTGCCAGGCCGAGCATGCGCACGGTCCGCACCACTCCGCCCGCGCCGGGAAGCACGCCGAGGGTCACCTCGGGCAGGCCGATCTGAATTCCGGGCCGATCCACGGTCACTCGATGGTGGGTGGCCAGCGCCAGCTCGAGACCACCACCGAGGGCGGTGCCGTTGATCGCGGCCACCACCGGCTTACCCAGGGTCTCCAGCCGCCGCAGCAGCGCCTTGGCTCCGTCGAAGAAGTCGGCGATCCGCGGCGCGTCCGCGCTCTGGAGCAGCGGCCCGAGCTCCTTCAGATCCGCACCGGCGCTGAAGATTTCCTTACCGGAGGTGATGATGACACCGGCATAGCTCGCTTGTTCGGTCTCCAGCCGATCCACGGTGTCGGCCAGCGACTGCCGGAAGGCGGCGTTCCAGGTGTTGATGGCCTGGGAGGGGTCGTCGATGGTCAACACCACGATGCCGTCCGCGCCCAGCTGCCAGTCGATGATGTTCTCGGTCATAGTCTTTCAAGTCCTCTCTGGTGCGGCGGATCAGCCCAGGCGCTCGACGATGGTGGCGATGCCGATGCCGCCGACCGCGCACAGCGTGACCATGCCGTAGCGCTTGCCGGAGCGGTCCAGTTCGTCGATGACGGTGCCGAGCAGCATGCCGCCGGTCGCGCCCAGCGGGTGCCCCATGGCGATGGCACCACCATTGATGTTGATCTTGTCCACGTCGATGTCGAACTGCTGGGCGAAGGTCAGCACCACGGCCGCGAACGCCTCGTTTACCTCGATCAGGTCGATGTCGTCGATGCTCAGTCCGGCTTTGTCCAGCGCCTTGCGGCAAGCCGGGTATGGGCCGGTGAATCCGATCGTTGTGTCGGATCCGGCGACCGCGGTGGCCACGATCCGAGCGCGCGGGGTGAGTCCGAATTCCGCGCCGATGCGGGCGTTTCCGATGGCGAGCAGCGACGCGCCATCCACGATGCCCGAGGAATTGCCCGCAGTGTGCACGTGCTCGATGCGCTCGAGCTCGTGATAGCGCTGCAGCGCGACAGCGTCGAAGCCGCCGTGCTCACCGATCGCCGCGAACGCCGGCTTCAGCTTGCCCAGAGACTTCACGGTGGCGTCCGGACGAATCAGTTCGTCGTGCTCGAGCACGACGACACCGTTGAGGTCCGCGACCGGTACGACGGCATCCTTGAACCGGCCTTGCGCCCATGCTCGGGCCGCGTTCTGGTGTGAGCGCGCCGCGAAGGCGTCGAGATCGGTGCGGCTGAAGCCGTACTTGGCGGCCAGCAGATCGGCGGCCGGTCCCTGTGGAATGATCGGAGTGCGCTGGTACGCATTGGGGTCCGAGGCGACAACCATGCCGCCGTCGGAGCCCATCGGAACCCGAGACATGGATTCGACGCCACCGGCGAAGATGAGGTCCTCCCAGCCCGAAGCGATCTTCTGGGCGGCGGTGTTCACCGCTTCGAGTCCGGAAGCGCAGTACCGGTTGAGCTGCACGCCCACTGCGGTCTCGCCCAATCCCGCACGCAGCACTGCCATTTCGGCGATGCCGAAGCCCTGCTCGCCGACTGCGCTGACACAACCCAGGATCACGTCGTCGATGCGCTTGGCGTCGATGCCCTCATTGCGTCGCAACAGCTCCCGGATCAGCCCGGTGGCGAGCTCGACCGGCGCAATCGTGTACAGCGCGCCGGTGGGCTTGCCCAGACCCCGCGGAGTGCGAATTGCGTCGTATACCAATGCTTCTGTCGTCATTGCTTTCTGTTTTCCGTTCTGTCGCCTCGGATTCGACGCGACGGTTCCGCCGAATGGAAATGGCTGAGCGGCAGCGTGTTCAGGCCTGACCATGCTCGTAGAGGGCGTCGATTTCGCCTGCGAATTTCTCGGCGATGACGTTGCGGCGCAGCTTCATCGTGGGAGTGATCTCGTCGCTCCCGGGTTCCCAGAACACCGGCAGCACGGTGTAAGCCTTCACCTGCTCGACTCGTGACAGTCGCGCGTTGGCGGTGGCGACGGCCTCGTCGAGCTGCAGGCGGACGGCTGGATCAGCTGCCAGCGCGCGCGGGGAAAGATCGATACCGTGCTCGGCGGCGAATGCGGCCGCCGCCTCGGGTTCGAGGGTGATCAGCGCGGTCACGTACTTGCGCCGATCGCCGATAGCCACCACGGACCCGACCAGCGGGCTCGCCGCCCGGATCGCGCTCTCGATATTGGCAGGAGACATGTTCTTGCCCGCGGAATTGATGATCAGTTCCTTCTTGCGATCGATGATCGTGACGTATCCGTCGGTGTCGATGACCCCGACATCACCGGTGTGCACCCAACCGTCGGCGGCGACCGTCTCAGCAGTGCGGACCGGGTCGTTGCGATAACCCTTCATCAATCCGGGTGTGCGGACCAGCAGTTCACCGTCATCGAGGCAGCGCATTTCAACCTGGCTCAGCGCCGTGCCGACGGTGCCCACCCGCTGCGCACCCGGGCGGTTGGAAGTCGCCAAGCCGATCTCGGACATGCCCCAGGCCTCGGCCACCGGAATCCCGAGCGCCAGTAGGAATTCCACAGTCTCCGGAGTGATCGGTGCGGCACCGGTGTAGGCGATGGTGGTCTGGTCCAAGCCGATTTGTTCCAGCAGGCGTGCCAGGACCAGACGCTTGGCGAGCAGATGTTGTAGCCGCAGCAGTAGCGGGACGGGTCGGCGCGCGAGATCCGCGGCAACCTTGCGATGGCTGACCTCTAGCGCCCACACCGCCACCTTGCCGCGCGGGCCCGCCTCCTCGGCCAGAGCGGCACGCACGGCCGCCTCGACCTTGTACCAGAGCATCGGTACGGTGACGAACACCGTCGGACGCACCACCGGCAGAGCCGTCGCGAGGTTCTTGCTGTCGGGCACCGCATATACCGCCGCACCGGTGATGGCGGGCATGTAGTGGGCAAGCCACCGGTTGATGGCGTGTGCGTCGGGAAGGTAGGACGCCACCCGTCCGACGCATCCCGACGCGAACTCCGGAATCCCGAGCATCGCTTCGGTGCCGAATATGGCGTTGCGATGTGACATCTCGACGCCCTTCGGGTCGCCGGTGGTGCCGGAGGTGTAGATGATGGTGATCGTGTCGTCCGCTCGGACTGCACGCCAACGGGATTCGAAGTCGAACTCGGGGTCGCCGAGGGCCTCGAGCTCCGCCAGCGTCATCGTGCCCGCCGGGGCGTTGCCGAGGCAGATGACGTGCTCGACGCGGCTGTCCACCTTGGCTTCGAGCACCCGCTCCAGGAATTGCTGCTCGCACACGACGACGCGGTTCGCCGCATTGCTGAACAGGTATGAGATTTGCGCCGGGGCATTGGTGTTGTAGACCGAGAAGGGGATCGCGCCCAGGTGGTACGCGGCCGCATCGATCAGATTGAACTCCGGCCGGTTGGTCAGCATGATCGCGACCGTGTCGCCGTGCCGAACGCCGAGTGCCGCGAGCCCCGCGGCGAGCCGGCGCACTCGAGCACCGTATTCACCCCAGGTCAATACGGTCCCGCCGTCGAGCGTGCGCAGCGCGATATCTCCGGCGCGAGTCGCGCAGGTGTGCTGGAACAGCTCGCACAGCGAAGCTGCCCGTGACAGCCGCGACAGGGTGTTCGAAGTGCTCATGGCGGCCAGTGTGCTGTGACACGAGAACGGGACGCTTGTACCGTGAGTCACAAAGCGGCCGGTTGCGGTTGTGCCGACGCCACGGTCTGTAATGTGCCACCGACGCCACCTGTACATCGACGTACGCCCGGGAGAAATCGATATGCGTCAACCCCGTGACCTGGTCGCGGAGGCCAAAGCCTGGTTCGAATCGTTCGCCTACCGTGAGGGGGCCGAGCCGGAGTTGACCACTCTGTCCGGGCGAATGATCGATGCCATTGCCGCCGACGCACCGGAGATCGGATCCGACGCCGCACTTCGGCCGGCGCTTCGGGTCGCGGTGCACGACGGTGTCGGCGCGTACTTCAGTCAGGGCCCGCATGAACGCCCAGGCGATATCGATTTGCCCAATACCGCCAAAGCCCTGGGGCGCGCAGTGGCCCGGCGTGGCTACGACATCGCCCTCCTGCAGCGCTGCTACCGGAGTCTGCAGCGCATTGGCTGGGCCGAGATCATGACCTCGGCCTGCCGCGAGATCACCGATCCGGAGTTGCTGCCGGTGGTGCTGGATCTGCAGTGGGATCACTTGAGCCGCACCATATCCCGGGCAACCGAACGGGCCGAGATGGCCTTCCTCGACGAGACGCGGCGGCAAGCGAGTAGCGTGCTGACCCGCAGGCGCGAGCTCGTCGAGGCGATATTGCGCGAGGAGGCAGTCGATATCGAGCGCAGCACACGGCAACTCGGGCACAACCTCTACGTCCAGCAGACCGGCCTGATCATTTGGACTCTCGACCCCACCGAGGACGATGCCACCGCACTGCTCGAGCGGCTGGCAATCGAAATCGCGACCGCGCTCGGCGCTCCACGTCCCCTGACGCTGCCCGCCGGCGGTCGGATGCTCTGGGTCTGGCTGGCCACGCCGGAGGTGCCCGACCTCCGGGAGATCGCTCGCCTGAAGGTATTCCAGCACCGGGAACCGGTCGTGCTGCTGGCCGCCGGGGTGCCCGCCACCGGCGTGGAAGGATTCCGTGTCAGCCATCAGGAGGCACTGCGGGCCTATCGGATCGCCGCCGAGACCGCCCCCGCGCCGGTCACCCTGTACCGCGATGTCGAACTCATCAGCTGTCTCGCCGCCGACATCGCCGCGCTGTCCCGGCTGGTGCGGCGCGAATTGGGCGGTCTCGCGGGGCGGGGCGCGGCGGCCGCGCGGCTGCGCAACACCGCACTGGTGTACCTCGAGCAGGGCAGTATGGCCAGGGCCGCCGAGGCGCTCGGCGTGCACAAGAACACGGTGCTCTATCGGATACAGCAGGTCGAACAGTTGCTGCCGCAGCCGCTCGACGAACACAAGATGCCCTTGGAGGTTGCTCTCCGGGTGGTGGCCGCGCTCGGTGAACGGGTGCTTCCGGAGTGACCGCCGAACGGCCGCCGCGCGAAATGCGCGGCTGCCAGTGGCGTTGCATTGCAAGGCAAGGACCCCGACGATATCCGCAGAGCTGGAAAGACATTCGTGATATGACGGTCGACGATCCGCCGGGTCGACATGCTGGTTTCCCGGGGTTCTCTCAGCTTGTTGTTTAACCTCGGCGACCGGCATGACCGGTCGCCGAGGTTGTTTGTATGGTGAAAGTTGCTGTGCCTGAAAGCGTTTCGCCCGGCCGTGCGGGTGTGTCACTGACGTGGAAACGGTCACCGTCTGACTATCTTCGGGTTCCTGCGAAAGATCCGGAAGAACAGAAGCGGTGACCGTGGCCCTCAGCGTGCCCGACGCGGTCGTCGGCGTCGAGCCGACACGCGTCGATGATGTGAATTCCCTTGCGGCGTTTCGTTGTTCGTTCTACGACTGTCTCGGGTCGCGTTCGGACGCGTTGTTCGAGCTGACCGATGCCGTGCTGTGCTGCGAGGGGCCGGTGACCACGTTGGTCGGCGGGGTGACTTCCCCGACCGGGGCGGGAACCCCGCAAGGTTCACCGACTTCTCCGTTGATGGCTAACGTCGCGCTACATGTGCTGGACGAAGCGTGGCAGCACGAAGGCTGCCGGCTGGGGACGTTGGTGCGCTACTGCGATGATTTCGTGGTCCTGTCACCGACCAGGCAGCGTGCCGAGCAGGCGCGGGAACTGGCCGCGAGGGTACTGGGACGACTCGGGATGCGGTTGCACCCCGACAAGTCCGGCATCGCCTGCCTCACCAAGGGCGGGCAGGGCTTTGATTTTCTCGGCTTCCACCACCGGAAAGTGGAATCGTGGCGATGGCGGGGCAGGTTCTATCTGCAACGCTGGCCGTCGGTCAGAGCGATGCGGGTACTGCGGGACAAAGTCCGCGCGGCCACCCATCGCTCCCAAGCGACCCGGCCGGTCTCGGCTGTGGTCGCCGATATCAACCCGATCCTGAAGGGTTGGGGCGCGTACTTCCGCAACGGCAACTCGGGGCGGAAGTTCAACGCGGTCGACGGCTACGTCAACGAGCGGCTGGCGATTATGGCCAGCTGGAAATACGGTCTCGCGGGCCGGAATTGGGGCACCCGATTCACATACGGGTGGGTCACCCGGCTCGGGGGCTACCGCTTGACCGGGACTGTGCGCAGGGCGACGGTGCATGCCAAACGGTGAACGATGTCGGAAAGCCGTATGCGGGAGAACTGCACGTACGGTTTGAGGCGGCGGGGGCTGGAAACGGAGCGGTCACGCCACCGCGCCAGTCCCCGACCCTACTAAGACCGTCAGGCAGGTATCTGGACCGGCGGCGCTATGCCCGCTGAGGTTCAGCGTTCCTCCGTCCGGCTCGTTAGGCCAAGCCGGTGTCGAAGCGGGGGAGTGGGAATGGTGATGATGATCTGAGCTCGGGCCCGATGGTGTTGTCGATGGGCTTGGCCGGTCGTTGGTGAGTGTCCGGCGCAGAAGGTTCTGGCTCGCAGTGGTGACCATGGTTGCTCGGTCGTTGGCGGAGTTGCAGTTCGGCGGCGGATGCTGCTGCCGGTTAAATTGCGCCGCCTTGCCGAAGGTAGAGCCGAGCTGACGTGTGGAGCAGGTGCAATCGGGATGGTGGAAGCGATTGGGGACGGTTATCGGTGTCACGCTGAGCGATCGACCGGACGGTACCCGAGCGAACCCGGTGGCTGGTGGTCGGCGGCCCGCCGGTATCAGGTGATGGCTTCGTCGAAGTGGAAAGACTTGTCGAGCATGACGGCAAGGTTGTACGTGGCGTCGGTATTGCCAGGCTCACTTTTATGGCGTGCATTGGCTAGGCCGCCGAGTCGACGCGATGAAAGGCTTCTATGACCGACTGCACACGTAGAGCGGTGGCGAAGTCGGCCAGACAGCGCGGATGCGCACCGCGAACGGCGTCGGCGAAGAGCGAGAGGCGAGTCGCCTCGGAGCCTCTCGGTCCTTCCAGGGTGATCGGCGTCCATTCGCCGCCGTCGGACACCTGCAACTCTCCCCAGTTCCGGAGCCGGTACGACCGGCGAGTTCCCCACAGAATCCACTCGTACAACTCAGGCCCGGCCACGCCGGCAAAGGCGGATACGTGAACGGGAACGCCTCCGGCAAGCAGGAGCCCTCGCGCGGCGACCTCGCTGGCATGCGGATCGGCGAGTGGAATGTCGACGCTGACATCAGCCACGTCAAGCGGGCCCAACAGCCGATCGGTCAGATACACGAAGTGTGATAGGACCTCGCGGACGAACCCGCCTTGCGTCCTGCCGGCGAGCCAGGCCGCCCCGGTCTGGAAGTCCCGTGGCCACCGGGGAAAGACTAGCCGGACATCGACTCCTCTGATGTCGCCGAGTTCGCCTGCGAGCAGGCTTCGTTCTACTTCGAGCACGGCGGCGCGGTCTGACAACGCGAAGTTCACCGCGGCTGCGACGCCGTATTCGGCTGCTGCCTCCGCCATCTGACGCCCGTCGGCAAGACTGATCGCCAGCGGTTTCTCACAGAAGACGGCCTTACCGGCCCGCATCGCGGCGATCACCGGCTCCGCGTGCAGCGCCGGAGGGGTGGCGAAGTAGACAGCGTCGACGTCCGGAGACTGCACAACGTCCCGCACGTCGGCAGTGAACGAAATGGCGGGGTACGTCGCCCGCGCACGGTCGACAGCCGCAGGGTTGACGTCGAACGCGCGGACAACGGTGAACTCGGGAGTCGCGGCAGCCGCGGCCAGCATTGCGGTGCCCATCGCACCCAGCCCGACGACGCCCAGGCGGATCGGCCCCCACCGGTCTGAACGAGATTGCATGAGCTCAGTCTCCACGGCCCGGACAATCAGTACAAGCTACATTATTTTAATGCGATCGTTAAGCGTTGACTTCATGGACGACCTTCGGCGGCTGCGCGTGCTGCGGGCGTTCCGCGAGCACGGGAGCATCGCGGCCACTGCGCAGGCGCTGCACCTGACGCCGTCCGCGGTGTCTCAGCAACTGACGAAGATCGGCCGCGACGTCGGCTTCGAGGTGCTCGATCACGTCGGGCGGCGGGTGGTGCTCACGCCGCGGGGACAGGCACTGCTCGCCCACGCCGACATCGTCTTCGCCGAGATCGAACGTGCACGCCACGAACTCGACTCGTGGGATGACAGCGTGCGTGGCGCCGTCACGATCGGTACGTTCTCCAGCGCGATCGCCGGGCTTCTCCCGCTCCTGCTCGACCGGGCCCGGGACACCATGCCGAAAGTCAGGATCATGCTGCGTGAGGCCGAGCCGCCGGCGCTGTTCGACGAGGTCGACGCCGGACGCCTCGACATCGCCCTTGCCGTCCAGTTCACTGGGTCGCCGGCCGCAAGCGACTCGCGCTATCACCGCGTCGATCTCGGGGCCGACGAGTTCGACGTCGCGCTACCGCCGGATCACCCCCTCTGCGGGAAGGAAACCCCGGCACTCGAGGACTTCGAGAATGACTTGTGGATCACCGGCGACAGCGACGGCTGCTGTGGCGCCATCACCGTCGCGGCCTGCGCGGCAGCGGGCTTCACTCCGGACATCGCGCACCGGACCAACGACTGGCAGGCGCTCGCCCAACTCGTCGCCCACGGCCACGGCGTGGCGCTGATCCCCAGGCTGGCCCAGCGCGATCTGCCCGCCACGGTGGCCATTCGCGAGATCGCCGCACCTAGGCCGCAGCGGCGGATCTTCGCCGCCGCCCCTCAAGGGGCCCAGCACTCACGCCTGATCACCACGACGCTCGAACTCCTCACGTCCGTGCGAGAGGCCCAAACGCACCGATGATCAGACCCACCGCCGGACGCACTCTCTTCTCAGCCGCGACGGGCCGTGCGTGTGCGCTGATGGGGGTGAGATCGGCATGTTGGTCCTCGACCTTGACGGCAATGTGTACCCCACGGAAAGCGTCCTGACCGAAATCATTGATACCCGGACGGCGGAGTTTTCTGGAACGGGCAGGGTTGGATACGCGGGAGTTGACTGCGCTCGAAGTGGAGCGCCTGTCTGTCCTGGATGCGCTCGATCACCTGCGGATCTCCCGAGTCCACTGGGCCCGAGCGGTTTACGTGGACCTTGGGCCGACGACCAGTCCGAGTGAGCGCCCTACTTCTCGCCCGCCTCACCCCTGCCCTCGAGCTGTGGGCATTACGTACCTGCCGCACCACCGCGGCCACGGTGGCGGTGGTGCTCGCCGCGGTCCTGATCACCCTCACCGGTGTGATGAGAGCCGCCGCGCAACCACCACCGACGCCGCCCGTGCCGGTGCCCTCGGCTCCGGCGACACCCGCACCCTGCACACCGATCAGAACATCCAAGGCGGCCAGCGGTGCGTTCTGGCCCTTGACGAGTGTTGCCGACACGGGCGGTCCTTCGCTTCGCGGAGCGGGTTTGCTGCCACTGTAGGTCAATCCAGCTCCGCCGCCGAGGATCCCGCGCGCGGCTCGGGGAGGGCACTCGAACTGTGTTGGCCCGTTGGCATATTCGTGACATCACGGGGGCGGGTATCGTTCGGGGATGCGCGATTTCGGGGTGGGTTTTCGGTACCTGCTGCAGGGACAAAGATGGGTGGCCCGGCACGGGAACCAGTATGGTTTCGGTCTGCTGCCGGGCCTGATCACCCTGGTCCTCTACATCGCGGCACTGATCGCGCTCGTAGTCTGGGGAACCGATCTGGCCGCAGGGCTGACCGGATTCGCCGATGACTGGCCCAGTCCCTGGCTGGGGTTGTTCCGCGGGGTCCTGGCCGTGGTGTTGTTCGCGGCGGCTCTGTTGTTGGCGGTGCTCACCTTTACGGCCGTGACCTTGTTGATCGGCCAGCCGTTCTATGAGGCGCTGTCGGAGCAGGTCGACCGCTCGGTTTCTCCGGACGGCCGCGCTCCCGAATCCGGGTTGCCGTTGTGGCGTGAGTTGTGGGTTTCCGCCCGCGACAGCGTCCGCATCCTGGTGCGGGCAGGTCTGTGGGGAGTGTTGCTGTTCGCTTTGGGTTTCGTTCCGGTCCTGGGCCAGACCGTGGTCCCGGTGGTCGGGGTGTTTGTGACAGGGTTCTTCCTGACCGAGGAATTGACCGCGGTCGCGTTGCAACGCCGCTCGGTCGAACTGCGCGAGCGCCTCGCCCTACTGCGTTCTCGCAAGGGCCTCGCGTGGGGTTTCGGCGCACCGCTTGGTCTCGCGTTCCTGATACCGGTCGTCGCGGTGTTCTTGATGCCCGGCGCCGTCGCCGGCGCCACGCTGATGACTCGCGACCTGCTCGGCGAGCAGAACCGCGACGAACGAGACGAGCCCGAAGAACACTCCGGCGTAGCCGTGCCCGGTACCGGGGGCGCAGCACGACCTCGCTAGTCAGCGATCCTGCTTGGCCGCTCGTTATTTACGTCCGCGCAGGACCCAGAAGGCCGCCATCGCCGCGCCGAGCAGCGTGGAGGAGACCAGCGATACCGAACGTCGTCAGCAGTGCGTCCACATCGTAAACCGTAAGTGTTCACACGGATTGTTGGGCAACAGATTTCGAGTTCGGCGACAGGTTCGGGGTGAACCCACGAGGTCGGCGCGGATACCAGTCGCGCATGCTGTCGCAGTCGATGGGTGGTCTTCGCGATAGGTGTCGGATGCCGGATTTCGGGTTAGGGTTGGCGGGGTGAATGTCGATGCGGGGGGATCGCCGGTCCGGCCACAACCAACACATGAGCAGACGGTGGCGGCGAGGCTTCGAGCGGCGGTGTTCTCGGCTCACGCGGAGGGGGTAGACGCGGCGCAGGCGGCCCGGCGGGCGGGTCGGCCGGTCAACCAGGACCTGATCGAGCTGCTGGCGCTGCAGCGGCGCATCACCCGCATCGCCGATCAACTCGAGCACACCGGTGGCGGTGCGAGCGATGAACCTGTCGAGCACGTCGAGGTCTGCGGCTCGCCGCCGGTGGTGGAGTTGATGCGCAAGCCCCGCCGGGGCAGCGCCGGGGCGAGGATCATCGAACTGGTTGACACGTTGCGCGGTTCACCGACGCCGGATCATGCTCGGGTGGCGGGACACCCGTTAGGGTCGACGTCGCCGTTGTTGGGGAGCGGCGGATGGCCGTGGCTGCCATGTGAATTCGAGAGGGAAGGGATGACAATGGGTGTGACTCTGGCCAAGGGCGGCAATGTTTCGCTGTCGAAGCAGGTACCGAACCTGACCGCGGTGGCGGTTGGTTTGGGGTGGGATGTGCGGGCCACGACGGGCGCGGATTTCGATCTCGACGCGAGCGCGTTGGCGACCGGGCCGAGCCAGAAGGTGCTGTCGGATAGCCATTTCGTGTTCTACAACAACCTGCGCTCCCCGGAAGGCACGATCGAGCACACCGGCGACAACCTGACCGGCGACGGCGAGGGGGATGATGAGGTGATCAACGTCGACTTGTCGGCGACCCCGCCCACGATCACCAACATCTTCTTCCCGGTCTCGATCCACGACGCCGAAGTGCGTGGCCAGACCTTCGGCCAGGTCCGCAACGCCTACATTCGCGTGGTCGACCGCGCCAATGGTGCCGAGTTGGCACGCTACAACCTGTCCGAGGACGCCTCCACCGAGACCGCGATGGTCTTCGGAGAGTTGTACCGCAACGGCGCGGAATGGAAGTTCCGGGCGATCGGGCAAGGCTACGCCTCAGGGCTGGCGGGTATCGCCCGCGACTACGGGGTCAACGTCTGACCGCGCCGGTGTGGCGAGCCGAACAATTGAAGCGGCCAGTTGGCCACTCGCGACGGCGCGATCCGGCATTTCGGGGACAACCTCACCGGTGAAGGCGACGGTGACGACGAAACCATCGCCGTGGACCTGACCCGGCTTCCCGCTCACGTCACCACCATCATCTTCGTCATCACCTCCTATGCCGGGCATACTTTCGAACGCGTCCGCAACGCCTTCTGGCGCTTGGTCGACGGCGCCAACAACGCCGAACTGACCCGCGCCAACCTCAGCGCCGGCGGCCCGCACACCGGGATGGTCGTCGCCAAACTCCACCGCGACAACGGCACCTGGAAGATCCAGGCCCTCGGCCACCCCATCCAAGCCGGCCACCCCACCGACGCCGTCCCCCAACTCGCTCCCTATCTCTAAACGGTGGCAGCGATCCGGGTGTGCTTGTCTGCCAGCGGCAATCGCACCGGAGGCGGAAAACGTTGGTGGAGTACCAGATCCGTCCCCGCGGCCGGTGCTCACATGCCTGATCGGGCCCGGCGGTCCGTCCGAGCGACATCTTCGAACCATAGGCGGGGTTATCTCAGAGAGCCGGTCTTGGACCTCTGGAATTGGCTGTGGCTCAATTGATTCCGTGCCCCGGCGCGAACCGCGACCGGGTAGCCTGGGATTGTTGGCTGGCCTGGGGCGGCCCGGTTTGGAGATCGCCGTGCGCATCGTATTTGTGCTCGTGTTGGTGGCGTGGTTGATCGTCGGCGTGGTCGCGGCCGGGCAGCGCGGCTACTTCGGGGATGTTTCGCACATATCGCGATCTCCAGCCGACTGCTCCGGCATCGGAACACTCGCGCTCACAGTCGTGGCCGGTCCACTGAACTACACGGGCATCCACCCCAGGGTGGAGGCTTGCGAGTTGCCCGAGCCCAGCCCATCGTGACCGAGCCGATCCCGTCATCGGTTGCGGGTGCACCGCGCTATCGGGGTGGTAGATGTTGGGGTGCAGGACTATCCACGCTGTCGCGCCCGTTCGGCGGGAGTCGAGCTCGACGTCGTCGACAACCCATGGCTTACTGCATCGGCACGACTGAGGTCACGACGGTGTCTGTCGCTCCGCGAGCGCAGCGCTTGTGCGTTGGGAACAGACCAGTGGACCAGTGAGTCCGCGCGACAGGCGATCTGCGACTCCTACGCTGGTACCTTTACCGCTGGGCTGCACATCTCCTGACGACCGGCGGCGCACTTGCCCAGGCGAGGTCGCCGGTGCTCACCCGAACCTGATCGCCGTCATCGCCGCGGACGCCATCGGCAATGTTTCCGGAAGCTATCTGGCGTGGCTGGGCGGACGCCACGGTGGCCGACCGGCCCTGCACCGGTGGGGCAAATTCGTACTACTGTGCGGCGAAGAGATCGACCGAGCCCAGCACTGGTTCGTCCGCCGCAGCGGCGCCTCGGCGTTCTGAGCACGACTGCTGCCCGGCATCCGCACCTTCGTCTCCCTGCCCGCCGGGAGGTGATGGTCTAGCGGTTGAAGGTCCGGTCGAGGAAGGTGATCAGGGTGGCGCGGATCTGCTCCGGTGCCGGTGCGGCACCCAGGAGTTCGTGATCGCAGTCGTAGGCGTGGAATTCTGTACGCACCCCGGCTCGGTTCAACGCGTCACCGAATTCGATGCTCTGTCCGAGCGGAATGATGTGGTCGAATCGCCCGTGCAGCAACAACACTGGCGGATCATCGCCGCTGACATAGCTGATCGGGCTGGCGTTGCGGGCGCGCTCTGGGCAGTCGGAGGCAACACATCCCAGCAGCACTGACTCCGCCGAACCTTCGACCAGGTGTACCGTGCTACGGCCGTCGCTGAGGGCTTGCTCATCGATACTCAGCAGATCGGTCGGGCCGAACCAGTCGGCGACCGCCTGAACCCGACTGGAATAGCCGGCAACGCCAACCCCACCCTCGAGTTCTGCGACACCACCTGTAGTGCCCAACATCGACGCGATATAGCCACCCGCGGAATCTCCCCAGGCCGCAACATGATTCGGGTCGAGCCGGTAGGTGCCCGCACTGGCGCGCAACCAGCGCACAGCGGCTTTCGCGTCGAAGATTTGGGCGGGCCACCGCGCTCGGTCGCTGAGGCGGTAGTCCACACTGGCGACCGCATAACCCGCCGCGACCACCTGCGCGAACGGCGTCCGCTCGTCAGCCTGCCACCCCACGCTTCCATAGTTCTTACGAGAGCCCCTCGACCATCCCCCGCCGTGGAAATACAGCACCAGCGGAGCCGCCGCGGTACCTGCTGGGAGGTAGAGATCGAGGCGGAGGTCGACGCCATCGACGGTCGCGTAAACGAGATCGGGAATCGCCCGCGCCGACGACGCGGCAGGTGCGGGACCGCACGAGGACACCACGCTTGCGGACGTCAGGATCGATACGACCGCCATTACAAGACCGGGTATAGACGTCATCGTCGATCCCATCGGGTCAGGCACAGTTTAGCCAAGTCCGACCAGAACCATCGCTACTTCCTGCCGATCACGCTGCCACAACTCGGAAACCACCTGTGCACGCCACGCCCGGATCGTGCCCACGGCAGCGACCGACACCGGAAGCCCACTGCGGCACTGTTCCCCGCAAGGGCGGGGCAAGGTATGTGGTCGCGTGGCAGACCGGTACCGTCCGGCCGCTGCCGCAGCTGCTGGTCGGCCGGAGGATGGGCCGGTGTTCCAGACCGACTGCCGGGCGGAACCCGGTGTGGCTGTGGCCGATATCGACCCGTCGATGGTGCGCGGGCGGCCCTCCTGTCGGAGGGCACCGGAACTGTTCGAGCACCACCCCGGCGACTGCGATCGCGGCTCCTTCGCGCTGCATCAACTCCGTCGCTCGAAGCTGACGCACACCACCGAGGACGTCCACGCCGACGCTGATGCGCGTGAGGGGCACATCTCGGTGCGGTCGCTTGGCAAATACTCTTGTCCCTGCGCCGAGGCCCTGATCCGGTGGCAGGCGCAGACCGACCCCGCCGCCCGGCACCGTCGATGATGCGAAAGATGTTCTGTGACCGGGAATTGGATTATGGAGGATGCACCGCGCTTCAGGAGAAGCAGTGCATCTGCTCGTTCTCGATGACGGTGGGAACACGTGGGTTGCCTGGTTCAGTGCAGGAGGATGCCCAGTATTCCGGCGGCGACGACGATGTAGGGCTCTTTGATTTTGAACCGCCACAGCAGGCCGAGTGTGACCAGTGCGATGGCGGCGGTGATCGGGTCGGTGACGGCTTGGCGGGTGAGGACGACGACTGCGCCGGAGAGTGCTCCGGCGGCTGCGGCCGGCCGGGCGACCTGTCGCCTACGGTTGCCGGCAACACGCGATGACGACGGCGTGTGTTGGCACCAGACCGGGCTGGGTGGTGCTCCGGGGCGGCGTGTGGTGTGGGTGCGTGTCGGTCGAGTCCGTGTAGGGCGAGGGCTGTGACCGTGCCGATGGCGGTGAGTCCCGCCCATATGGCCCAGTCGGTTCCGGTGCTGCGGGCTGCGCCGACGACGGTGCCGGTGGCCAGGTTGCCAATGAGGATACCGACGCCGACGACGGTGTTGTAGAACCCGTGCCACCCGTGTGTTGCTGGCCAGCGAGACGATGGTGTCCATCTCGAAGGGGAAGACAGCGGCGGTGCCGATCGCCAGTAGTGCCGCTGAAACCAGCAGCGCCGCAGCGGCGGCGACCGTGCCGAACCGCTGCGGCCCCGGAATCAGGGCGAGCGGCAGGAATGCTGCCGCGAGCAGGCCCATGCCGATGGCCAGGCTGCGTCCGGACCCCCACCGTGCCCGCAGCCACGCGGTGATGCGCAGTTGGCTCGCGACTGCGACGAGGCCGGAGATGACGAATATCGCCGCGGTCAGTGTCTGTGATCGCGGGGGGTCGATGTATTGCGCTTGCAGCGGCAGCGCGAGAAACACCTGGAACGACAACACGTACGAGCCGATCATCGCCATCGCGAACACCACGAACCGCCGGTTGCCCAGTATGGTGCGCGAGTCCTGCAACACCGAGGTCTGTTCCGTAGGTGTTTGCGCGCGGCGGGTCGGCAAGGCGAGTAGCTGCGTCACCGTCAAGATGGCGAACACCACCGCGGCCGCGCCCGCGGTGACCCGGAAGTCGGCCGCCATCAAGGCAAGTCCCACCAGTGGCCCGGCGAGGATGCCGGCCTGGTAGAAGATGTTGAACAGCGCGAACGCCTCCACCCGGCGCTCACCGGCATCAGCGGCGAGGTAGGCGCGCACCGCGGGGTTGAACAGTGCGCCAGCGAAACCCGTTGCTGCCGAGGCGATCAGCAGTCCCGGCAGCGAGGTGACGAACACTAGCAGGGCGAATCCGCCGGTGGGTAGTAGACATCCAACGACGATCAGCGGTTGTAGCCGAGCCGGTCGGCCAGCGTGCCGCCGACCAGGAACATGCCCTGCTGGGAGAAGTTCCGCACGCCGAGCACCAAGCCGATCGCCCAGGCTGCTAAACCCAGTGGGCCCGCGAGATATCCGGCCAGATAGGGCATCAGCATGCAGAAGCCGAGATTGATGCCGAACTGGTTGATCATCAACAGCCGTGCGGGCAGGTCGAAACTGCGGAAGGTTCTCAGCACGGTCGCGACTGCATCTGGACCGCGGCCTCGAACCGGCTCGGTTCGATCACCGCAGCGCTGCGTGTCCAGAACCGCACTCCCCGCTGGGCCGGGCTCGTGGACGAGGTCATGATTGCCCCTTCAGTCGGCGGCTATCTCCATCGCGCTATGTCCATTGGCCCGAGCCACTCGAGAGCCGATGAAACTGACACGGCACTTTCGAAACACGCATCAGGCGCCTCCGTGCCCCTTCTCATGGCAGACCACTGGCCGCTCTGCCCGCAGACACAGTCGTAGGGGCCTTGGACCTGAAGTCCCCGGCCCGGCACTCCGGCGTCGGATCCGAGGTAGGAGGTTGAGCCATGGCGACCGGACCGGACACCACCATGAGGCTGCCGAACACCGCGGCAAGCGTGGATGCGAAGAACTGATTCGACTTGGTACGCATGGTTACTCCGTCGTATCTGGTATCTGCGGCAGCGACGCTAGTCCGAATGGATGAAGCGGCGATGAAGGTGACCGACGTGGTCGTCGCCGCGACCGGCGAGGGAGTCCGCGGAGGAGTTCAGGTGGCCGTGGCGGGCCAGTGGCGGTGGTGGCACGCAGAATCCGGCGAAGTTGAAGCTCGCCGGGTTGGTTTTCCAGCGTCGCGACGGCCGCCGCGTCCTGTAAACCCGTTCGCGGCGGTCATGTGCGCCGACTGCTGATGGAGTCGCTCAACGCAGCCGAGCACCACCTCTACGGGCTGCCCGACCACGATTGAGCACGCTGCCGGTCCGGAAACCGGTGGGAGTCAGGCGGGTTCGCGGCCGAGCAGGGTTGCGCGGCGGTGGAATTCGTAGAGGCCGTCGAACATCGGCCCGGTCAGTTCGAGGATCTTGGCGTCGGTGCAGATCATCGACAGCCCGCGCAGCACGGTGTCCAGGCCGGGGGCTTCGGGGGCGTCGTAGCGTTCGTCGTCGAGGTCGGCCTCGTGCACGATTGCGGCTAGTTTCCACAGCACCGGGTCGTGCAGGTCGTAGCGGCGCAGGATGGTTTCGAAGCTGCAGTCCCCGCCGTGGTGGGACAGCTCCACCCCGCGCATGTCGAACCCGGTCGCATCCGCTGGGAGATCGGCGGGGTCGGTGACGAATACGAATTCGGCGTCGGGGTCGACGTGGCGGCGGATCAGCCACGCGCATGCGGCACGGTCGATGTGGATACCGGCTCGGGTGGCCCACTTCATGACGACACCTGCGGCGTGGGTGAAACCTCGTCGGCGAGCGCTTGTACCGCGGCGACGGCCTGGTCGCGTTCGGCGGGCGGGAAGTAGTCGCGGCGCTGGATGCGCCGCAACTCCGCGCGCAGGCGGCGCGCCAGCGACTGGCGGGTGGCCAGCGCAGATGACGCCGCCGCGGTGGCTTCGGCGGTGATCGCGGCGTATTCGGTGGCTCGTGCGCGGGCCAGGCCAGTGGCGAGATCGCGTTCGGTAGCGAGAGCGGCGGGGCGCGCAATCCAGATCGACGCCGTTCCGCCGGCTTCGACGACTTCTTCGGCGATCCATTCCAGGTGTTCACGGGTGCGTGCGTCGGCCGGTAGCGCGACCAGCCCATCGGAGATCTGCCCGACTCCAAGGCGTTTGAGCTTGCGCCACACCGCGATCCGCGGCGTGGACGGCTCCCGCGGAATTCGATACGACATCAGCACCCATTCCCCGGGCACGTTGGGGCGTGGGTCGAGCATCGAACACCCTCCCGTTCGCTGTGTTGATAACGGCAAGTCCCCAGCTATCCTAGCCTTACGCGGAAACCACGGTTACACGCTGTGGGAGGTGAGGGTGGTGCGGATTCAGCGGATCGTGCCGGTCCTGGCGTGGGTTGCGGTGCTAGTGGTCGCGGGGTGTTCGTCGTCGCATACGTCACCTCCCGGTTCGGGCGAGTTGCCATTGCGGCAGGTCGGGCAGGTCGCGTTGACCGGGGGACCGGTGCGGTTCGACTACACCAGCCTCGATGTCGGTCGCGGGTTGTTGTTCATCGCGCACATGGGTGCCGGTGAGGTCGTCGAGGTCGACATACACGCGCACAACGTGGTCCGCACGGTTGCGGATCTGCCGAATGTGCACGGCGTGATCGTGGTCCCCGACAAGCATCGCGTGTATGCCACCGCGACCGGCCGCAACGAGCTGGTCGCCCTCGATGAGGACACCGGCGCGGTCGTGTTCACCGCTCCCACCGACGACTACCCGGACGGCCTGGCCTATGACCCGGTCCGCAACGCGGTGTGGACGACCAACGAGCGCGCGGGCACCGAAACCGTTGCCGACGCCGACACCGGGACCGTGCGCGCCTCCGTGCCGCTGGGCGGTGAGGTCGGCAACGTCGTCTACGACCCGGCCATCGACCAGATGGTAGTGGCGGTGCAGGGGCGCGGCGATGTCGCGGTCGTCGACCCGACGAGCCTCGCGGTGGGCGAGCGGATCCCGACCCCGGGGTGCGCCGGCCCGCACGGTCAGGCACTCGATGCCACCGACCAGCTGATGTTCGTCGGCTGTGAGGACAACGCCACCATGGTCACCGTCGACCTTGCCGGCCACCGGGTCACCGATCACAACAGTGTCGGCGAGCGGCCTGACGTGATGGTCTACGACGCGGCCGCGCACCGGCTGTACGTGGCGGCCGAAAGCGGCTGGGTCAGCGTGTTCGACAACCGTGACGGGCACCCCGTGGGGGTCGGGTCCAAGCATCTGGCCGACGGCGCCCACACCCTGGCCCTGGACCCGTCCACCCACCACAGCTACTTCCCCATCCCCAAGGACTCCGCCGGTGAGCCGGTGCTCTGGGAATTCGAACCCACCACGTGACCGAATCAGGCTGCGCGGAATACCTCGCGCCGCCGGACATTTCGGTGAGCGCCCCAAGCCCGGGGTCGATGCCGCCTATCCCCACGGCCCGGCCTGACCGCCTCGCGCAGCTGACGGACCGGTGAGCCGTGAGCCGTCAGCTGGCTAGGTCGTTGTTCCTGCACCGCTGGGTTGTGTGGGCAAGGTGAGGGTGACTTCGAGGCCGCCGTCGGAGTGGTTGGCGGCGGTGACGGTGGCGTGGTTGCGCAGGGCGAGGGCCGCCACGATGGCCAGGCCCAAGCCGCTGCCGCCGCGGGTGCGGGCGGTGTCGCCACGGGTGAACCGCTCGAACGCCTGCGGCAGGAAGCCGGGGTCGATACCGGGACCGTGATCACGCACCTTTATTTCGATCGTGCTCGCAGCGAGGCGATCGACACCGATGCGGACCGGCGGTGCGCCGTGTTCGAGGGCGTTGTCGAGCAGGTTGGTGACGATACGGTCCAGATCGTCGGTGTCGGCGTGGACGATGATATCGGGTGGGCCGTCGACGGTGATGCCGCCAGCCGCGACGCCGTGCCGGGCGATCACCGCATCGAGCAGTGGCCGCAATTCGATTGTCGGAAGCGGGGTTTCGGGATCGCGAGGCGTTCCGGCGGTCGCGGCCAGCATGGCGCGTGCCAGCCGGGACAGGCGTTCGACCTCATCGAGTGCCGAGCGCAGGGCGGCGGTGAGTTCGTCGTTGCTGCGCGGGCGGCGCAGGGCGAGTTCGAGTTCGGTGGTCAACAACCCCAGCGGGGTGCGCAGTTCGTGCCCGGCATCAGCGACGAACTGCCGCTCCCGATCTACGGCCGCGTGCAATCGGGCCAGTAGATCATTGAAAGTGGTTCCCAGTCGCGATATTTCGTCGTTCGCGGGCGGAACCGGCAGCCGGGCGGCCACATCGGTGTCGGTGATCCCGGCGGCGCGGGCGCGCATGCGTTCGACCGGCCGCAGCGCGGTCATCGCCAGCAGATAGGCGCCGACCGCCGCGGCGAGCAGCACTAGCGGGAACCCGACCGCGAGCTCTCGGGACAGATCGGTGACCGCGGCGTCACGGTCGGCGAGGCTCTCGGCCACGACCACGACACGGTTGGCGGGTGCGCTGGTGGCGGCCACCCGGACCGGGCCTGCGAGCCCCGGTGCGCTGGGGTGATCGACGATCAGGGTGCCACGACGGGCGGCTTCCAGCTCGGACGGCGACAGCACCGACGGCCCGGGCAGCTCCTGTGTGGCCGCCACGACTTGTCCACTGTCGGACAGGATCTGGATCGCGGTGTCCTGACTCGGGCCGGGCAGGGTCGGTTCGGCCGCGGCCGCCAGGGGGCGTAGTTCGTCGAGTTGGTATTCGAGGGATTCGGTGACGGATTTGTCCAGGAACGAGCGCATGTGAGTGACCGTCGTGTACCCGACAATCGTGAGCACGACCGCCATGATGATCGTGAATGCGACGGTGAGCCGGATCCGGATCGGCCAGCGGCGAATCATGGTGTCGGGTTTTCGGTTCGGCCGCCGTCGGGGCGGAATCGGTAGCCGACGCCGCGCACGGTCTCGACGGAGTTGACACCGAAGGGCCGGTCGATCTTGTCGCGCAGGCCGCGGATGTGGACGTCGACGACGTTGGAGCGTGATTCGTACCATGCTCATGGGTGACCTCGTCGTCACCGAGGACGAAGTCCCGAAGGTCACCGATGCCTTGCACGCCAACGGAATCGAGCAGACCGCGCTGCACAAGCACCTGCTCGAACAATCCCCGCCGATCTGGTGGACCCACATCCATGCCATGGGCGATCCCACGCAACTCGCCAAGGGTCTAAAAGCCGCGCTGGACGCCACTACTATCGCCCCGGCCGCCGCGCCACCGGCCCAGCAGCCGCCGGTCGACATCGACACCGCCGGCGTGGACGCTGCCCTCGGCCGCAAGGGCACCGCCGACGGCGGTATCTATAAGTACAACCTCGCGCGCGCCGAGACCATCACCGATAGCGGGCATGTCGTGCCGCCCACCTTCAACGTCACCACCGTGATCAATTTCCAGCCCACCGGCGGCGGCAAGGCCGCCATCAACGGTGACTTCGTCCTGACCGGGCCCGAGGTGAACAAAGTGATCGAGGCGCTGCGCACCGGCAACATTGCCGTGGTCGAGGTACACAACCACTCCCTCACCGACGACCCACGCCTGTTCTACCTGCACTACTGGGCCGTCGACGACGCCGTCACCCTCGCCAAGGCACTGCGCCCGGCACTGGACGCCACCAACCTCGCCCCCGCGAAGTGAGCTGATACCGATGCTGCCCACCGGACGACCACGCCACCAGCTCGCGCGCGCATCCCTGGCCGCGATGCTCGGCATGGTCGTGCTGGCCGGCTGCAGATCGACCGGCACGACCAGCCCATCTGCGACCACCGCGATAGGCTCGGCCGAGATTCGGATCTCGGCCGACCCGGACTACAACGTTCCCGCCTCCGTGTCGCCTGGCGCCACCGTGCATGTGCTCAACCAGCATTCGTCGATGCACGACGTGACCGCCGATAACACAACGTTCCACACGCGGTTGCTCCGACAAGACGAATCCGCCATCTTCACCGCGCCACAGCAACCCGGCTCCTACCCTTCCATTGCAGCAAACACCCCAACCTGAAAGGCACCCTCATCGTTGCTCCCTGACACGCCACCCCGGCGACTGCTGGGCGATCTGTGGCGACGGTTGACCGGTATGTTCGGCCACCCCGCCGCCGAGCCCAGCGCGGCCGATCAACGGCGAATCACCGTCGACCGCACCGGATCTCGCACCCGCCCTGCCCGCACGGTCACCCCGGACGACCTGCGGCAGCTACGGCTGTTCGTCCGTTTGCACCACGGCGATGTCGAACTGTTCCTCGAACCCGCGACCATCGCGACCGACACCACCGTGCTCGCCGTCGCCGACAACGGCGAATGGATTCGCCGCCGCGTCGGCGGCCCGGCCATCGCGTGGGTACTGGGCCGCGAGCTCGCCGTCCCCGTCTACAACGTCACGCGCGTCGGCTACCCCGCCGTGATCCACCGCCACCACCACTGACCGGTCCGCTCGAAAACGAGGAAACCCATGACCACAGCGGCCACCGGGCCGGTATTCAGCCACCCCCACATCCTGCTCACCGCCGCGATCACCGCTGTGCTCACCATCCCGCTGGCGGTGTGGCGACTCGGCCGCGACGCCTGGGTCGACGGGCTCGGCCTCGGCGTCGCGGTAGGCGTATCGGTGTGGTTGTGGCGCGCCAGCGCCTTGCGCACCCGTCAATGCCTCTTCGGGTCCTATCGCTGGAGCGCGCGATGACACCAACATCGGTCCAAACGAGCACTGTGCGTGAACGGGATCGCGACGCCGAACTCTGGGCATGCCAGGCGAATTCGTTCGGCGCCGAAGCAGCCGCCTACAACGAGCATCGGCCTGACTACCCGGCGGCCGCCATCCGGTGGGCGCTGCAATCGGTGAACGGCGTGCCCGAACCCGAGGTGCTCGATCTCGGCGCCGGTACCGGAAAGCTCACCGGCAATCTGCTCACCGCCGGCGCGCAGGTGATCGCGGTCGAACCGGACGAGGCAATGCGGGCCGAATTCGGGCGGCGGCACCCCGAGGTGCCCGCCCTGGCCGGAAGCGCCGAAGCCATCCCGCTACCAGACAACTCGTTCTACGCCGTGCTTGTCGGCCAGGCCTTCCACTGGTTCGACCAGCAGCGCGCTTTCCCGGAGATCGCTCGGGTACTGCGCCCTGGCGGCGTGTTCGCCGCATTCTGGAACACCCATGACATCACCATCGCCTGGGTCGCCGAACTCGACCGCCTGTCCGGGTGCGCCCTTGCCTACCAACGCCGCACCCAGCACACCATCCCCGCCCACCCCTTGTTCCGCCCATTCGAACGCACAGAATTCCCGCACACCCACCGCCGCACCGCCGAATCCCTCACCGCCACCCTCGTAACCCACTCACACACCCTCATGGCCTCCCCGCAACAACGCGCCGAAACACTCACCCGCCTCACTGACTACCTGCATATTCGCCCCGAAACCCGTGCCGGCGAATTCGACCTCCCACTGCGCACCCTCGCGATCCGCAGCCGACTACCGCCGAGCGTCGCTGCTGGCGTGGTGATGACGAAATTCATCCTGACCGCAAAGGAATACGTCCTGCTGGACAGCGGGCTTGATCTGGCCATCGTGAGGACGCTCCGGTCCACAATCGCGCAAGTGGGAGCGCTGCCAACCATTCAGAGGGTGGACTCGTCATCACCCTCACGCTGGGTGTGCATGGAACCCGACTGCCCAACGAGTCAGGCTTTGCCCCAGCCTTTTTCGGTGAACAGGGCTAGGTACTCGGCGGGAACGAACAACCGGTCCTCGGGCAGCGGGATATCGATGTAGCGGTGGGGCGGAAGGAGTTTGCCGTCGTGCGCGCTCAGGTCGATGACCCACCGGTCGGGGCCGGTGCGGATGGTGTGGCCGCCGCGCTTGGTGATTCGGCCCAGGTAGCGCAGTTCGAACGGCAGCAGGCGCAGTGGCTCGGCCGCCTCGAAGATCCCTTCGTGGCGGTTCGCGCGCCTTGACCGACTGCCGGGCGCTGTCGAGGCATGGATCGGTGATGGGTTGTCCGGGAACGGGAGCCGCATCGGTCAGGGTCGGTTGTTCGCGGAACGGATCGACGTTGGGCCAGGTGAAGTACGGCGTGACGTCGCCACTCGATGCTTATCAGCCATGACGAGTAGTCGGCTACCTGAATCGGGCGGTCCGCTTCTTTACGTAGGTGATCCACCTTGATCCAGCAGCATGCCCAGAGTCATCGCGGCAATGTGTTCTTCGAGGTGCCGTCGGTTGGGCATGACAGCGGTCCGAAACGGGTGCGCGGACAGGAACGACAGCACCAGCCAGGCGGCGGACTCGGGGTCGAGGTCGGCACGCAGCTCACCATCGCGTTGTCCACGTGCGATGACCTCGGCCAGCACACCGGCCAGTTCGCCGACATGCGCGCGGACGGCCGCTTCGATCGCGGGTTCGGCGGTGAGGGTCATGGCGTCGGCGAAGATGGCGCCGAGCGAGCCGGGGGAGTGTAGTTCGTCGATGTGGTCGGGGCTCAGCAGTTGCCTCAGCAGCCCGCCGATCGAGTCGCCGTGTTCGGCGAGGTCGCGCATCATCGTGGCCATCTGGCCGGTGGCGTGTGCCACGACGGCGGCGTAGAGGCCGGTTTTCGAGCCGAAGTTCTGGAACACCACGGGTTCGGTGACGCCGAGGCGGGTGGCGATCTGGCTCATGGTGGCGCGCTGGTAGCCCGACTCGGCGAAGACCTGGGTGGCCGCGTCGATGATCGATGCGCGCCGGTCGGCGGCGCTGAGGCGGGTGCGGGGCCGGCCGGGGGGTGAGGAGTGGGTGCGGGCCATGTCGTCATGGTATCGACCCTTGCACATTAACTTAGCCGCGACTAAGTTATGAATATCTTAGTCGTCACTAAGTTAAGGAGGGGCCATGAGCCTCGGACATCTCTTGCACAACAACCCTGATCCCGGTACCGACGGACTCACCATCGATCACGGCGCCGGTTACGACGTCTTCGGTGCGGTGTTCTTCGGTGGACGGCGTGGCCGGGTGTACCGGCAACTGGCTGAACTGAGCGGTGCGCGCGACGGCCACCATGTCCTCGATATCGGCTGCGGCACTGGATATTTGACGCGCCAACTGGCCGCCGTCGTCGGCGCCGGGACGGTGGTGGGCGTGGATCCCTCGGCGAAGGTGCTGGAGCGGGCCCGCGCGACCACGAAGGAAACCAACTGCACCTACATCGTCGGGGTTGCCGAATCACTGTCCGCCACTGATGAATCCTTTGATGTCGTGGCGAATTGCCTCATGCTGCATCATCTTCCGGAAGAATTGCGCGCTCGCGCATTGAGTGAGATGTGGCGGGTGCTGCGCCCTGGTGGGCGGCTGCTGATCGGCGAGTTCCGGCCGCCGGCAAATCATCTCGGCAACCATCTCATCGAGGCATTGACCGGTCCGGCCATGGCCAACAACCCGCTGCACCTGCTCGAGCCGATGGTTGCCGACGCCGGATTCGAGCGGATCGGCTCCGGCGACCTGCATCCGTGGATCCGCTACGTCACGGCGACCAAGCCCGAGGCGGGCGCGTGAGGGACAGTAATCCGTTGCGGGGTCGTTCCGGCGTAGTGCGATGGGCGGCACTGCTGCTGATCGGGATCGGTGTCGGTCTGCATCTGCTGTTGGGCGCGATGATCTGGCTCGAGGTCGCGGGCGCGGGACTGGCTATAGCTGTCGTGGGAATCGCCGCCCATGTGTTGTTCGCCGGATTCGGCATTCGGTGGGCTCGACGGCGTGCCGGTGAAAGCTCGTTGTCTGAATCCCCGGCGAGCCATCGTCATTGAACTGCGCCGGCCGAACCTGGGTGTCCGACCGCCGTAATTGTCATTTCGCCTGTAGTGACGCCAAAGGTCGGCGGCAGCATATGCCCGCCGTCCTTCGGAGCAGCGCTGCGGCATGGCCGACGGCGCAGGCCAAATGTGTATAGGTTCGCAACTGCGCACATATTGTTCGTATGGTGTGGTGGTTTGTCGAAGGCGAGTTGGCTGGAGGTTCGCGTGATCGAGGTGTTGAGGCACCCTCAGTTCCGTCGTCTGTTCACGGCCCAGGTGGTGGCGCTGGTCGGCACTGGGCTATTGACGGTGGCCTTGGGCCTGCTCGCCTATGACATCGCGGGCAGCGATGCGGGCGCGGTCCTGGGTACCGCGCTGGCGATCAAGATGGTCGCGTATGTCGCTGTGGCGCCGGTGATCTCGGCTCTCACCGACCGGGTGCCCCGTCGCGCGCTGCTGGTGTCGGCGGATATCATTCGCATGGCGATCGCGTTCACGCTGCCATTCGTCACGCATGTCTGGCAGATCTACGTGCTGATCCTCATCCTGCAATCGGCGTCGGCGACGTTCACCCCGGCTTTCCAGGCGGTCATCCCGTCTGTACTGGTCGACGAGGAGGACTACACGCGTGGCCTGTCACTGTCGAGGTTGGCCTACGATCTCGAATCCCTGCTGAGTCCGGTGTTGGCCGCCGCGCTGCTGACGCTCATCAGCTACAACTTGCTGTTCGTTGGTACTGCGGCGGGATTCATCGTGTCGGCGATCATGGTGGTCGGTACGCGGCTTCCGCGCCTGGTGGCTGCCGACCGCTCCATCCCGCTGGTGCAACGCATTACACGTGGGGCTCGGATCATGCTCTCGCGCCCGGTGTTGCGCGGTCTGCTGGCCATGAACCTCGCCGTCGCCGCGGCCACGGCGCTGGTTGTGGTGAATACCGTTGTCTACGTCCGGGATCTGCTCGACGGCCCAGTTGCTGCCGTCGCCCTGGCCCTGGGCTGCTACGGCGGCGGTTCGATGGTTGTGGCCCTGTCGGTTCCGCGTCTGCTCGCCTCCGTGCCCGACCGCCGATTGATGCTCACCGGCTGCGCGCTGCTGCCGGTCGGGCTGCTGGCCGCCGCGCTCATCGCCGGACTCACGCCGTCGCCGGGACCGGGCTGGGCGCTGCTGACGGTCGCCTGGATCACCCTCGGTGCAGGGACCTCGCTGATCAACACCCCGGCGGCGCGTCTGCTGCGCGCACAGTCCGATACCGACACGCGCACAGCGGTATTCACCGCCCAGTTCTCCCTCTCGCACGCATGCTTCCTGCTCACCTACCCGATCGCGGGCTGGGTGGGCGCGGGTGTCGGACAGCTCGCCGCGGCGATCACCCTGGCCATCGTCGCTACACTGGCCGCAGCGACGGCCGCACGGATGTGGCCGATCGATACCCCCTCGGGAGCCGAGAAGGTGATGGCAGGAAGTCGGTGAGCTATGAGCAGGACGGACAGGTCGACAGCGACCGAACCCGCCCCGAGCCTCGAACACCCGGTCGCTGCCGACCAGGCCCACCTCGAGGCCGCCACGGCGACCTTTCGCATGCTGTCCGACTCCACCCGTCTGCACATCCTGTGGCTGCTGGCCGATGGTGAAGCCGACGTCACCGCCCTCACTGAAGCCTGCGGCGCCTCCCGCACCGCCGTCAGCCAGCACCTGGCCAAACTTCGCTTCACCGGTATGGTCGAGACCCGCCGCGAGGGCCGCCACGTGATCTATCGCATCCGCGACGGCCACCTCGCCCGCCTGGTCCGCGAGGGCCTCAACCACGCCGACCACATCGTCACCGGCGAGCCACCACACGCCTGATCGGACGTGGACCGGCCCAGTCCAACCTCACTGGCCACCAAATGAGGTGCGCAGCCAGTTTGCCCTCCACAACCACGGGTGGGGACGGCAAGCCCGAAAGATCG
The DNA here is from genome assembly GCF_053602975.1 of Nocardia sp. NPDC004278. Classification (NCBI taxonomy): domain Bacteria; kingdom Bacillati; phylum Actinomycetota; class Actinomycetes; order Mycobacteriales; family Nocardiaceae; genus Nocardia; species Nocardia sp. NPDC004278. Next base: position 73,168 of record NZ_JBSGEQ010000026.1, read on the forward strand.
TCTTGTTCCGAGCCGGAAGGTTCCGGAGCCGACAGCACACCATCGCCAAGCCAACGATGGCGTAGTCGCGTCAGCGCGAGCCATCTTCAGCTGCACCGCATTTCGGACGAGGATGATCAGCGCCTCTATCAACTGTGTAGCGACGGGTCGATGCTGAAGCCTTTTCAGTAGTCTGGGTGCGGGAGAATCAGTGGACAGGTGGCCAGGAGACTGACATGTCCATCCCTCATCCGCTGCTCAGATCACGTACACGGGCATTGGGACGATTACAGTTTCGCGTTGGTGTGGGTGGCGCGGCACGTGGTGTCCGGGGCGGATCCGGTGGACAAAGCCGAGGTCTACCGGCACCTCAACCTGCAGATGACCTACCATCCCGCAAAACGACTCGTGCGGGTCGAGACATCTCTCGACCCGCACAGTTGGGGTTATGGTAAGTGTCCGGAGGGGGTATCGACCAGTACGCCAACCTCCTGCAACACCGAAAACTGCTGGTCATCGGCAAATAGCGGTGGCGTGACGGTCCTGGTCGGTCCGTTGCCGTGGGTTCGTGCCCCGGGCAGGACACGCAAAACATGGGAAACCGGAAAACGCCTCTCGAGGCCGTCGGCAAACTCAGCGACGAACGCCACGCTCAGCTGACTGTCTCCACCGGGCAGAGGGCCAAGGGCCGTGAGTGGAATACGGTTTGTATTGCCGACGGTTTCTACGAGCCGGGCGAAGACGATGACAGACAGCCGAACCCGATCGACGACGCCAACGCTCGGCTGTCCCACGTCGCCGTCACCCGAGCGAGAATGTGTCACGGGACCCGGGTACCGCTGCGAGGCTCCCAGGCGACAGTTAGCAACCGGACCGGAGCGCTCGGTGGAAGGCGCGAAGGTCGTCGGCGAAGACGGCAGGCTGCTCCATGGCGGCGAAATGCCCCCCTGAATCGGCAGTAGTCCAGCGCACCAGATGGACGCGGCGCTCCATCCACGCGCGCGGAGACTTCACGATCTCAGCAGGATAGATGGTGACCCCGGTGGGCACTTCGATCTTTCCTGCGGCTCCCTCCCCACGCGCGGTGGCCAGGGACTGTTCCCGGTACAGCCGGATGGATGAGCCGATAGATCCGGTGAACCAGTACAGCGACAGGTTGGTGAGGAAGGTGTCCCACGACAACGCATTCCGGAGGTCGCGGATGCCGTCGCGTTCGGCGTCGGTCCAGGCGTGGAACTTGTCGAGTACCCAGGCGCACCAGCCGGCGGGGGAGTCGGTGAGCGCGTACTCCAGCGCCTCGGGCCGCGTGGCCTGGATCGCGTAGTAGCCGAGGCCCTCCGCCTGATGGCGAGCATTGGCCTCGACCCACGGAAGCTCATGAGGCTCGACGAGTGTCATCGGGTCCGGTACGTCGTTGGGCGGGAAGGGCTGCGCGATGCTCAGATGCAGGCCGATGACGCGCTCGGGATACATTGCTGCAAGGTGCGAGGCCACTAGGCTGCCCCAGTCGCCACCCTGGACCAGGTAGCGGTCGTACCCGAGTGCCTCCATCAGGACAGCGAAACGGATCGCCATCGCGCGCGGCGACATGCCCGGCCCTGGTGCCGATGGGGAGTACGCATATCCCTGCAGTGACGGAGCCACGACGTGGAACGCTTCGTCGGCCGGAGCACCGTATCGGCTCGGATCTGCCAGCCGAGGGGCGGCCTCGAGGAATTCCACCACTGATCCTGGCCAGCCGTGCAGAACAAGGATCGGCGTCGCGGACTCGGTGGCCGCACGTGCGTGGAGGAAGTGGATGTCGAGGCCGTCGATCTCCAACAGCCAGTTAGGAACCGCGTTGATGCGCCGTTCGGCGGCATCGAAGTCGAACTCGGTTCGCCAGTAGTCGACGAGGGTACGGACGTACTCCTGCGGGGGACCGTACGACCACGCCGGGGAGTCGAAGCCGGGCGCCCATCGGGTCTCAGCCAGGCGCTGGCGGAGTCGCTGCACGTCCGAGGCAGGGAACCGTACGCTATGAGGTCGTGGCTGCGTGGTCATAGTCGGCCTCCGTCACTCAGCGCCTGTCGTCGACCGCGCGCCCGGAGTGAAGGTTACGGGCAGCGATACGACTCCACGGCTGATGGCGATGCTAGTGCCGCGTTCGATCGGCCCGGCCGCAGTGAAGTCAGGGATGCGTGCGAGAACCTGCTCGGTGGCGATCGTCATTTCGAGCCGTGCGAGGTGCTCACCCACGCAGCGGTGTGCGCCATGCCCGAACGCCACGTGCGGGATGGGTCCGCGATCGAGACGGAAGGTGCCGGGTTCCTCGAACTTCGCCGGATCAAGATTCGCTGCGCCCCATACGATGCCCACCTTGTCTCCTGCCGCTACGGGGCACCCTTCGACGGTGTGGTCCTCGGTGGCCGTGCGGCCCATCATCTGGATGGGAGACTCCAGCCGAAGGGCCTCTTCGACCGCTGTCGCAAGGAGCTCGGGTTGGTCGAGCAGAGTCCTCTTGATGTCGGGCTGGGTTGCGAGGATGGACAGGATCCCGGAGATGCCGTTGACGGTCGTCTCCTGTCCGGCAAGGACGACGGTCATCGACATCGCGACTGCCTCCTCGTGGCTGATGGTGGATCCGTCGATCGTCGCATTGGCGATCTGGGAGAGCAGGTCGGTCCGGTCAGTGCCCTCGGCGTCGGTGACGACTCGCTCGAGGTAAGCCATGAGGTCGCGGTTGGCGGCGACCTGCTGCTCCCGGTCCCCCGCCATCGCCGCGCGATTGATCTGATCGGTGAGGTGCACCATCATCGGCCCGTCGTCGGGTACGCCCATAATCGCGGCAATCACGGCCGGGGGGACGTGACGGGCGATCCGGACCAGATCGCCCTGGCCGGACTCGATGAAGCCGTCGATCACATTGTCGACGGCGGTGCGGATGTGGTCGCGCCAGGACGTGACCCGATCAGGCCGCAGCTCAGGCACAAGGCACCGGCGGTACTTCATGTGATTCGGCGGATCCAGCTCGATCGGGATCGCGACCTCCGTCTTGAGCGGTGGGATGGTCGCTCCATGGGAGGTCGTGAGGTGGGCGTTGTCGAGCGCGGCGCGGCGCACGGCCTCGTAGCCGATCACCGCCCACCAGTCGTAACCACCCAGCGGCACACCCGGCGCGACGTCACCGTGGAGATCGCGCGCGGCGGCGTAGGCCGAGGCGAGGTCCGGTGACGTCGTGGCCGCCGTCAGGTCCAGGGCAGGGCACTTCGAAGTATTCATGACGCGGCAGCACGCTCCGTTTCGCATGAGGGCTCAATGAAGCCCCGAATTTACGGAATGTGCATTTCATAGTCAATGAAAAATATTCTATAACCGTGTCGGCATGTGTATAGCGGCTGGTGTGGCAGTCCGACCTGCCCGCTCGAGTGCATGCTGCGCCTGCTCATACGACATCGGCGGTGGCGGCGGCCCGGCCGTGTGTGCTCGCCTCGACTTCAGCATGAGACCGGCGAAGGGGCGCAAGTTATACGTTCAACGGCTCCGGGTGTCACGACCGCTCCTTGGCAAGGACTGGCAATCCACGTCCGCAGGTGCGATGGCCTGGGCACGTGCCAAGGAGGTGAGGTTGTCAGTCTCGAGCATGTGCGGAAAGCTCATCGCCAGGAGTTCACACAGTCCGGCGTTGGACGCTTGGAATGTGCCCAGGCAGTACGCCAGCTCGGCGGCACCTTCCCGAAACATGGGCAATGGCCCGCACTTGTTCTACGTCCTCTCGTGGTGATTCTTCGCGGCGCCGGCTGTCGTCGGGTCCTTCTATCTGTTGTGCGACGAGCGGCGCACCGGTGAGCGGGGAGAGGGAGGCGAGAGCTCTTCGGGGGCTCAGGGGGCTGATCGGCCTTGATAGAAGGACGGCGGCCGCGCAGAAGAGGGTCGAGAAATAGGTGCGTCAACCGAGCGGTCGCGTACCGAGACGGTCCGTAGTTGGCCTTTCAGGGTGGCCAGGACGGTGCGGTAGCCGCGTTCGTCGGGGTTGGAGATGGCCTCGAAGGTGACGAAGAGCTGCACGCAGGGCTCGAGGTCGATGACCTTGTTCGAAGAGGGTGGATCACGCTCTCGGGGCAGTGCCGTCGGCTGAACCTCGATATGGCGCGGGCCGACCCGGCACATGCCACAGCCGCTTCCCGGCGGCGGCCTTGACGACGAGCGGGTAGGGCAACGCCCTGCACGGTGGCGACCAACGCGCCGCTCGGTGGATGGGTCGACGCTCTGAGGCGTTGGTACGCCGCCGCGCGGGCGGCCGCGATCGCACGGGCCTTGTTCCCTGGTCAGCTCCAGCACCTCGACCGAGTGCCCCGAAGGTGATGCCTTCCTGGGCACAGGCCTCGGCCAACGCCGGGTTCTCCGGCAACAGGAACCCGTAGCCCAGATAGATCGCGCCCGCGCCGGCTTGTACGGCGGCGACCGCGATCGCCTCGACGTCGAGGTAGGTACAGACGATGATCGAGCTCAGGCCTCATCGGCCTTCAGGCGGTGCTCGGACCCGCGGTCCTGGTACGGCTGGACGGCAATGGTCTTCGAGCCGAGCTCATAGGCGGCCGGAAAAGCTCGGATCGCGATCTCGCCGCTGTTTGCCACCAGGATTTCCGGAACATCGATGAGGTGTCGATTCCGGTGGTCCGGGGCATTACAGGCGGCTTGCCACGGAGATCTTGAGCAGCTCCGACGTACCCGCGAGGATGCGCATGCTGCGGTTGTTCGTGTACATGCGGGAGATCGGCTGTTCGTCTGCCAGACCGTGCGCACCCCAGAGCTGCACGCAACAATCGAGGATGCGAGCGCTGGTGTCCTGGGCGAACGCCTTGCAGGCCGCGGCCTCGAACGGCGTCGAAGTGTTGGTGCGGACCTTGTCGACCATCTGCCCGACCATGGCGTTGACCGCCTCGAGTTGGATGTACATCTCGGCCAGCTGCATCCGGGTGTTCTGGAGGTCGAAGAGGGGCTGACCGCCGGCGACGATCCGCTCCTTGGTGTAGTCGATCGTCATCTGCAGAGCAAGCTCGGCCTGGCCCAGGGCGCGGCCCGCGCAGTGGACCCGGTCGTTGGACATCGTCATCGAGAACATCTTGAGGGCCTCGCCCTCCTCGCCGATCAGGTGCCAGTCGGGGACCCGGACGTCGTCGAAGGACCATTCGCCCAGACCGGTGGCCGGCATTCCCATCATGTCGACGCGGGACTGGGTGAAACCCGGCGTACCGGAGGGAACGAGGAATGCGCTCAGCGACCTCTTGCCGCCGGTGGGGTCGGTCTTGGCGACGACGTAGGCCAGGTCTGCATGGTTGCCCGAGGAGATGAAGGTCTTTCTGCCGCTGATCACCCATTCGTCACCGTCGCGGCGCGCCGTCGTCCGGATGGCCTGGGAGTTGGTGCCGGCGTCGGGCTCGGTGAGTCCGAGTGACTGGATCGCGCCGTCGAGGATGAGCGGTGCCACATGCTGTTTGATGCGCTCGGAGGCCACCTCGAAGATCAGCTGGGTGACGTTGTCGGTCGTCATGACCGGCCCGAGGGTTCCGAAGCCGGGGGTGCGGCTGAGCTCGTGGCTGAGGATGAAGTTCATCAGCGGTCCCTGGCCCATGCCGCCGTACTCCTCAGGTACGCCGGTGGCGACGACTCCCGTGGCGGCGGCGCGACGGTGCAGCTCCTTGATGCTGAGCTCGCCGGAGGCGTACTTGTCCAGGTTCCGGTCGACCTCCCTGGTCATGAAGTCCCGGACCAGCTGGCGGTACTCCTCCTCATCCCCGGAGAAGAAGGTCCGTCGGTGGAGTGGGGTTCGACTTTTGCTTGTGGTGTGCTGGGTCACGCTGCTACCGTACTCGTTATAAGATATGTAATACAAGCGCCCTGCGGATGCTGATCAGGGGCCGTCCCGCAGGAAAGAGTGCAAGGAGTCTCCCGATGGATGAGCAGTCCCCGGCCTTCGCTACTACGTGGACCCGATTGGTCGGCGTGACCCATCCCGTCCTTCAGGACGGGATGGGGGGCGGCGCTCTGGGCACCGGCCGCTTGGCTGCGGCCGTCACCAACGCGGGCGGCCTCGGCAGCCTGAGCACACCTGGTCTGACCGGCGATCTTGCCGACCTCGAGCGTGCGATGCGGACCCAGTTCGAACAGGCGCTGAACCTGACCGACGGCCCGCTCGCGGTGAACTGCCCGGTCGGTACGACGGCGGGCGGCGAGGAGCGTCCCGCGGCGAAGCTGATGATCGACGTCATTCTCGACATCAAGAAGAGCGATCCCGTCGCCGGAGAGCAGGTGAAGGTCTTCACCAGCTCGGCCGGCTTGCCGAGCAAGGAGCTGGTCGCTCGCATTCACGATGCGGGTCTGATCTCGCAGCAGAAGATCGGCCACCCGCGGCACGCCGAGAAGGCGGTCGAGAACGGTGTCGATGTGATCATCGCGTCGGGCTTCGAGATGGGTGGTCACACCCTCAAGACGCCGATCACGACGACCGTCCTGGTCCCCGAGGTCCTGCGGAGGGTCGACGTGCCCGTTCTGGCCTCGGGTGGCTTCAAGGACGGCATCGGGCTCGCCGGAGCCCTCGGCATGGGTGCCGCGGGCATCGCCATGGGCACCCGATTCCTGGCCTCGCTCGAGAACGACTGGCACGACAACTACATCGAGCGGATCCTCGCCGCCGACATTGCGGAGTCGATCGTTATGCCGGGTGTGTACGGGCCATGCCGTTACCTCGACGGCAAGGCGGTCGGCGAGCTTACCGAGCTCCTCTCGAACGGAACCATGTCGGAGGAGGAGCTGACGAACTGGAAGGCCGAGCACGCCTTCATGGCCCAGCGTGACGGCGATGTCGCCAACGGGCTGACTGCGGCCGGCATGGTCGGCGGCTTCATCGGCGAGCGGCTGCCGGTGGCGGCCATCGTGGGGGAGATCGTGTCCGAGGCCCGAAAGCGCGTGCAGGCCGTCGCGGGACTCCTTGCGGTCTCCTGACTTTCCGGTTCCGCGCAACCGGACCCACACCAATGATCGCAGGCGGACGATCCGCTGGGCAGAGAGGCAGAGTAGATGCTGACCGAAGAAGAGAACCTCGCCGTCACCCAGGTCGAGGGCGATGCCGTCATGGCGTGCCTGATGGAGCGTTACTGGCTCCCGGTCACCCGGGGCCAGGAGCTCGAGGTCGATGGTGCGCCGCAGCGCGTCCGCATCCTGGGGCGCAACCTCGTCGCGTTTCGTAACACGCGTGGAGAGGTCGGCGTGCTCGACGAGTACTGCCCGCACCGGGGTGCGTCACTCGCGCTCGCGCGCAATGAGAACTGTGCGCTTCAGTGCCTGTACCACGGCTGGCGCATCGCAGCCGACGGTGAGATCGTCGAGACGCCCAGCGAGCCCGAGGGCAGCACCTTCCGCGATCGCATTCGCGCCAACGCCTATCCTGTCTGGGAGGCTGGCGGCCTGGTGTGGGCCTACCTCGGCCCCAAGGAGTACGAGCCGGAGAAGCCCGCGTTCGACTTCACCGAGCTGCCCGATGACCAGGTGATGATCATCAAGGGCGTGGAGTACTGCAACTGGCTCCAGTGCCTCGAGGGTGCCGTCGACTCCGCTCACCTCAACTGGCTGCACACCAACATCACACGTCCGGACTGGCTCACGCACGCCTCCGACGGCCCGGGCTCCGGCGGCGAACTGCTCGCCAACCTGACCCCACAGGCGCCGAGGCTAGAGGCACAGACGACGTCATACGGATTCCGGTACGGCGCCATCCGACCGGTGCCCGGTGACCAGGGCTCGAAGTACATCCGTGCGACCGAGTTCGTGATGCCATTCCATTCCAACTTCCCGGGCGCTGCCGGGCACTGGGCGCACCACCAGGCGTTCGTTCCGATCGACGACCACAACTGCATGTTCTTCTACATCCAGTACAAGACCGACGGCGTGGCCATCCCCGAGGAGGACCGGCCGAAGATGCTGGAGTTCGCCGGCGTCGACACCGATAGCCAGCAGCACGGCCGCGAGACTGACCGGGTCCTGCCGTCGGCCGAGAATGTCTGGCTGCAGGACCGCGAGGCCATGAAGAACGGCACGAGCTTCTCGGGCCTGCGGGGTATCAACAACGAGGACTTCGTGGTGCAGGAGAGCATGGGTCCGATCTACGACCGGACCCGTGAGCACCTCGGCATGAGCGACGTCGCCGTCATCCGGCTGCGTCGCTTGCTTCTGGAGTCCCTGCGTGCCCTCGCCGTGGGCGAGGCGCCTGCCGGGCTGGGTGAGCCGGTGCCGTACCCCGTACTCCGCGGCGGCGAGGGCATTATCCCGCTCTCCGAGGACTGGTGGAGCGTCCTCGCGAGCGAGGCTGGCTCGGCGTCATGACGCTGCCCAGCATCCCGGACCCGGGAATCGATCCGTGGGACCCGCTCAGCCGGGTGTCGATCGGGATCATGGTCGACAAGGCGCGGGAATCGGTGATGGTCGAGCGGCGGGCCGGTCGGGAGCCGGAGGTACTCAAGATCAGCCCCGAGGCGCACCGGCTCCTCCGCTACGTCAAGCGCTTCGAGGTCCAGGCCGGCCGCGACATGGCGCTGCTCGGCAAGCGGGTCCAAGTGGACGATGCGTTGCACGACGACGACGTCACCACGGAACTAACGAAAGAAGGATGAAGAAATGCCGTTTGTGATCGGCGATGGCTGCGTGGACGTGAAGGACCGCAGCTGCATCGGTTTCTGTCCGGTCGACTGCATCTACGAGGGTGGGCGCAAGCTCTATATCAACCCCGACGAGTGCATCGACTGCGGAGCATGCGAGTCGGCATGCCCGATGAACGCGATCTTCTACGATGCGACGATCCACGCGGGTCAGGAGGCCCACGTGGAGGCCAACCGGGCCTTCTTCGCCGAGCTCGGTACACCGGGCGGAGCCAAGCGCGTGGGGCCGCAGACCTGGGACGTGATCCCGGATGGCCATGACACCGTCTGAGGAGGGGGCTGCTGACGTCGGCCGTCACGTGGCCGTCATCGGCGCGGGGCCCAGCGGTGTCTATGCGGCCGAGGACATGGCGACCCGGCTCGGGTGGTCGGTCGACGTCATCGATCGGCTGCCCACGCCCTACGGGCTGCTGCGCTACGGCGTCGCGCCGGACCACATGAAGATGAAGTCCCTGGCTAGGGCCCTCGAGCGGGTCTTTGCGCATTCGAACGTGCGCTTCTTCGGCAACGTCGAGGTCGGGCGGGACATCCGGGTGGAGGAGTTGCGTGCCCGGTACGACGCCGTGATCTATGCCGTGGGTGCTCCGGGGCACCGGCGACTCGGCGTCCCCGGGGAGGACCTCATCGGCGTACAGCCGGCCACCGACCTGGTGGCCTGGTACAGCGGGCACCCTGACGCGGCGGCGCCGCCGGATCTGTCGGCGGCACGTTCAGCTGTCGTGATCGGTGCCGGCAACGTCGCCCTCGATGTGGCCCGCCTGCTGGCAAAGTCGGCTCATGAGCTGCTTCCCACGGATGTGCCCGGGGACGTCATCGAGGCGCTGGAGCGCAGTGCCCTCACTGATATCCACATCGTGTGCCGTCGTGGTCCTGCCGATGTGAAGTTCACGTACAAGGAGCTCGCGGAGATGGGCGAGCTCGAGAACGCCGACGTCGTCGTGCATGCTGGCGAATACTCGCTCGACTCCGAGGGAGTGATGGGCGCGCAGGCCACGATCATCGACCTGTTCCGTCAGTGGGCGGAGCGGGAGTCGGGTAGGCGGAAGTCGCGGACGGTGCACTTCCACTTCGGGCTCCGGCCCGAGCGGGTGAACGGCACCAGGGGCGTCGAGGCCATCACCTTCGGGTCCGCCGGCGGTGACCAGGTGATTCCGGTCGATCTGGTCGTCACGGCGATCGGAAGCTTCGGCCGCGCGATGGTCGACGTCGACTTCGATGCGGGGCGCGGCGTCATTCCACACCTCGACGGGCGGGTTCAACCGCCGAGCCCCGGCCTCAGCGGCGAGTACGTCGTGGGCTGGATCAAACGGGGGCCCTCCGGTGTCATCGGGACGAACAAGGCCGATGCCATCAACACTGTCGCAACGGTCGTGGCGGATCTCGAGGCCGCCGTGGACACAGTGCCGCATGCTGTGACGCGCCCATTCGGCGAGGACGAGTTCGGAAGTGCGGTCCTGTGGGACGGCTGGCTCGGGATCGACCGTGCGGAGATCGCCGGGGGCGCTGCCCGCGGCGCTGCCCGGGTGAAGATGGCGACCTGGGATCAGCTATTGGCGTCGGCCGGCGCTACTCGCGGCGACGCCCGGTCATGACCCGGCGATCCCGTCCGTTCCTATAAGATGTATCCGTGGTGGCGACATGGGCGACTAAGACAGATGCGGCATACGCATGGCTACGGGGCCAGATCCTGGATGGCAGCCTGCCGCCTGGATCGGCACTCGACCAGGAGCGCATCACGCTCGAGCTCGGGCTCTCGACCACGCCTCTGCGTGAGGCCCTCCGCCGGCTCGAGGCGGAGGGCTTGCTGACCCAGATCGCCCACCGCGAGATGCGGGTTCCACCGCTGACCAAGAAGGAAATTCGAGACACCTACGACATTCGCCTGCAGCTGGACCCGTACGCCGCAAAGATCGGCGCGGCGCGGGCGAGCCAGGAGATTCGTGACCAGGTGGTTGGCTTGCGTGAGTTCCGTCCTGGCGCCACCATTCCCGAGATGGTGGCCCAACACAAGGCGGTGCACCGCTTGATGTACGCCGCCGCGGACAACCAGCCGCTGACCGATCTGCTGGACACGCTGTGGGACCGGTCGGGCCGCTACATCGCGATCCTCCTGAAAGAGGCGTCCGAACTCCGGCTGGAGCACTACCGTGACGTCGTCAATGCATTCGTTGCGGCTGACTCGGCGACGGTTGCACGGTTGCTCAAGGCCTCGCTTGTCGAGTCGCGCGACGCGCTCGTCGCGCGACTCGATGGGTGAGCGGGCCGCTACCTCCCGATCCTGCTGCGGGAGGCGTCTGAACTCCGGGCCCGAGCACAAAGCGTGCCGTCCTCGACACATGTCGAGGACGGCACGCTTTTGTTGTTGCGGTCCAGGCGATGCGCCTCGTACCGCTGGTCAAGACCTCGCTTGTCGAGCCGCGCGGTTCTTTCGTCTCGCGGCTCGACAAGCGACGGCTCACCAGTTCGTGTCGTCGAGGGCGACCGCCCGTGCCTCCATCAGCGCTGCGATGTCCTCGCCGTCGTAGCCGATTTCGCGCAGCACCTCCTCGGTGAACTGGCCGGGGGTCGGCGCGGACGCCTGGCTCGGGGTCACAGCTGCGCCGACGTTCACCAACGTGCCGAACCAGCCGGTGACAACGCCGTAGCGCGGGTCGTCGGCGGTAGTCACCACGCCGCACGCACGTGCCCCGGCGTCGGTGCGAACGATCGGCCATCCGTCTGCTGCAACGCGCACCGACCACACTCCGCGCCCGTCAAGCCGTGTGACCAGGTCGTCGGTGGCGCGGCGGGATACGGCGTCCGCGACGGCGGCCACCACCTCCGCGTCCCAGGCGGCCCGGTTCGCTTGCGGCGACACTGCGAGCTCCTCGAGGACGGCCGCTCCGGCGGCTTCGGTGCGGGCAGCAACGGCAATCCAGCCGTCGGCCGTCCGCCAGAAGCGCTCCCACGGGTGGAAGCCCGTCTGGGTGTGATCGACAACGATGCCGGAGTGGCGCTGACCGTCGGCGTCCTCCAGGACATCGGCTAGGAGGAACAGCGAGGTACGGAGCAGATCAACCTCGGCCTCCATCGCCCGCCCCGTCTCGGCCTGCTCCTCGAGCGCGATGAGGACGGCGAGCGCGCCCATGCCTGCGGTGGCGAAGTCGACGATGTTCGAGCGGCACAGTTCCGGCATGCCGATCGGGCCGCTGGCGCGTCGGGCGAGCCCGGCGAGCGACTGGAAGATGAAGTCGAACCCGGTGGCGGCGGCGCGAGGGCCGTGCTGGCCATAGCCGCTGGTCTGCAGGCTGACAAGGCCGGGATTGGCGACCCGTAGATCGGCCGGTGAGATGCCCAGCCGGTCGGCGACGCCGACGCGAAAGTTGTGGGCTGCTACGTGCGAACGACCGATAAGGCGGCGTACGACGGAGAGGCCGGCCTCGGACTTCAGGTCGACTCGGATGCCGCGCTTGCCACGGTTCGAGACCAGAATGCTCCGGTACGTCGTCACCGGGCGGGGGTTCTCGACCGGTTCGACCCAGACGACATCAGCACCGAGATCGCGCAGGATACGGGTGCTCATCGGCCCGGCGACGAAGGTCCCGAAGTCGACGACCCGCAGCCCCTTCAGCGGTTGCCCCTCGTCGGACGAGGCCTGCCAGGAGGGCTCAATCGGGTCCGAGGCCGCAACGACGCTCAGCGGTACGCCGACCCGGCGGCCCCCCTGTCCGTCGCTCTCGAGGATCCCGCTGGCCCTCACCTGCTCGTCATCCCAGGCATCGCCGGGATTGTTGACGAACTCGACGCCGACCCCAGCGGCCGCCAGGATCCGCGCCACTTCAGCGCGGTCGTGGCGGGCGATGGCCGGTGCGATGACGTCGTAGGGCGCGTAGTAGTTGCGCAGCCCACCGTTCGGGTTGGGCGCTCCGGAGTGGTTGGGGTCGACCTCCTCGTCGATCCCGAGGGCGGAGTACAGGCGGGCGAGCGCACCGCGTACTCCCAAGACCAGCTGAATCCATTCGCCGTCTGCGCACGGGAATACGAGTTGTTGGACGCCGCGTGGCTGGTACAGATCGAACTTCGGTGCTGGTCGTTCGGCGTCCATCCACAGCGAGGGGAAGATCAGTGCGAGCCCCTGGAACAGGGTCGTGCCGACCAGTTGCCCTCTTCCGGTGGTGCGTCGTTGTAGGAGCGCGGCCCAGGTGCCACAGAGCGCGAGCAACGCGGCGCCGTACGTCGCCGGCTGCTGGCCATAGAAGAACGCGCGGTCTGCGTGCTGCTCCGAGGCGATCCCTGAACGGGCCTGGACGAGGAGCTCGACCGCCGGGAAGCCTGGGTCGCCTGGCCAGCCGGTGATTTCCACGACCACGAGGTGCGGGTGGAGTGAGCGGAGGTCGTTGGCCGACCAGGGCGGGGCCACGTCGGGATCGGCCACCCCGCCGAGCAGGACGACGTCGGAGGTCCGGAGGAGCATCGGGAGCTCGTCGCGGGTCGCGGTCGACTCCCACGGCTCCCAGCTGTCGACGTACGGGTAGCTTTCCTTGATCCTGGTCGGCTGACCGACCCGGATGACGGTGGCGCCGAGTCGGCGCATCAACGCGGCCGCCACAGTCGTGGCGAGGTCGTCCCCGGCGTCGAGCACAGTAAGTTTCTCGGCGCTTCTGAGCGTCATATGTCGATCCTTCTCATCCAATTGCACCCTATGCAATGACAAACAATGACATGTAGGTTATAACTTATAGATCACATGAGCCGAGAGGAGAGGCGATGACGGGCCAGGAGGGCACCGACGTCGGAGTCCGGAGTGCTGGATTGTCGAGCGCCACGTTGCATGAGGCAGCGGGGCGGGTCGGTGCGCTGCCGGCAGTGATTCGCCCGGTTCACCCGGACTTCGAGCTTCGTGGTCCGGCGTACCCGGTCGCGTGCACGCCGGGGCACAACCTTTGGATCCACCGCGCCGTGTACGCGGCGCCGGCCGGATCGATCCTGGTGGTGAACGTCGGCGACGGTGTCGACTACGGATATTGGGGAGAGGTCCTGGCCGTCGCCGCTGTTGCACGCGGACTGCGCGGTCTCGTCATCAACGGCGGCGTCCGCGACGCGACCCAGCTCGCGGCGATGAACTTCCCCGTATTCAGCGCTGCGGTGACCCTTCGCGGCACCGGCAAGGACCCGCGGGGTGCCGGCAGTTTGGGCGAGCCGGTCGCGATCGGTGAGGTGACGGTCCACGCGGGTGACCTGGTCGTCGGCGACGCGGATGGCGTCGTGGTCATTCCGGCCGAGCGTGTCGCCGAGGTGGTCGCCGCGTCGCACCGCCGTGAGGCGGACGAGGCGGCGTACATGGACCGGCTCCGTGCCGGTGAGAGCACCATGGCGATCTACGGCCTGCCGGAGGTCACGTCGTGAACAGTGACGAATGGCGTGCCGAGGTGCGGCAGTTCCTGGACGAGGCGCTGAGCGCAGGCCGCTTCCGGCCCGCGGTCGACAATTGGGTCCAGGGCATCGACCCCGACTTCAGTCGCGAGCTCGCGGATCGCGGGTGGGTGGGCATGGCGGTGCCGAAAGAGTACGGCGGCCGGGGGGAGAGCGCCCTGCGTCGCTGGGTCGTCACCGACGAGCTGCTCGCCGCCGGCGCCCCGGTCGCGGCGCACTGGATCGGCGACCGGCAGATCGCGCCGAGCCTGCTGCGGCACGGCACCGAGGCGCAGAAGCAGAAGTATCTGCCGGGCATCGCCAGTGGCGAGCTGTTCTTCGCCCTCGGGATGAGCGAGTCCGAGGCGGGTTCCGACCTCGCCGCGATCAAGACCCGCGCCGTTCGTGACGGCGCTGGCTGGCGGCTGTCCGGGGCGAAGCTGTGGACCTCGCACGCCCAGATCGCACACGCGGTGCTGGTCCTCGCGCGCACCGAGCCCGTCGGCGACAGCCGGCATGCCGGCATGAGCCAGTTCCTCGTGGACATCGATACCCCGGGCGTGACCGTGCGGCCGATCCGCACGATCGATGGCAAGGCGCACTTCAACGAGCTGATATTCGATGACGTACTGCTTGCGCCGGAGGCGCTGCTCGGTGCCGAAGGTGCCGGGTGGAGCCAGGTGACTGCCGAGCTGGCCTACGAGCGGAGCGGTCCCGAGCGGATCGAGAGCACCGTGCCGCTGCTGCTTGCGTGGGGGCGCACGATCGAGGCCTCCGACCAGCGGTCACGTGAGGAGTTCGCCGGGTTGATGGCCCGGCTCGCGGTGCTGCGGCACATGTCTTTCGGGATTGCGCAACAGCTCGACCGCGGCCAGGTGCCCGACACCGACGCCGCGATGGTCAAGGCGCTCGGCGGTGACTTCGAGCAGCAGGTCGTCTCGGTGGTGTCCCGGCTCGCCGGCTGTCAGCCGTCCTTCACCGCGGAGCGGAGCCTTGCGGACCACCTGGCCTACGCCATCACGCACGCCCCGACGTTCACGATCCGGGGTGGCGCCAGTGACATCTTGCGAGGCATTGTCGCGAAAGGAGTCGGTCTGCGATGACACCGGAAGAACAGGAGGAGCTGCTCGTCCTGGGCCGCACGGTCGACGAGGTTTTGGCGGCCGCCGGCGACGAGGTAACGCCGGAGGAAGCCTGGGAGGCCCTGGCCGAGCTCGGAATGACCGCCGTCGGGCTACCCGAGGAGCTGGGCGGCAGTGGTGGTGACGTCGTGCAGGCAGCCGCCGTCCTCCGCGCCGTTGCCTACCGTTGCGCGCCGGCCCCGGTGGCCGAGTCCGCATGGGGAGGCTCCTGGCTGCTGGCTCGAGCCGGCCTGCCGGTGCCGGAGTGCCCTGCAGTAGCGCTGTGGGTGGGCGCTGACGTGGAGGTGGCCAGCTCGGGGGGAACGACCCGTATCCGCGGAACCGTCCGAGCCGTGGCGGGCGCACGCTGCGCCGACCTGCTGGTGGTCGCCGTACCGAACGAGGCGGGCGCCGCTCTCGTTCGATTGACCACCGACAACGTCACCCTGGTGCCCGGAGCAGACCTGGCTGGCCTCCCGCTCGACGACGTCTGCCTGGACGTCGAGGTCCTCGACGCCGAACTCGTCGCGGTGCCGGTGACCCGCGACGACTTCGACCTACGGGTCGCTGTGGCGCGCCTCGTCCAGATCACGGGTGCGGCAGCCAGGGCGGCCGACCTGGTGCTCGACCACGTGCGCACCCGGGAACAGTTCGGGCGACCGCTCGCTCGGTTCCAGGTCGTCCAGGGGCGAGCAGCCACCATTGCATCGTCGACGAGGCTGCTGGATGCCGCTGCCGATCTCGCTGTCGAGTCGATCGCCTCGATCGACCGCCCGGATGGCGACGAAGCCGACCTGCGGGCAGCACGGTTGCGCGCCGTGCTCGCGGTCGCGACGGCGTACGACGCGGTCGGTGAGGTGGCCGCGCACAGCCACCAGTTGCTGGGGGCGATGGGTTTCACGACGGAACACCCGCTCTACCGCAGCACGACACGCATGTGGTCCTGGCGCGAGGAAGCCGGTGGCCAGCGACGCTGGCTTGCCCAAGCGGCCGAGGCCCTCCTGGCCGATCAGGGCCGCGACGCCTGGGCTCAATTGGCCGATCGATGAGGAGCTCGACGATGGATCTGGAATACACGGTTGCGGACCACGTGGGCCTCATCCGGCTCAACCGGCCGGAGATGAGGAACGCGTTCACCTTCGCGATGCTCGACGACTGGCGGGCCGCGCTGCGCTCGGCGATCGACGACGACAATGTCCGGGCGCTGGTGCTCGCCGGTGCCGGTGGCTCGTTCTGCTCGGGTGTCGAGCTCGCCGAGCTGCAGACGATCGCGGACACGCCGCTGGCGCACAAGTACATGCTCACCCGTCGGGTGCACCCCATCGCCCGGCTCGTCGAGGAGCTCGACAAGCCGCTCATCGCCGCCGTCGGTGGTGTCGCTGTCGGGGCGGGGATGGATATGGCCCTGATGTGCGACATGCGTTTCGTATCTCCTCGCGCGCGCTTCAGCGAGGGCTACATCAAGGTCGGCTTGGTGCCCGGCGACGGCGGTGCCCACTACCTGCCCCGCATCGTCGGCGAGGCCAAGGCCCTCGAGCTGCTGATGACCGGTGACATGGTCGACGGCGAGGAGGCCCTGCGTATCGGGCTCGCGACCAAGCTCTTCCCCGAGGAGACCCTCCTGGACGAGACAGTGGCGTTTGCCCGGAGGCTCGCCGCCATGCCGCCGGCCCACATACAGCTGATCAAGTCCGCCGTACGTCGGGGCCGCGATACGAGCCTTGCCACGAGCCTGGACCTCATCTCCTCCCACATGGGGATCGCGATGGCGACGGCGGACCACTATGAGGCCATGGCCGCGTTCACTTCGCGCCGGAGCGGGAAGTACATCGGCGCGTGATGACAGTGACGACCACTGGCCCTGACCTCGATCGATTCCTCCGCCCGGCGTCCATCGCCATCGTCGGCGCCTCGGAGGCCGCGGGCGGCTATCCCGCCAAGGTGCTCGGCAACCTGCGCCGCTTCGGTTTCCGCGGCGAGATCTACCCGGTCAACCCGCGCCGGGAGACCGTCTTCGACCTTCCCTGCTACCCCTCGCTGTCCGATACCCCGACGGTGCCCGACTTGGCCCTCGTGCTGGTGCCTGCATCGGCCGCGGAGGCGGTGATCGCCGAGGCCGCGTCGCTGGGTGTCCGGGCCGCGGTGGTGTTCTCCTCCGGATTCGCCGAGATGGGTGCCGGCGGCCTCGCCGCCCAGCAGCGGATCGCGGACATCGCGTCCGAGGGTGGTCTGCTCCTCCTCGGACCCAACAGCCAGGGCTATTTCCACCAGCCCGGGGACGTGGTTGCCAGCTTCAGCACGGTGCTCGACGAAGGCCTCGCCGAAGGTGCTTCGATCGCGTACGTCGGACAGAGTGGTGCCCTCGGTGGTGCCGTCCTCGGCTTCGCCCGTGAGCGCGGCATCGGGATTGCCTCCTGGTTCAGCACCGGTAACGAGGCGGGACTGAGCGCGACCGATGCGGCGCGGCTGCTGCTGGACAATCCGTCGATCAGCACGGTGATCGTGCACCTCGAGGCCGTCCCGGACGGCCGCGCCTGGACCGCGCTGGCCGAGGCCGTGCGATTCTCTGGAAAGAGAGTGGTATGCCTCCGGTCTGGGCGATCGAGTGCGGGCCAGCGGGCCGCCGCGTCCCACACCGGTGCCATGGTGCGTGACGACGAGGCGTTCGTCCGCACCGCCGCGGCGGCCGGCATCGTTGTCGTCGACGACATCGACGCGGCCCTTGACCTCGTCGAGGCGCTGAGTGCCCCGGTCGTCGCCGGCCGCCGGGTCGGGATCATCACCACGTCGGGTGGTGCCGGCGGTCTGGCATCGGACCACCTGGCGAAATACGACATCGACGTGCCTGTGCTCTCCGAGGCGACCCGCGAGCGGCTCGCAGCGGTTGTGCCGGCGTACGGCGCCGTGGCGAACCCGGTCGACGTGACCGCTCAGCTATTCACCGGCGACCTCGCGCGCTTCGGCGCGGTGGCCGCGACCGTGGCCGCGGACGATGAGATCGATGCGGTGCTCATCGTCGTCACCAACCTGAGCGGGGAGACAGCCCGGGTCGTCGCTGAGGGGATCGTCCGCGAGATGGCAGGCACGACCAAGCCGTGCCAGATCGCGTGGCTGGCCCCGGCCGCGAGGGTAAGTGCGGCTCGGGAGGTGCTGGAAGCCGCCGGCATCCGCGTGTACCACTCGGTCCCCGACGCGGTCCGTCCCCTGCACCGCCGGCTCCACGTGCCGGCGGCGCGGACCGGGGGTCTCGTGCCCCTCGACGCACGTCCGCGGACTGCGGTCTGGCAGGAACTGGCCGACTTGTCCGTCGTAACCGAGCACCGCGGCAGGCACCTGCTGGAAGCAGCCGGCATTGCCGTACCGGCCTCTGTGCTGGTCACGGGCAAGGCCGATCTCGAGCTCGCACGGCAGATGACGCCGCCGTACGTCGTGAAGATCCAGTCGCCGGACGTCCTCCACAAGACCGACGTCGGCGGAGTCCGCCTGGGGGTGACGCGCGCCGGCCTCGCCGAGTCCGTGGACGAGGTCCGTGCGGCCGTGGCCGCGCAGGTCCCGGACGCGACCGTCGAGGGCGTTCTGGTGCAGGAGATGGCCGACGTCGGCGTCGACCTTATCGTGGCCGTCCGGGCCGGCGATGACGGCTACCGCCCGGTCGTGACCGTCGGCGCGGGCGGCGTTGCCACCGAACTGTTCGGTGATATCGCCTCCGCCCTGGCCCCGATCGAAGCCGCCGATGTGGTCGCGCTGCTCCGCAAGCTGCGCAGCTGGCCGCTCCTCGACGGGTTCCGAGGCGCCACTCCCGCCGACGTCGACGGCCTTGCCACGGCGATCTCGGAACTGACCTGGCTCGCCGCCCAGGACCCCGCGCTCCGGGAGATCGAGATCAACCCGTTGCGGGTGGGTCCCAACGGCGTGACCGCGCTCGATCTCGTCTGCCTGCGCAGCGCGCAGGCCAATGAACCAACCACCCACTGAAGGAGATCTGATGATCATCGACTCGCACGCGCACCTGGTGGCACCGCCGTCGTTCCAGGCTGCCTGGACGATGATGGAGGCAGCCGGCCCCTACAGCGGCCGCACCCCGATGCACTGCACGCCGGACGAGCTCATCGAGTGGGCCGACAAGCAGATCGCCCTGATGGACGAGGTGGGGACCGACGTACAGCTCACCTCGGCGCGCCCGTACACGCTCAAGCACTCGCACAAGCCCGGCAAGCTCGTCGAGTGGTGGGTGCAGAACAACAACGACGCCGTCCACATCCAGGCCCAGGCGCGCCCCGACCGCATCAAGGGGGTTGCCGCGCTCCCACAGCAGGCGGGTGAGCCGGTGTCGGTGGTGTTCGAGGAGCTGTCGCGGTGCATCGACGACCTCGGCTTCGTCGGGGTGCTCCTCAACCCGGACCCGGGCGAGGGTAACGGCCTCACGCCGACGATGGACTCCGAGTACTGGTACCCGCTCTACGAGAAGCTCGTGGAGTACGACGTACCGGCGCTCCTGCACTGCGCGGGCTGTTACGGCCGCGAGAACTTCAGCGAGCACTTCATCAGCGAGGAGTCGCTGGCGATCCTGTCGATGACCCGCGGCACGGTGTTCCAGGACTTCCCAACCCTCAAGATCGTGGTGCCCCACGGTGGCGGCTCGGTGCCGTACCAGTTGGGTAGGTGGGCGGCCCACACCGGCAAGCACAAGGGCTGGGGCGGCATCGATGAGTCCCTGCATGAGATGCGCCAGCTGCTGCGTCACTTCTACTACGACACCACGATCTATACGCCGGAGGCGCTCTCGCTGCTCATCGGCGTTGTCGGCGCCGATCGTGTGCTCTTCGGCACCGAGAGGCCGGGAAGTGGTTTCGCGTTCGAGGACCTCAAGCCGGTCATCGAGAAGCTCCCAGGGCTGGACGAGAAGCAGTTGCAGGGCATCTTCGAGGGCAACGCTCGATCCCTCTACGCCCGGGCGTTCTGAGTACCACCCAGCAGGTTAGGACCAGACCGAGGGGCAACGACATGACGGCAACGCTTGGTGGACCGCGGCGAACAACCAAGGCCGACAGCGCCTACTACGAGATCCGGAGAAAGGTTCTCGAGGGTGAGCTGGCACCGGGCTCGGTCGTCGAGCAGGAGGCACTCGCGAAGGAACTCGGCATCTCGACGACACCGCTGCGCGAGGCGCTGCGACGGCTGGAAGCGCTGGGACTGCTCCGGCAGGTCGCGCACCGCGAGATGCGCATCGCGCCCCTGTCGGTCAAGGAGATCACCGACCTCTATGCGTTGCGCATCAGGCTGGAGGCCTACGCGGCGCGGCTGGGTGCCAAGCACGCCAGTGCGGAGCAGCGGTGGGAAATTCGTGGGCTCCTGGAGGAGCCCGTCGCCGGTACGAAGGTCGGACAGCTCGAGCAGAACCGCGGGCTGCACCGGGCGATGTACGCTGCCGGCGGCAACCACGCGCTGGCAGTTACGCTCGACCAGCTGTGGGACCGGGCGGACCGCTACCGTGCAATTCTGCTGCGGGATAACGAGATCGCCGACACCATCCACGCCGAGCACTCCGAGATCGTCGACGCGTTCTGCGACGCACAGGAGGCACAGATCGCTCGGCTCACCAAGGCCCACCTCGAATCGGGCCGCGTACGGCTGCTGAGCGTGATTGCCAAGGCTGAGCAGGAGACCCTGGGATGACGCCGCAGATGCCGTTGCTGCAGCCGCTGGCAACAAGGGCCGCGGGGCTGGAGTTCGAGGTGATCCCGCCGCAGATCGTGCAGCAGGCGAAGTGGTCGCTGCTCGACACCATCGGCCGCATCATCGCAGGCTACGGCCACCCGGACAGTCGTCGTACCCTCGAAGCCGAGATAGAGCTCGGAAGTCGGCAACACCGGTCGGCGACGGTAGGGGTGACCGGCGACCGGCTCCCCTTTCCTGCTGCGGCGAAGACCAACTCCGCGTTCGCCAGCATTCCGGAGCTCGACGACAACACGGCCGGCCACGGGTCTCTGGTGACGGTACCGGTCGGGCTCGCCGTCGCCGAGGCACACCATCTCGACGGTCGCGCCCTGCCGACCAGCATGACTCTCGCATCAGCGATGCGAGACACGTCAACGCGGCAAGTCCCGTAGCAAACTGGAAAGGTCATCACAGTGTCGTACGACTACATCGTCGTTGGAGCCGGCGCCGCCGGCTGCGTCCTGGCCCATCGGCTGTCCGCCGATCCGGCGACCACCGTCCTGCTCGTGGAGGCGGGCGGCAGCGATCGCAACCCGGTGAACCTGGTGCCGAAGGGCTTCTACTTCACCATGTCGAATCAGCGGTACGCCAAGACGTTCGTCGCCGGCCCCTTCGGTGCCGTCGGCGCGACGGAACCGTGGTACCGCGGCCGCGTGATGGGCGGTTCGACTACCACCAACGGCATGATCTGGAACCGCGGATGGGCCCCGGACTACGACGCGCTCGTCGAAGCGGGCAACCCGGGCTGGGGCTGGGACGCGTTCCTCGGTGCGTTCCGTAGCCTGGAGGACCACCGGTTGGGTGCCAGCGATTACCGGGGTGCCGGTGGTGCGGTCTCGGTCGAGGTCGCCGGTCCGCCCGACCCACTCAGCGACGCGTACATCGCCGCGGCCCGGGCCGACGGGATCCGCAAGGTCGACGACTGGAACGCCAGCGACGACGACCGAGTCGCCTACGTCACGTCCAACGTCGAGAACGGCCTGCGCATGAGCGCGTCGCGCGCGTTCCTCAAGCCGGCGCGCGGGCGGAGAAACCTCACCGTGGTCTCGCGGGCGGAGGTCCAGCGCATCGTCCTGGACGGTCGCGTCGCCGTCGGGGTGGAGGTCAAGACCCGCAGGGGAGTGGAGCACTTCGACGCGCGACGCGAGGTGATCGTCTCCGCCGGCACGCTCGACACGCCCCTCCTGCTGGAGCGCTCCGGCATCGGTCGCCCGGAGGTGTTGCGGGCCGCCGGCTTCGACCTCGTGGTCGAGAGCCCGAATGTCGGTGAGCGACTCCGAGAGCACCGAGGTATGGACTTCCGGTTCCGGATCAAGGGACTCGAGGGTCAAAACAAGCTGGTGGCAGGTCAGGTCAGGCGCTACTGGACCGGGGCCAGGTTCCTGCTCGGCCGGGACGGGATCATGTCGTACGGCGGCTTCAACGTGATCACCGGCGTGACCGCGCACCCGGACTCCGACCGTCCCGACGTACAGGCACTGTTCACGCCGATCTCGATCGACGGTAGCCGGCTCGGGCCCAAACGCGCAGTGCTCGAGAAGGAGCCTGGAGCGATGCTCTCGCTGCTCCCGCTGCGGCCGACAAGTGTGGGCAGCATCCACAGCGCGGGCGCCGGTCAGCAGCCTCGGGTGGACCCGAACTTCCTCGACACCGAGCACGACCGGCAGGTGTTGGCCCACGCAGCCCGGCGGGTGCACCGCATCGTCGAGCACGATGAGTTCGCCCAGTACATCGCGTTCCAGACGAAGCCGGATGCCGACCTCGACCTCGACGACGATGAGGCGCTGGCCTACTACGCGCAGAACTACGGCAACAGCGGCTATCACACGATCGGCACCGCGGCGATGGGGCCGCGGGACGAGGACGTCGTCGACGCGGACCTGCGGGTGCGCGGCGTCGAGAACCTCCGAGTCGTGGACGCGTCGGTGTTTCCGCACATCACCTCGGGCAACGTGAACGCGCCGACCATGGCGCTCGCGTGGCTCGCGGCCGACCGCATCGCGAGGTGAGTTCGTTCGGTCGCCGGCGCCTGCTACGAACGCCCGAGATCAAGGAAGCCGCGGTCCCCTGCACGGTGCAGGGGACCGCGGCTTCGTCGTGTCAGAGGATCGAGACGGTCTTGTAGCGGAGGAACTCATCGAGGCCGGCGCGTGCGCCCTGCTTGCCGAAGCCGCTGATCCCGAGGCCGCCGTACGGGGTGTGCGGCACGATCGTCGTCGCACCGTTGACGTAGACGCCACCGGCCTTGAGTCGCTCGGCGACGCGGTGGACCCGGTCGACGTCGCGCGATTCGATGTACGCAGCCAGGCCGTAGTCCGTCCCGTTCGCGAGTGCGATCGCCTCGTCCTCCTCGCGGAAGCGGAAGACCAGCAGTACCGGGCCGAAGACCTCGGTCTGCGCGATGTCGTGCTGCGGATCGACGTCGACCAGGACGGTGGGCCGGACGAACGGCTTATCGGCGAGGTCGCCGCCGGGATTGGTGCCACCGAGGACGACCCGGCCGGCGCCGTCCTGGACGGCACGGTCGACGGACTCGAGGATGCGCTGCTGTGCGCCGGCGTGGATCACCGGGCCCATCCGGGTGGCCGGGTCGAGGGGGTCGCCGAGGGTGTAGCCGGCTGCGATCTCGCACACCCGCTTCACCACGTCGTCGTGGAGGTCTTCGTGCACGACGAGTCGGGTAGGAATGGCGCACGCCTGCCCGGACATCTTTCCGAACGCCGCGAACGCGGCCCGCTGGGCGATGCTGTCGATATCGTCGGCGTCCGGGAACACCAGGCACGCCGACTTGCCGCCGAGCTCCATCAGGGAGGGCTTGAACCGCTCGGCACACGCGACGAGGATCTTCTGCGCCGTTGTCGGGCCACCGACGAAGCTGATCTTCTCGACCAGCGGGTGACGCACCAGCGCGTCACCGGCGTCGGGCCCTCCGGACACGATGTTGAGCACGCCGTCCGGGATACCCGCCTGGCTGGCCAGCTCGCCGTACAACCGGGCCGAGTGGGGCGTCATCTCGGACGGCTTGACGACTACGGTGCAGCCGGCCGCGAGCGGCGCTGCCACTGACATGCCCAGCGACACCAGGGGGCCGTTCCAGGTCAGGATCACCCCGACCACGGCGTATGGCTCGGGGGAGGTGTAGGAGAAGCTGCCGCGGGTTCCGAAGCTCGACAGCATCTGGCCATCGATCTTGTCGCACCAGCCGGCGTAGTAGTCGTGCCATTCGGCGGTCAAGTCGACGCCACCAAGCCCCATTGCCAGGGGCATGCCGTTGTCGATGGCGCTGAGCCGGCCGAATTCCTCCCGGTGCTCCCGGATGAGGCTCGCCAGGCGGTGCAGGGCGGCACGTCGCGCCTCCGGCCGCCAGAATCGCCAGTCATCAGCGGCACCCGCTGCGGCCGCGACGGCAGCCTGGATCTCCGCAGGTCCGGCCATTGGCACGTCCGTCTGGAGGGTGCTGTCGTAGGGGCTGGCGTGACGGAACGTGCCGCCGGAGGCGGTGTAGAGACGCTCCGAGCCGATCCGCAGGTACGGCGTGGGCAACTCATTGGGGGCCGCAGCGATCACGGTGCACCTTTCTGAAACGTCGACACGAACTGGGTCGACCCTTGCGTGTGATCCAGTTCACATCGTATAGGGAGTTGGAACCTCCAACTCGCCGCCACAGATTACAATTTATAATTGACATCATATAGAGCACGGGTCAGAATTGTCCGCAGATGGCGGAATCGTCCGTCTCGTGCGACGTGGCGGCTGGGAAGGAGAGGCCGGATGGTCCTCTCGGACAACTCTTCGTGCGCTGCTTCCGGACTGCGGGCCAGCGGCGACCTGGTGGTCGTCAGCATGGTCGGGGGGCTCACTGCGGCGCTCGTCGCGAAGCACTTCGCGGAGCTGGGTGCATCGGTGTCCGCCGTGATTCCCCCGGCGTGCGACCCGGCCATCCGGGATGTCCCCGCACGCTCGTATTGGGACTCGCTTGTGCAGCCGCTCGAGGCCGCCGAGGTGGATGCTGCCCTTGCTGGGGCCGATGTCTGCATCGTGGGCCGTGGCTCGGGAGGATTCGACCTCGCCCGCATCAGCGAGTTGGCCGCTCGCCATCCCAGGCTCGTGGTCCTGGACATCGAAGCCGACGCTCTGTCGGTCGGCAACGAAGACCCTGTCGAGCTCCTCGCGCAGGTGCGGGCGGGCCTGACCTTCCAACAGTTCGCGGGTCGGCCCTATGTACACGGGCACCGGCCTGCCGCGTTCGGCACGGCCCTCACCGCGCTGATCGGCGGCTGGGCCGCGCTGATCGAACGCCAGCGCTCCGGGCGCGGTCAGGTCGTCTCGACGGGCCCCACCCAGGGCATCGCGGCGCTCTACGGCGCGTTGTGGCTCTCGGGCATCGGCACGGACAGCGACCTGCGGGTGTATCCACCGCTGGACGTGAAGCAGCTGATCTTCCGCACCCGCGACGATCGATTCATCCAGCTCGTCCTGGGCGTTCCCGGCGCGCGGGCGACCCTCTACCGGATCCTCGGGCTGCCCGTCGACGGAGTGGATTCCGACCGAGGAGTGCCGGCGGGCCGGTCGGACGATCCGTCCTGCTTCTTCGCGGATTACCACGTCATCGCGCCGCAGGTAGCCCGGATGACCTGTGACGAGCTGCTGGCGCTCTGCTGGGCTCATGGTCTCGGGGCCGAGGCGGTCCTGGCGCCGGGCGAGTGCTGGGACGATCCGCAGGTCGCGGTATTGGACGCGGTCGTCGAGCATGACACCGCTCGGTACGTCGGTCGGCCGGCGACCTTCGTCAACTGGGATACCGGAGCCGGGCCCGGTCATCGACGGCCCGTGCCCGAGGGTTCCGGCCCGCTCGCCGGGATCCGGGTAGCGGACTTCGGCTTGTTCGTCGCCGGCCCCCTGGCCGCCCGCATCCTCGGTGATCTGGGTGCCGACGTCGTGCACGTCGAATCGCCACAGCCGGCGACCAGCGTCACCTCACCGCGCCAGCTCCTCGTCGTCAACCGTGGCAAGCGCAGCATGGTGCTCGATCTCAAGACTGTCGACGGCGCGTCGGCCGCCCGGCGGCTGGTCGCGACGAGCGATGTCGTCATCCACAACTACCGGGTGGGGGTGGCCGAGCGCCTCGGACTCGGTATGCCCGAGGTCTTCGCCGCCAGGCCCGGGGCGGTCGCGGTGCAGATCTCGGGCTTCGGGGCGGCTGGGCCCAAGGCCACGCATACCGGTTTCGACATGGTGGTCCAGGCCCTCACCGGTATCGAGCGACGTGCAGGCGGTCCCGTCGGTGAACCGGTGTGGGTCCGCTCGGTGACAGTGGACTATGCCGCCGGGTTGGTCGGTGCCATCGCCGCGCTGGTCGGACTCCACGACCAGGCCGTCACCGGTGGTGCGATCGAGGCTCGGATGGACCTCCTGCGGTCGGCGCTCTTCCTGACCTCCGACGTACGCCGAGATGCTGATGGCTCGATCCACACCCTGCCGGAACTGCTTGCTGACCTCAGCGGCTTCCATCCCGCGGACTGCATCTATCGCACGCTCGATGGCTGGATGGCGGTCTCGGCGCCCGAGGAACCGATGGCGCAGCGATTCGCCAGCGCAGTAGGCGTCCTCGCCGGGCGGCGCGACACCTGGGGACCCGACGTCCATCAGCGACTGGCCGGACAGATCGCGCTGATGACGACCGACGAGCTGACGTCGGTGCTCGAGTCGAGCAACGTGCGCCACCTGCCCTGCCACCCGGATTCCTGGGACGAACTGGTAACTCGCCTGCGCCTGTGCGGTAGTGACCTCGTCGTCGAGGTGGATGACGAGCACGAGGGAGTCCTGACCGGCTGGTTCGGGGCCTTGGCCCGGTTCAGTCGCTCCGACTCGCTGCGTGCCCCGCATCGCTCGGCGCCCCGCCAGGGCCAGCACACCGCTGAACTCCTCCGCGAGCTGGGCGATGGTCGCCCCGGCTCCCGAATCGCGGACCTCTGCGGCGCGGCGGCGCCGGGTCCGTCACCCCTGACCCATGCGCGAAAGGTAGGCGAATGAGATGAAGACCCGCAAGATTCCCGGAACAAATGTCGCGGTGTCGGAGTTCGGCTTCGGGACCGGCGACAACGCCGGCGGGCTGGTGTATGCCGATACCCGCCAGCAGTACTCCCTGGTAGAGGCCGCGCTCATGTCCGGTATCAACTACTTCGATTGCTCGCCCGACTACGGGAAGGGTCTCGGCGAGGCGAACCTCGGTCGGATCCTGCGGGATATCGGCGTGCGTGACCAGGTCATCGTTGCGACCAAGGTCGAGATTATGCCCGAGGAGCTGCACCGGATCCCGCAGAAGGTCGAACAGAGCATCCACGACAGCCTGTTGCGGCTGCGGATGGACCACGTGGACATGCTGTTGCTCCACAACCCGAGCCGTCTCGATCCGAATCCGAACCTCCGGGCCTGGACGCCGCTGACCCCAGACCAGGTCCTCAACGAAGTCGCTCCGGCCCTGGAGAAGGTGAAGTCCAGCGGCCGCACCCGCCTGCTGGGCGTGTGCGAGGAGCGCAGCGAGCCCGCAGCGGTAATCCCGATCCTCGACAGCGGCCTGTTCAACATGCTGTACGCCTGGTTCAACCTCGCCAACCCGTCCGCCGCGCGGCCTGTCTCCGGACTGCCGTGGAACGAGCGGTACGACGGCTACTTCGAGGCCGCCCAACGCAACAACGTCGGTGTCGGTGTCATCCGTCCGCTCGCCGGCGGCGCACTGACCAAGGCGATCCACGAGGACGGCCCATCCGGTCGGCACCCGGTCTCCGGGGGCTGGTACCGCGACCACCCCGAGGAGCTGGAGCCGGAGCGGCAGCGCGCGCGTCACTTCGCCTTCCTCGAGCGAGAGGGCCAGACGATGGTAAACGCGGCCTACCGCTACATCCTGTCCCAGCCCGAGGTCACGAGCATCATCGGCGGGTTCTCCGACCCCGCGCACATCACCGATGCCGCGGCGTCCTCCGACGCGCCGCCGCTCAGCGGAACCGACCTCGAGGCAATCGCTCGCATCCACGATCACGGCCTGGCGACGGCCTGACATCGCAAAGCACCTAAGGAGACCGCTGTGAGCAAGATCGTGCTGGGCGTGGGGACATCCCACAGCCCGCTATTGGCCATGCAACCACCACTGTGGATCGATCGCGGCAAGGACGACCTGCGTCGTACCGACCTTCACCTGGTCGACGGCCGCGTCCTCACCTACGCCGAGCTCGACGAGGAGGTGGCCGACAGGTACGTCGACGAGGCCACGCTCTCCTCGTTCGAGACCGCGGCGGCGCGGGCACAGGAATGCCTCGACCGCCTAGCCATGGCGATCGAGGAGACCGAGCCCGACGTCCTCATCGTCATCGGTGACGACCAGGCGGAGCTGTTCAGCCTCACCCACAACCCGGCCTTCGCCGTCTACACCGGCGACGAGATCGTGATGCACCCCAAGAACGAGCTGCATCAGAACCTGCCGGAGTGGCACCGGACCGCCAACAAGGGCTACAGCATGGACACCGCGAACCGGCACCTCGCCGCTCCCGATGTCGCGCTCGACCTGGTAGCGGGACTCATCGAGAAGGGGGTCGACGTGGCCGTTGCCACCCAGGTCCTCGACCCGGTCGGCGCCGGCTTCGGGCATGCGTTCGGGTTCGTGGCCGAGCGCCTGATCAAGGGAAAGCCGATCGCGATCCTGCCGATCATGCTCAACACCTACTTCCCGCCCAATGTGCCAACGCCACGTCGCTGCTTCGAGATCGGCACCTTCATCGCCGACGTCGTCGAAGGCCTCCCGGGTGATCGCCGCGTCGGCGTGGTGGCGTCGGGCGGACTCAGTCACTTCGTGACCGATGAGAAGCTCGACCGGACGGTGCTCGACGCGCTGGAGGCGGGTGACCGGGCGGCGTTGGAAACGATCTCGCCAGTGGCGTTGCGCTCCGGTAACTCCGAGATCCTCAACTGGATCATGACGGGTGGCGCTGTGGGCGACCTGAAGGTCACCCACAGCGACTACATCCCCGTTCGTCGTACGCCCGCCGGTACCGGCATCGGCCTCGCGTTCACGGTGTGGCGATGAGCGCGCCTGGCGGGACCCCGCAGCGGGTCAGCATCCACGTGGACGGTCTCGAGCACGGCACTCTGCCCATTCCGGCGGCGAGCCGGATCGGCTCACTCATCGCCACCGGTGGCGTGCGCGGTGTCGACCCGGCGACCGGCCAGATGCCCGATGACGCCGCCGCGCAGGTGCGGCTGATGTTCGACAACCTGGTGCGCATCGTGGAGGCGGCCGGCGGCGGTGCGGGCTCGATCCTGAAGGTCGATGTCCGTGTCGTGGAACGTTCGGTCCGTGAGCACCTCGACGCCGTCTGGGTCGAGCACTTTCCCGACCCCGCCTCGCGGCCGGCGCGCCACATGCAGGTCGCCACGCTTGCGCCCGGCATGCAGGTGCAGTGCGAGGCCCTGGCGGTCACAGTTTCCGAGGAGGTAAATCTTTGAGCGAGAACATCATGG
This sequence comes from Nocardia sp. NPDC004278, assembly GCF_053602975.1. NCBI lineage: Bacteria > Bacillati > Actinomycetota > Actinomycetes > Mycobacteriales > Nocardiaceae > Nocardia > Nocardia sp. NPDC004278. The sequence continues at coordinate 102,584 of NZ_JBSGEQ010000026.1, forward strand.
CCCGACTGGGCGCCGTCGATACGGGCGCGCTGTCCGACGCCCTGGACCGGCTCGGTCGCACCGGTGCGGTGCTGGGCCTGGCCCGGCTGTCGGGTGAGGGCAAAGTCGTCGGCCGCGCCGTCACGGTGCAGTTGGGTGACTTCGGCGGCGAGGTGCCCGACCGGCACCTGTGCACGGCTGCGGTCGAAGCGAGCGACACGGACAGCGTGATCGTCGTCGCCAACCGCGGCCGGACGGAGGCGGCCAGCTGGGGAGGCATCCTCTCGGTCGCCGCTCACGGTCGCGGCGTCGCCGGCATCGTGATCGACGGTGCGACCCGCGATCTGGATGAGGTTCGTGACCTCGGCCTCCGGTTGCATGCACGGACGTCGGTCCAGGTCTCCGCCCGGGGCCGGTTCGTCGAGGTCGACTGGAACGTCCCAGTGGAGATCGCCGGTGTCGACGTCCGACCCGGCGACTACGTGGTTGCTGACAGCAGCGGCGTGGTGGTCGTGGAGGCAGCGCACGTCGCGGAGGTCTTGAAGACCGCGGAGCAGATCGCGATCCGTGAACGGGTCATGGAAGAGGCGGTCCGTGCGGGCGAGCCGATCACTGCAGTCATGGGCAAGCGCTACGAGTCGATGACAGAACAGGTGGGGTGATCACGGTGATGGATGACGAGGACGTGGTACGTCGGCTCGAGAGTCTGAGCTGCACGGATCTCAGCGACGCGATGGACCGGCTGGGCATCGCGGGCCAGTGCGCGCAGATCATGCCGATCTCGCGCGACTACCGGCTGGTCGGACAGGCGTGGACGCTGCGCTACGGCCCAGTCGGGCAGGACACCGGCAGCGTCGGTGACTACATCGACGATCTCGGCCCAGGTCAGGTCGTCGTGCTGGACAACCAGGGGCGGACCGACGCGACAGTATGGGGCGATCTGCTGACCTCAACGGCCCACCTCCGAGGTGTCGCCGGCACGGTCATCGACGGCGTGTGCCGCGATGTCGACCGGGCCCTCGAGTTGGAGTATCCGATCTTCTCGAGAGGCAACTGGATGCGGACTGGCAAGGACCGCGTCCGGGTCGAGCAGATGGGCGCGCCGGTGTCGCTGGGCGGCATCCGGGTGGAGGCGGGAGACTGGCTGCGGGGTGACGGTGACGGCCTGGTAGCCATCCCACGCCGCCGCATCGAGGAGGTCCTCGACGTCGCTGAGGAGGTCGCCGAGGCGGAGGAGCACATCCGTCAGGCACTCCAAGCCGGCAAGAGCCTCCGCGACGCTCGTGCCGAGTACGGCTACCACACGTTGCAGACTCGTCGGGTCGAGCACGAGGCCGGTGCGCGATGACGGCGACCGACCTTGGCGGCGGTCGCACCTACGCCCTGCAGTACGTCCACGAGATCGACGGCCGGATCAGCTGGTTCGCCGAGGACGTGCGCGGGTTTGCCCCCAGCAACAACTATCTGGTGCGGACTGACGCGGGTTCGCTCCTGATCGACACCGGACTGGCGGCCGACCGACAGGACGTGCTCGCGGACATCGCCGCGCTGGTGTCAGCGGACGAGGAACTCTCCGTCCTGCTGCTGCGGATGAGCGAGTTCGACTCCACCCAGAACCTGGTCGAGATCGAGGACCTGCACACCATCAGCCGCATCTACTCGACGTTCGAAGACGCACCCATGTGGGGCGCCTACTCGACCGAGGACGAGGTGCTCAACGCCCACCACCGGGCGCGACTGCACCGCATCGGCGTGAACATGATCCGAGGCGTCGAATACATCGAGCTCGGCGGGCGCCGGTTGAAGCTGATCCGACCGCTGCTTCGACTGCTGCCGACGTACTGGGTGTACGACGAGGACGCGCGGATGCTCTACACCTCCGACTCGTTCGGGCACGTCGTCTCCGGCGGTACCGACGGCGCGCTCGAGGTCGATCCGGATGCCGACCCCACTACGGTGGAGGACGTACTCCGGCATCTGGTCGGCACGAGGTACTGGTGGCTGCCTACCGCCGCGACCAGCCTTATCCGTGACGACGTACGACGGATCTTCGCCGAGCACGACGTTCACACGATCGCGCCCGCCCGTGGCGGGTTGATCCGTGGCAAGGAGGCAGTCGACCGTCATGTCGTGCTGCTCGATGAAGCGCTGGCCGGACTGGGCCATGCCGATGCCGAGGTCTTGGCGGCCGCGAACCGGAGGTCATGGTGAGTTCCTACGTTCTTCCGCGCGAGGTCGCGCCCGGCATCTTCTGGCTGGGCGAGTGCCACCTCCAGCGCTACAACGACCGGTTGCTGCACAGCTACAACTCGGCGTTCCTGGTCACCGGTGACGACGCTTCGCTGATCGTCGATACCGGTCACCTCGTGCATTTGCCGATCATCGAGGCGCAGCTGGACCTGCTGCTGACGGATGCGCCGCCGCTGCGCTGGTCGTGGACGACGCACCAGGAGACACCGCACTCAGGCGGCGTCGGTCGTTTGATGACGAAGTTCCCGGAGCTGACATTGATCGGCGATGTCCGCGATCACCACCTCTTCTTTCCCGGCTACGAGGACCGGTTCGAGCGCCGCAAGGTCGGCGACTCGGTCGACCTCGGCGGTACGGAGTTCCAGATCGTCGATGCGACGATCAAGGACCTCAACGGAACCCAGTGGGGCTTCGATACCGCGCGCAAGGTGCTCTTCGCGGGCGACGGCTTCTGCTATGGCCACTACCACACCGATGACGCCTGCGGGCACCTCGTGGAGGAGGTTCCTGGCGTCGAGATCGCCGAGCACACCAAGCTGTTCAGCGAGTTCTCGCTGCATTGGATGACGCTGGTGCCGATGGCGCCGTACGTCGAGGCGTTGCAGCGGCAGGTCGCCGCGCTGGACGTCTCGCTGGTGTGCTCGACCCATGGGCTGCCGTTCAGTGACCTTGACCGCACAGCGAACGAGGTTTATCGCGGCATGCTGGCCAGCGGCTTGGAAGGCCTCGACCTCAAGGCCTGACCCGCGGGCGACCGGCGCTGCACTTGGGAATGGAAGCGAATCCTCGCATTCGGCCAAACCCGCCCGTTCGAGGATCTGCGCGGCCGATCCGGCGTCAGTTGTACTGACGCAAGTCGACGCGCTCTCGCCTCGGTTTCTAGTGGGATCCGGGAGTGGCTCATTTCGGTACGCTGCTGGAATGCGCTGCGACCCAAGAAGCTATCTGCGCGCGCGAGGTGAATCCCAACTTGGCCAGGATGTGTTCGACATGCCCCTCAGCGGTGCGTTGTGAGATTACAAGACGCCTGGCAATCGCTTTGTTGGTCAGACCCTCCGCAACGAGATCGGCGACCTGGCGTTCACGCCTCGTCAGAACCTCCGACGAACGATCAGCGGCTTGGTCGGCTGCTGATCGTTCTCGGAGCGCGAACCGCACCGCGGCGTCGAGGTTCATCGCAGAACCTTCCGCATGGGCTTTGTCGAAGACCCGCACGCCGAGCGCTCGGCGGCTACTCCGAGTGCATTCGTCACGGTAGACCAGTAGATCGTGGAGGATGAGTACGGAGGAGCCGGCGATGAGTCCCAGCGTGCGCGCCGCGCCCATCAGGACAGCAGCACGTTGAGCTTCGTGCCTGTCGACAGCGATCCAGGCCAGCGTCTCCAGGCAGCCTGCGGCGATGAGCGGGTCGGCCATTAGTTCGGACAATCGAATACCGTCTTCCAACAGGTGCGTAGCGCGTTCGGGGTCGCCGCTGCGCCATACAGCGAAGCCCGCCGCCCACGCCGCCCACGAACGATAGATTGTTTCCCCGGCGTCTTCGGTGATACTGAGCGTCTTCTCGTGACAGGCGACGGCTCGGGAAACATCACCCTGCAGGGCGTAGGCCCAGCCGAGGGAGATTCGGGCATCCAACTGAATTCCGACGTCACCGTACGCCTCGTAGCTGCGGACGACATCGGCCAGGCGGGCCACGGTCCGAGACTCGTCGGCATCGCCGGCGGCGAGAGCGACATTTGCCTCTTGGTGGGCGACCATGGCCGTGACCAACGGATCCGCTGTCTGCTCGGCGAGGGTGCGAAGCTCCGCGGCCTGGCTGGCCGCAGTCTCTAGGTCGTCTTGCATGGCCGCCATCACACCGGCTATGTGGAGCGCCTTGGCTCGGTCCGCGGTCCGGCCGCCGGGTGAATGTTCGAGCACGAGTTTGCACCAGCGGCGCCCCTCATGGATCCGACCCCGCAGTGACCACCACAACGGGGAAAGGGCGGCGATAATCGAGAGTCCGCCGTCGTCGGACTCGGACAGGCTGAACTCCAGTGCCTTTCGAAGATTCGGCAGCTCTCGCTCCAGCCGGGCAACCCACTTCAGTTGGTGCGGACCGATCAGCTCCGCGTCCGCCTCGCGCACCAGTCGTTCACACCAGTCCCGGTGGCGCCGGAGCAGGCTCGGGTACTGGCCGGAGTCCTCGGCTTTCTCTCGGCCGAATTCCAGAACTGTTTCCAGCATCCGGAAACGAACAGTCTCGTCGGCTTCCTGCCGGATGAGGATTGATTTATCCACCAGGGCGGACAAGGTATCGAGCAACCGGGACTCGGTTATGTCACCGGCACACAGTTGCTCGGCCGCGTCGAGTTCGAAACCGCCAGCGAACACCGACAAGTCAGCCCACAGCCGCTTTTCGTCGAGCGTGCACAGGTCATAGCTCCAGTCCATGCAATACCGCAGGGTCTGCTGCCGCTTCGGTGCGTCCCGCCCGGCCCGGGTCAGTAGGCTGTATTGGTCTCTCAGCCGGGTTAGGATCTGCTCGACTGACATCGTGCGCAGCCGCGCCGCAGCCAGTTCGATTGCCAATGGCAAACCGTCCAGCCTGGTGCAGATCTGGGCGATGCTGCGTTCGTTCCCCTCGGTCGCCTCGAACCCGGGCACCGCCGCAGTGGCGCGCTCGATGAACAGTGTCACCGCGTGGTGTTGTGCCAGCGTTCGCTGGCTGGTCGAATCGGGAATCCCAAGCGGCTGTAGTGGATACACGGTTTCTCCGCCGATTCCTACGGCCTCGCGACTCGTGGCCAGAATTCGTAGGTTCGGACACGCCCGAAGCAGCGATTCGGACAGCATGGCAACTGCGTCGATCAGGTGCTCACAGTTGTCCAGCAACAGCAGTAGATCGAGTGGGGCCAGGCCCTCCACCAGCGTGTCGAGCACGGATCTGCTGCCCTGGCTTCGCATTCCGAAGGCGGCAGCCACAACGTCGGGCAGCAACGCATCATCGCTCAGCTCCCCCAGTTCGATCAGCCATGCACCGTTCGCGAACTTTCGCCGGACCTTGTGAGCGATTCGCAGTGCGAGCCGAGACTTTCCGACCCCGCCGATCCCAGTCACGGTCACCAAATGTGACCCCTGCAACAGGTTTCCGACCTCGGACAACTCGGTCCGCCGATCGACGAAGCTGGTCAGCTCGAGAGGCAAGTTGCCTCTTCCCTCGTGCAATCCGTCGCTGGGGATACGCGGAACTCTGTGTGGCACTTCAGGTACCGACGTCGCGGTAGATTCGGGTTCGGACCCCGATTGAGCGCGCAGCGCCATTGCGTCGACCGGGAAACCGTGATCGAGTTGTATTCGTCGCAGTTTCTCACCGAGCACCACTGCGCTGGGGCGGTCTTGCGGGTCGCGAGACATCGCCGCTTCGATAACCACACACACATCCCCCGGGATACCGCTTCCGCGTAAGTCCGGAATCGGATGGGTGGTGATTCGAACGAACTGGGCCACCACCTGCTCGCCACTACGGCGTTCGAAGGCCGCGTGGCCGGTGAGCGCGCAGAACAACGTGGCTCCCAGCCCGTAGACGTCCGAGGCACGGCTGGGTGCCTGTCCTCCGAGCACCTCGGGCGCGGTGAACGCCGGCGAGCCAGTAATCGATTCCGACGTCGTCTCGAACCCACCGGTAATGTGGGCGATCCCGAAGTCGGTCAACGTTGGCTCGTCATAGTCGGTGAACAGGATGTTCGCCGGTTTGACGTCGCGGTGTAGAACTCCCGCTCGATGTGCGGATTCCAACGCACCCGCTATCTTGACCCCGACATGAAGCATGTCCGCGAGGGACAGCCGACCGCCGTGCCGGATACGTGCGTCCAGCGAGCCTCGAGCGTAATACGGCATCACCAAGTAAGGGCGACCGGTTGCGGTCTCCCCGACCTCGAGCATGTCGGCGATGTTCGGGTGCCCGGTGAGCCGCCCCATCGCACGCTGCTCGCGAAAGAATCGGTCCCGGTTCTCCTCCAGTTCACCGGTGAGGACTTTCACCGCCACGGTGCGTTCCGCGGCAATTTGAGTACACCGATAGACAGCCCCGAAACCACCCCGCCCGACCTCGTCGGCGTCGTCGAACCCGGCTGCGCGTAACTCCGTGACGACGTCGATACCGGCATCACGCTGCGTTTCGAATGGATCGCTCTCAACCATCGGTTACTCGCAATTCGCCCGCGGCGGACACCAGTCAGAGTATCCCTGCATGCGTGCCCGGACCACTGCGAACGCCTTCGGTGAACCGTCACGGATTTGGGGCCGCTTTGGGCTGTCCTGAGGTTCTGCCCGCCGGGTTGTGAGATTCCTACTCGTTGAATGGAAGGATCTTCACCCGTGCCGATGATGTACTCACCGCAATTTCGCGAGCGAGCCGTTGCTCTGATTCTGGAAGAAGGTCGGCGGGTCGCCGATGTCGCCTGTGATCTGGGAGTCACCGAGGGCTCTCTGTACCGATGGAAGCAGCAAGCCCTGATCGATCGCGGCGAGGCACCGGGCACACCCACGGTGGAATCGGCGCAGCTACGAGATGCACTGAACCGGATCAAACAGCTCGAGGACGAGTTGCGAGCGACACAGCTGGCGGCCGAGATCCTCAACGACACCACCGTTAGCCCAAAAGGCGCTTCCCGGTTGTCACGGCCTTGACCGGGCAAGGAATCAACATCCGCACCGCCTGCCGTGTGCTCAGGATCTCTGAACGCGGCTACCGCCACCACCGCAACCGCCCCCACGTCCCACCCCCCTCGAGGGGTATCAACCACGGCGCTGGCCGCCCCGATCGCCGTCGGTGAACACGAACTGCGGATCTCGGCCAGCATCGGGGCCGTGACCACCGTCGCCGACACCCCGGCCGCGGATCTGCTCCACGCCGCCGACCGCGCGCTCTACCACGCGATCCGACGAGATCTAGCGTGGATACCCCGTCAGCTACTCACATCGCCGCCCATTCAAGGAGAATCTCGAGAATAAGAACAAATTCCGCGCAGGTGTGGCTGTCATCGCCGCCGCGCTGGCAAGCACGGTGGTTTGGGGACCTGCTGCCCAAGCCGAACCTGTTGCCCCCGACTCAGAGACGTATTACGAAATCCATGTACACGCTGGCAGGCCGCGCAACGCGCGGCACTGGCCCCCTTCGACCTGACCCACGTCCAATTCGTCCTGCTCGCCTCCCTGACCTGGCTCACCAGCCGGTCGGGCGGCGATCCCGTCACCCAGCGCGACCTCGCCGACCATGCCGCCACCGACCCCATGATGACCTCCCACGTGCCGCGCACCCTGGAACAGAAGGGTCTGCTGGAACGGCGCGATCACCCGACCGACCGCCGCGCCAAATCCCTCGTTCCCACCGAATCCGGTGCGGCCCTGGTCAATCGGGCCATCGGCGCCGTCGAAACCTGCGACCGTGCCTTCTTCGCCCCCCTCGGCGACCGCACCCCCCGCTTCACCGCGGCACTGCGTCGACTCCGCGACCGCGAGCCCGACTGAGCAGGCCGCTCTCCCAGAACAGCGGCCACAGCACCAGGACGGCCACGCCGCACACCACCGGCAGCGCACCGAGATGGGACGCGAACGCGCCCAGCGCCAGAGCCAGAATCGAACAGGGCACCGGCCAGGCCAGCGCCCAGCGCCATCCCGCCGCACTGCGGACACCACTCACACCCACCACGATGAAATAGGTTGCGGCGCCGCCGCACAGCGCCCAGCCCACCCCGGTCGCGAGATGGCCGTGCGGATGATCCAGGGCCAGGCCAAGACCCGCGGCGAGGGCGGCTATCCCACCCGTGACGCCGCAGTGGGTGAGCATGATGCGCTGCCACGGTTCGTTCGCGCCGGCCACCGTGTCGGCCATCAGCCGCGGGATGAAGCCGTACAGCAGCGTCAGCGCCCAGAGCCCGGCCAGGCTGACGAAGGACGCGAAGGCCAGTCCGAGTACCCCCGCGTTCCACCGCACACCGCCCAGCGCCGCGATGATCGCGATGACGCCCTCGCCGAGCACGATGATCACGTACAGACCGAGTCGTTCACCGAGATGGGCCGGATCCGCGTGCACCGCCTCGATCACCGGCACCCGATCGGGATCGAAACGCGGACTCCGCTCTATCCGCTTCAACCGGGCCCGCAGGTTCTTGCGCGCCTCGGCCAGCATCTTGTCGCCGGAGATCGCGAACATCACGTACAGGTCCAGCGCCAGGCCCAGTGCCCACAGCCAGAACTTGCCGGGCTCGCCCACCCACAGCGACACGATCCACGGATACACGCCGACGGTGAGCTGTACCGTCGGCCAGTCGACCACGAACTTGCCGCGGCCCCACAGATGTTCGGCGCCCAGCCGCACCAGCACATAGACCGCCGCGAACGTGGTGGCGTGCCGCTCGGGAATGCCGGGCACGGCCGCCGCCATCAAGCCCAGGCCCAGCATGGCCGCCAGCATCAGGGCCACCCTGGCCTGGTCGCGAGCAATGTTGCCGTACAGCGTGATACACGCCCACACCATCCAGAACGCCAGGTACAGAACCACATACAGACCCAGATCGCCCAGTGATGGACCCCGGTGCAGCAGGTGTGTCAGCTGACCGATGCCCGCCACCGCGACCAGGTCGAAGAACAATTCCATCCAGCTCGCGTGCCGCTCGGGCGTCCCGTTGCCCGCATCCGCCGGCTTGCTTCCGCCTGTCCCAGGAGTCTCATTGACCACGCCCCGCACACTAACCGCCCGGCCCGTGCCCGGTTTCCATACCGCCACGCCGAGGGCCGCCCGACCTGTCGGAGGGCACTGTCATGATGGACCGCGTGACTGCCGCGACCACCCAGGCCCAGCTCCGGCTCGACGAACTCGATGCCGAGCAGGCCGCGGCCGTGCGCGCACCCCGGGGACCGGTCTGCGTGCTGGCGGGCGCCGGCACCGGCAAAACGCGCACCATCACCCATCGCATCGCGCACCTGGTCTCGGCCGGGCATGTGCGCGCCGACCAGGTGCTGTCGGTGACCTTCACCGCCCGTGCGGCGGGGGAGCTGCGGAGTCGGCTGCGGGCACTGGGTTTGAGCGGTGAGGCCGGGCAGGTGCAGGCGCGGACCTTCCACGCCGCCGCCCCGCGGCGAGCCAGTGCCCGAACCGTTTCCGGATGGCGGAAGGAAGGGGCGGTGCGGCGGGAAGGGTAGCCAATGGCCTGGCATGTACCGACGGTGGTCGCAGCCCGGAGTGCCCGGGCCAGTGCCCCGGCAACCGTCGTGGATCGACGATGCCGGGGCCGGTCCGGCCGGGTCAATGGCGTGAGCAGGAACAACACACCAGCCATCGAGAAACTGATGACAGCGAAAGGCTTCGCCCGCTGCTCGGGCCCAGGCGGAGGCCGATCTCCGAGGACTGCGGATCCCTGGTGCTCGATCCCGAGCACCTGAGTGACGAGGTCCGGGCATGGTTGGTTTCCCTGCACGAAGGCGAGGCACGGGCACGGCCGCGCGCCGAAGCGACGTTGCACGCCTACTGCAGCCGGGTCAGTCCGGTGCTGATCGGTTGGGCCGCAACCCGATCCCATCTGCGTGAGATCACCCGCCCAGACGTGTCGGCGGTGCTGAAAACCATGACCGGGCACCGGCGCACCGGCACGTTCGTCGCGCTGCGGTCGCTGTTCCGGTTCGCCAAACGACGCCGTCTGATCTTCGTGGACCCGACCCGCCGACTGCACGCCGGTGCCGTTCCGCGACGCTCGGTGTTGCCCATGACCGACCAACAGGTCGACGCCGTCACCGCGACCGCAGTGACCCCGCTCCAGCGCGTCACCGTCGCTCTGGTGGCGTTCTACGCCGTCCGCGCTGTCGCGCTGCGGCATCTTGTCCTCGAAGATGTCGACCTGCCCGGCCGGCGGATCCGGATCGGCGGAACCGTCCATCAGCTCACCGATTTCACCCACACCGTCCTAACGGACTGGCTGAGCTACTGGCACAGCCGATGGCCGCACACCTCCAACCGCCACGCGATCGTCACCCGCGACTCCGTCCTCGGCACCGGACCGGACTTATGTGGTGTTCTTCCCTGGCAGGTTCGGTGAGGTGGTGTGATGGCGGCGCGGGTGCGTAACCGCAAAGGCGAGGGCGAGCTACTGCGCGAGCAGATCCTGCGTGCGGGCACTGAGCAGCTGACCGAGCTCGGCAGCACCGAGGCGTTGACGTTGCGGGGCGTGGCCCGGGCCGCCGGCATCGCCCCAGCGAGCATCTACCGCGTCTTCAGCGACAAAGCCGCGCTGATTCAAGGCCTGATCGACCACGAATTCGAACGGCTGCTGGCAGTGCTGCACCAAGCCGACGACACCAACGATTCCGGCGATGCGCTCACCCGGTTACGCACACTGCTGCACACCTACCGCCAATTCATCGCGGCCAGCCCGAACCATTACCGGCTACTCATGGCCAGCCGCGACGGCCTGCCCATCGACGAGGTAGCGCGCGGCGCGGTCGGCGATGTGTTCATCGCCGCACTCGAGCGATGCGAACACAGCGGGTACCGGCTGCGGCTCGACCGCGAACGAACAGCGCTCATGCTGTTCGTGACCATGCGAGGACTCGACGCGTTGTCGAGTCCGAGCAGGGTGAGTACCAGCATCGATCCGGTATCCGAATTCCTCGACGAGGTCCTGCATTTGGTCTTCGAACCCTCCACCACCACCGCTCGTCCGCAGGCCTCGATCACACCTGTACCACCCGAATCGCCGGTACCGGCAACTGACGAGACAGCCGACCGGCAACCCGGCGTATTCTGAACCGACTCTCCCGCAATGGTTTTCGCAACAGCCGAGAAGGGAACGGACGGCGCCCATCCGCCTGCCACGCGGTCACCTACCTCAGGCCGGTCCATCTACGGACCCGTAGATCCGGCTTGGTAGGACCACAGATGAACGTCCTGCATGATCCTGGCCCGACCGGCGACCACATCGAACTGCTGCACACGTTGCTGACCGCCCGAGGCTGGGTGATCCGAATCCGGCCAAGGCCGCCGACGGGAAGCGGTTGCATCGGTTGGAAACCGATCCGGTGACCGCACCGGTCGTGCAACGGATCTTTGCCGAATATCTCGGTGGCCGAGGGATTTTCGCGATCGCGGAGGCCCTGACCCGCGACGATGTTCCCGCGCCGTCGGCCTACGACCCCGCACGAAACCCGCACCGACCCGGGGTGGCCTGGTCCAAGGGCGCGATTCGGGTGATCCTGTCCAACCCCCGCTGCACCGGGCGGCAGGTGTGGAACAAACAACGCAAAGACGAAATCCTCATCGATGTCGAGGACATCGCTTTGGGGCATGAGACCCGGATGCGATGGAACGACCGTGACCAGTGGGTCTTCTCCGATCACACGGTGCACGACCCGATCATCGACACCGACACCTTCGAACGCGCCCAGCAGGTCCTGGCCGCGAAGGGAGCAGGCCGGGGGACGCGGGAACGGCACCGCACCCATCACACCTATATGTTTCGCAGTCGGCTGCGGTGCGGGCTGTGCCAGCGGCGGATGCAAGGCCAGCGAAGCCGGGACATGCTGCTCTACCGATGCCGGTATCCCAACGAGTACGCCCTGGCGAACAAAGTCGTCCATCCCCGCAATGTGTATTTGGCCGAACGGGATCTACTCGGCCCGCTCGACGATTGGCTGGGCACATGCTTGGCCCCGCACCGAGTCGCCGAGACCATCGATGCCCTCTACCGGTCCCAACCCGACCATGACCTCGACCAGTCGGCGGCGGCCGTCGCACAGGCGATCGAAGACTGTGACCGCAAACTGGCGCGACACCGGGCAGCCTTGGAGGCTGGAGCCGACCCGCATCTGGTGGCGCAATGGATAGCCGAGGTCCAAGCCCGCCGCGCCGAAGCCCTCGCCCGTTCACGGCCGATCACACGGCAACGGCGAATGACCAGCGAGGAGATCCGCGGTCTCATCAACGAACTCGGAGATATCCGGCACGTGCTGTCCGGGGCGGATCCAGTGGACAAAGCCGAGGTCTACCGGCACCTCAACCTGCAGATGACCTAGGCGAGACCGACTGCGGCGCAGAACATCTGGAAACGCCGATTCCGCAGGAGTGCGGTTCGGTACGACGCGCTCCACCGTGGCCAGGTCGGTGGCCGACGTCATCTGGGAGTCGGGCACGAAAGATGATCTCGGCCAGGACAATAGGGCGTGGGCTCGGACGTGGCGCACTGGTAGGTTGGCGACCGTCTGGTCGCCGATCCTGCTCGGCCGAACAGAACCATGGATTGTGCCAGGTGAGGACCTGGCGGCCAGAGCTGAAGGGAACGGTGTTGAGCGAACCGCGTAATCGTGAATTCGGGTTGACGCGACGGCGTTTCATCGGTGGGACGGCATTGACCGCTGCGGTCGCGGCGATGCCGGTGAATGTGCAGCGGGTGCTCGCGGAACCGGTTGTGCCGCAATCGATCGAACACATCGTGTTGCTGATGCAGGAGAATCGCTCGTTCGACCACTATTTCGGCACGATGGCCGGTGTGCGCGGTTTCGATGATCCGGACGCGTTGCGTTTTCCTGACGGTTCACCGGTGTTCCGGCAACCCGACGAGCAAAACCCGGACGGCTACACGTTGCCATTTCATCTGGACACCTATCGCAACAGCGTGCAGAAGATTCCGTCCACCTCGCACGCTTGGTCGGTGCAGCACGAGGCACTCAACGGCGGCCGGATGGACCGTTGGCTGCCCGCGCACCGCAAGGCCGATGGGGCCAACGGGCCGTATGTGATGGGCTATTACGAGCGTGCCGACATTCCGTTCCATTTCGCGCTTGCCGACGCGTTCACGGTGTGCGACGCCTACCACTCCTCGGTACTCGGCCCGACCTGGCCCAATCGGATGATGTGGATGACCGGGACCATCGATCCGGACGGTACCGGTAGCGGCCCGATCATCAAGAACGCCAAGCTGCCGAGCGGCTACTGCTGGACCACCTATCCCGAACGGCTCGAGCAGGCCGGCGTCAGCTGGAAGGTCTACAACGAAATCGACGATTACGGCTTGAACGTGTTGGAACAGTTCCGCCAGTTTCAGCAGGCCCCACGGGATTCACCACTGTACGAGAAGGGAATTGCCACTTCACCGGTCGGCACTTTCGAACGTGATGCCCGGGAAGGCAACCTGCCGGCGGTGTCGTGGATCATCCCGAACGCAGCCGCGTGTGAGCACCCCGACTACCGGCCCGCGGACGGTGCCAAATTCATCTCCGATCGCATCAACGCTGTAGCAGCGAATCCAGAAACGTGGGCCAAGACCGTTTTCATCGTGAACTACGACGAGAACGACGGATTGTTCGATCACGTCGTGCCGCCGCTGCCGGACGCCGGCGAACCCGGCGAGTTCGTCGGCGACCTGCCGATCGGTGGCGGATATCGGGTGCCATGCATCATTGTCTCGCCGTGGACCTCGGGCGGCTGGGTGGCAACCGAACGTTTCGACCACACCTCCTGCCTGCAATTGCTGGAATGGTTCACCGGCGTGCGCGAGCCCAACATCTCCCCATGGCGGCGAAGGACTTTCGGCGACCTCACCTCCACTCTGCGACTGGATCGACCACCCAGCACCAACCCTGTGCAGTTCCCCGGCGTTGATCTCGAGGTGGCTAGGGCGGACGCGACCGATCTGCTGCCGAAGCCGGTCGTACCGGCTAGTCCCCAAAGCCCGCCCACCCAGACCCCGGGCGCCAAACCACAACTCCCGTAAGGACTGGCACCGCGCTGTGCGGTGGTCACACACATCCTGCCGATACCGCCCACCGTCGTCAGGCCACGCACCCGCAATGGGGTGGGCGCAACGAAACTCGGGTGTGCTTTGATGCCGTGCAGGCGATGTGCCTGGACCGCTGCGTGGCGCTACATGCTCCGCGCCTCGATCGAGTACCAGGTGCGTGCGGACAACGTTGCAGACGGTCGAATCTGCTAGCGGCACAACCGAAGCCGTGCACATAAGGAAGTCATCGAGGGTCTAGATGATCAGTTCTCGGCCACTGAGACTGCCGCCGAACACGCTCGTGCACATCGGAATCGACCCGGTCGTGGCGCTCCGCGCGACCACGTGGATCCAAAGCTGCGGCCGCGATACCAAGCAACAGCAGTACGACGATTACGCCCACGATAGATCCGCCGATCAACAACCGCTTCCCATTGCTCGGTGCTATGGAATACGCGGTCTGGAGCCGGGAGATCCGCGACGGCCAACTGATTCACCACAGCGACCGCGGCTCGACCTACACGGCTATCCGGTTCGCTAATCGGTTGGCCGACAACGGGATCGCGCAATCGATGGGCTCGGTCGGGGACAGCTACGACAACGCGTTGATGGAGAACTTCTTCTCCACGCTCAAGACCGAGTTGGTCTACCGGCGGAACTGGCGGACCCGCGACGAGGCCGAGAACGCTCTGTTCGCTTACATCGACGGCTGGTACAACTCCCAGCGCATCCAGAAGAAGCTGGGTTGGCGATCACCGGATGAGTTCGAAGCCGGTTACCATCAACAGGTTCCAGCCGGAACCAGATAATCCGCTCTGTTGTATTCTTCGGAACCACCAAGAACCGTCCACCGCCCCTCACCGGGCTCAAAATCGGGCTTGGTAGACCCGCAGCGAATAGCTGCTCGGTAGCAGCTGCCGTGACATCAGTGTGATCGTTGGAACGCTCGGATTTATCCAGGTTGCAGCGGGGTAGCGCGTCCGGAATCGGTGCGCTATTTCTACCAGAGGCTGATCCGCTACGGAACCCGACCGCAGCACCCTTCACGCGCTCGGTAGCGGGTCTATTATCGGATAGCGTTGCAGCCCAACTAGTTTCGGTAGCGAGGTCGGCTGGATGCTGATACGATCAGCGATGTTGCTTGGCCAACAAGCCTACTTCCAAGCACGAATTTCACAGGCATTCGAGAATAATGAGATATCTCCGGAATGCACCAATACCGGGCTCGACGAAAGGTAATGCATGAAACAGCTCGGCAGCATTTCTGCCTTGATCGGCACGGCTCTCGCTCTCACCATATGGGCACCTGCCACGGCTAATGCCGCGACCGGAACCTTTGAATACACCGCTCAGTCCAGCAATGCTCCAGAGGTTCTGAACAACCCCAAGTACCGGAATTGCTACAATATCAGCGGTCGCAATCCCAAGAATGGCGTAGATATTTATGCGGTACTGTACGCAGACGCCAACTGCAGCGGAGACGCTATGAAGATCTTGGATCCCGCGGAAGGGTATGCCACCATCGACTTCAGGTCGGTGCTTTTCTCTGACTAACCTCCGGCACGCCCTATCAAGGACCGGCACCCTTCCGCTCAGCGGTGATCGGCCGCTCGTCAAGGTGTAGCGGCGAGTCGCGGGTGTGCTCGTCGACCTTCGACGCGATCTTCGCCGCCGCACCGTCGGTGGTGGAGTCGAACTGGAAGTCCAACGCCCACAGTATCTTCGGTGCGTCCGCGTCGATCGGCGGCATCTGCGAAACTCCCGCGTCCGCGAAGCACCACAGTATCGGCGTTGGTAGATTCAATTCGTCGAGTACGGCGGCTAGCGAAGCGACGCACCAGAAGGTTTATCGATCCTATGGTAGACAGCGGCAGCGACGCCGACCGAAAACACCACGGGCAAAGTGGCGCATCCGAGCCAGCGAGCAAGCCGAACTCACAGCAATAGGTCAGAAATCGGGTGATCAGTGTCGCTTCCGCCTGAAGACTGGATCAGGCACAAATTTCGTGATTCGGCCGATCGGGTTGCTCAGTCGCTCAACAGGATTCGCTTCCGGAGCAGGTCCGGTTTCGCCCGCCCGAACATCTGGCGTTTGATCATCTTGATGCGGTTGACGTGCCCTGCGACCGGTCCACTGCTCCAGGGCAGCGTCAGACCGGCGGTGACGGCGTCAAAGTCGCGCCGCAGGCCGCGGACAAACGAGTGCAGGGCTGGCAGGTCATCGGCACTGACGGCCGTCATCCATCGCTCCAGCTCACGGCCGCGAAGCTGGCCCATCATCGTCGCGAAGGTGCGGACATGACCGACGAGGTCGGTGAGCTCGGGGCTCGCAGTGAGGATCGCATCGAGCCGCTGCCGATCATTTGAGTCGAGGCGGGCGGGATCGCTCATGATCCAGCTGACTACGCGGCGGACCGACGGGGGCTTGGGCGCTGTGCGGGGAATGTGGGTGGTCGTGCGGAATGGGTGCAGGTAGTTGAGCAGGATCTTCGGGCCGCCGCGGTAGCCGAGGTGTTGGATTTCGCGGAACAGCTGAGTTGCGTTGGTGCAGTCCTCGTTCCATCGCTGGTGCAAGTAGGGCTTGAACTCTTCGAACAGGCTGGGGCGTCGTCCGGTGCCGGTGTTGACCAGTAGTTCTTCGACGCTGGCTGCACGGGCGAAACGCCGCACGGTTCCTCGGGCGAGACCGAGCCGGGCGCCGATGGCGCGCAGGCTCATGCCGTCGTCGAGCAGCGCGTGGACTGCGGCATAGCGTTCGCGAGTCCGGACGGCCCACTTGTCGATCCGTTGTGCTGGTGGCTCGCTCACCTCGGCGATC
This sequence comes from Nocardia sp. NPDC004278, assembly GCF_053602975.1. Lineage (NCBI taxonomy): Bacteria > Bacillati > Actinomycetota > Actinomycetes > Mycobacteriales > Nocardiaceae > Nocardia > Nocardia sp. NPDC004278. The sequence continues at coordinate 119,381 of NZ_JBSGEQ010000026.1, forward strand.
ACTGGCGCTTGCTGCTGGTGCACGATCGCAGGCTCGGCGTCACCATCTTCGTCAGCTGTGGCGTCGAGGTGGTCTCGATGCCGGGCAACGACGCGTTCGACCGCTTCGCCGAGGTTGTGTCAGATAGTCCTGGTAGGCCGCTGGCGAGGTTTTCCGTTGGGACGGTTCCTTTTCCAGCGGCCCCCAGCCCGAACCCGGTGTGCGGCTTTCACCGCGACGGGCTCTCCGGTGATTACGACGTGGACGACGGCGGTGTCGGCTGTCCGGCGTGTATGTCGTGATGGCAGGAACGACAGACCACGAGGGTCTTGCGTCGCCGCTTGGCCATCAACTCCGCCCATTCCGGTTGCGGCCGTCCCGGCCGGTCGAGATCGGCGAGTTTCCGGATGTGATGCACCGAGATGTCCTCGGTGCTCCGGCAGATCTCGCATCGTCCCGCTTGGAGCCGGTCGACCAGCTCGGTGCGGCGGACGATACCGGGAACCAGCACGCGATCGGTGATTTCCGCGTCCAGTTGCCGTCGTAATGGAATGCCACCGGACCGTGCGACCAGTGGTTTCCTGCCGCTGCGTTCGACTCTGGCCTCGAAGCACTTGCGCGGCCCATGCGGTGTGGTGACGGTAGCCGCGCAGGTAGTACTGGACGACGCCCCGCCACTCGGCCCCGTAGACGTTGACGATGGTGTAGTCGTCCTCGTTGAGCAGGTTGGGCCTGCGCTCGGGTTTGCCGCGCGCCAGGTAGGGGGCTTGCTTGGCCTTGATCACCGACGACGGAACCCGCAGGCTCGCAACGACGTTGACGCTGCGCTGTCCTCCGGTGAGCTTGCCGTCGTTGTGTAGCACAGTGATCTCATAGCCGAGGAATTTCGCCGCCTGGGTGCGGGCGTGCGTGATCAGCGTCTTGTCCTGCGACAGTTCGAGTTTGAGTTCCTCACGCAAGAATGTCGTCAGGCGCTGCTTGATCTCCTCGGCCTCGGCCTTGGGTCCGCTGAACCCGAGCAGGGTCCAGTGCGCGGCGTGGTGGGAATCCGGGCGCAGCACCCGCTGATGAACACCAACCACATTGGAGAGCCTCGATTGACGACCCTCGACGATGACCGTATTGCATTGGTTTGCGCTGCGCCGCTACCGACAGTGGGGGAGCTGGTCGCGGCGATGAGCGGCGAAGTGCCCGACGATCACCCCGCCGTGCAGATTCTGCGGGCCGGGTTTCTGCTGGCCACCATCGACGACTGGGTATCACCCGATCGCGTCGTCACCGATCAGGGCGACCTCGGATCGCAAGTGCTGTGGCATGTCGGTGTTTTCGACATGAGCGATCTGGTACGCGCGCATCTGATCGACCGCATCAACCATGCCGCCGCCCGGGGTGATATCGGCCCGGCCATCGACAAACTCGCTCGCGCCTGGTGGGAGTACCGCCGCACCACCCGCTATAGCGAATCCCCCTTGGACAGCCTCCTGCACCAGAAGGCGACCACCGCACTCATCCAAGCCCGTGCGCACTACACCCGGCTCCACCACACGGCACAAGCAACCCTTGGCCTGGGCCAAAGACACTCGGTGCACAACAACCCGAGCTGATCAGCCTATGGCCACTGACGGCCCGACCGACCGATATCCGCAACGGAACTCGTGCCCAGCCCGGCGAAGCGCCGCCCGGACGCGGGCCACCATCTTCCAGACCCGAGGACTTCCCTACCCAATGACAACGATGCCCGATCCGCCACCCGAACGGATCGCCCAGCTGGCCCGGACCGTCCACACCAGCTGCACTCCTGGGGCAAGACACCCCTGTTCTTCGCCGTGCTCACAGCCGAGACCAGTGATGACTACCAGCTCTGCTTCACACATTTGGAGGAGTACCCGCGCCGCCGCGCATTCGCCGATATCGCCACCGAGTTCCTGGATTCGATGCCTCGCGCTCGGGCACGGACATTCGGGTTCGGGTGTGTACTCGACGACGAAGACCTGCTGCTGGGCACCCTCGGTGTGGTCTTGATCGCCGACTCCCACGGCAACCTGTGGCGCACCATGAGCATCAAACGCTTTCCCACCGCCGACCCCATCGAGCACTACCACCCCGCCGCAACCCCAACTCCCGGCGGCGAACTCACTGACGAGATCCGTGTAGCGGGCAGGGTGGTCTCCCAGCTCCGGGACAACCAGACGCGCCCCGATGATTGATGGCAGCGATTGGCAACACAGAAGACAAGCCGCCCCAAGGAAGGAACGCGTCCGTTAGCGAGGAACGAAAAGGCCCATGGATCAACGCGTCTCACGCCGCCATCGCACAGGCCCGGTGCCACCCGACGGGCAACGGGTGGCGGTCCGCTGCCCCAGTGTGCTGCGCCAAAACATGTTGGTCGCGCTGCACGGCGGGGCCATCGGCGCGCACAGTAGCCCCGCGGACCTCGGACAATTGACCGGCAAGCACTTCGAACAGGCGCCGTTTGGGTTTGGTGTCGTGCGTCTGCACGTAGCCGAAGCAGCAGGAACCTCCGTCGGCGGGCATGGTCTTGCCGGCAATCACCTCGAACCAGCCGTCCCAACGGGACCTTTGTTGACTGGAGTGGATGTAGCCGCCGTCCAGGCCGACGACCAGCGGCAGGTCCGGACGGGCAGCTCGGCCCACTCGGCCGGGCATCCGGTGATGAAGCTCGGTTGCTCGTCGCCCAGTTCGTCTTCGAGACGTTGCGCGACAGCCTGCACCTGGCGGCGCACGATGGTGGCGTGCAGGGCCTGGCCCAGCGGCAGGATCTCGCCGCGGATGGACCACCGGGCTGAATGGACCCTGGCTGTCGTTCTCGTCGATGTAGGAGCGGACCGGTTGCAGGCGCTGCACGGTGTCGCCGGCCAGCGCCTGCGGGTGCGGATATTCGACAAGGCCGTCCCTTGCGATTGTCGCTGACAGACAAGCGCCCCGTGCGCCGGTTCACCGACGATCGTGGTGTGCAACAAGTCACCAGCCTTGACGCCTACTTTGTCGCCCTCGAAGTCGCACGCACCGCTGAATCACCACGCCTGGAGTCATCCCCGGGCACAGCGATCCGGAACGTTCACGACGACCGAGCTCGGTGATCAGGTCGCGTCGGCCCGACCCACGACCCATCCGAGCTTCATACAACGACCCGAGACCGAGGAACCAGAATGAACCGCTTGGAGACCACCCAGACCGATGTCGGCGTTGAGCGATTGACCAAGATGTCGGCGAACCCACGTCGCCGCAACCGGCGCAGCGTTGACGGCAAGGTGGTGCTGATCACCGGTGCGGCCCGTGGCATCGGCTCCGAGACGGGCAAGGCACTCGCGGCCAAGGGTGCGCGGGTAGTCCTCACTGACGTCGATGCTGCTGCGCTGGCCACGGTCGTCGCCGAGATTGGTGAGGACAAGGCCGTCGGTGTGGTGGCCGACGTCTGCGACCTCGCTGCGATGCAAGGAGCGGTTGCCCGGGGCGTCGAGAAATTCGGTGGCATCGACCTGGTGCTTGCCAACGCCGGGATCGCAAGCTACGGCTCGGTGCTCGAGGTCGACCCCGCCACCTTCAAGCGCGTCATGGACATCAACGTTCTTGGCGTCTTCCACACCGTGCGGGCGGCGCTGCCGACCGTCATCGCGCGCAACGGTTACATCCTGGTCGTCTCGTCGCTTGCGGCGTTCGCCCCGGTGGCGGGCCTTGCGGCCTACAACGCAAGCAAGGCCGGCGCTGAGTACTTCGCCAACGCCCTCCGCCTCGAGGTTGCCCACCAGGGCGTCGATGTCGGGTCTGCGCACATGTCCTGGATCGACACCCCGCTCGTGCAGGAGGCGAAGAAGGACTTCCCTGCTTTCCAGCAGATGCTGAAATCGCTGCCCGGCCCGCTGAGCAAGACCACTTCGGTCGATGCCTGCACAAAGGCGTTCGTCAAGGGCCTGGAACGTCGTTCGCGCCATGTGTTCGTCCCGGGCTGGGTCGGCCTGATCGGCCAGGCCCGCACGCTCGTGAATTCACGAATCGGTACTCGCAGCACTCTCAAGCAGGCAGCCCATCTTGTCCCGCAGATGGACGCTGAAATTGCCCAACTGGGCCGCTCAACGAGTGCCCGCAACGTCGGCGCGCCGAGCCGAACTGAACAACTCTGCTGACCTCGCCGCATCTCGGCGACACCCCCATGCCCGGTGCCGGACTCTCCGGGATCGTCCGGCCTACCAAACACACACTCGACCAGGGAGAAGCCACCATGATTCGGCTAGCAGGCAAGAGCCATCACCCCCCACGCGCAGGCGCCGGTCTGCAGCTCCAGGATCTCAACGGACATCGGGAGCGCCCGTGAACGCCGTCGAATCCCGGGATCTCGCTGCGCCGCTGAACCAGATCGCGTTTTCGGTCGTGGACCTGCGACGCACCGAGCGCTGGTTCCGAGAAGGCTTCGGCCTGCTGCCCGCGGGCGGCAGCCGGAGGATGATGCGCGGCATCTTGGCCGCGCGCGTGCAGGGCCTACCGCGGGCCGCCTCGACCTGCTGGTGGCTGGTCGGGCGCAATCCGTGGTTTCAGTTGGAGCTGTTCCAGTTCGAGCGGCCGATCGCACGGCCGATGCCGGCAGACTTCCGACCATGCGACATCGGTTACACCCGCATCGGCATCTGGGTCGCCGACTTCGACGCCACGCTGGCAAACCTGGCGCGCCTGGACACCGTTCCTCTGACACCGCCCCTGGGCGAACCCGGTGTGCGACGCGCCTGCGTTCGCAATCCGGATGGCGTCTACGTGGAGATCATGGAAGACGATCCGCTCGCGGGGCAGGTCGGTGGCGAGCGTCTGCAATGCCCGGCGGCGATCCGCTCGGTGACGCTGTCGGTCCCCGACCTCGGCAGTAGCGCGGACTTCCTGCGCCACGGCATCGCGCTCGCCGAGAGCAGCATCGCACTGCATACGCCGCAACATGAGGCGCTGTGGGGTCTGGCCGGTGCTAGCACGCGCACTAAGATCTTCCTCGCTGGCGACGTACTGGTCGAAACGGTGCAATACCTGGACCCGGTCGGCAAGCCCCGGCCGGCGGGTTACCGCATCAGCGATCAGGGCATCCTCAACATCGCCTTCGGCGCGCGCAACAAGCGCGATCACATCAACGTCTACGAGCGCGCCGTCGCCGCCGGGGCTGACCCCAATTGCAAGCCGGTGCACCTGCCAGGCGCGGGCGTGGTCTACGTCAACGACGCGCAAGGCTTCTCCTTCGAAATCCTGTGGATGCGGCCCGGCCTGTCCGACCGACTGTGGGGTTTCGCGCCCCGACCCACCCAGCGCCGGCCCGATCCCGACACGCACACGCTCGAACAAAACATCTACCTCGCAGCGCCGCCGGCACAGGTCTGGGCGGTGCTCGCCGATCACGAGGGCATGGCGGCCTGGTCCGGCTTCACCGATGTGCGCCTCACCGCCGCGGGCAGCGGCCAGCGCGGTGGATACGGCGCGCAGCGCCTGATGAAGGGGCCGCTAGGGACCATGCGCGAGGAAGTCACCGCGTGGCAGCCGCCACGCACTTATCGCTACCGCGTCGTCGAAGGCTCGCCCGTCGTCTGCCACCAGGGGCAGATAACGCTCACGCCGAGGGGATCGGGCACGCAGTTGAGATGGACCATCCGCTTCCGGCCGAGGCTGATCCTCACCGGCGCACTGCTGCGGCGGGTGCTGGAGACGAAACTCGGCGCAGCCCTGCGCGACGGGTTGAAGCCGCTGATCGAGGGGGAATCGAAATGATGCCGGATGCCCGACAGACACCCGAAATGGAGGACCCCATGAACCAACCAGTCTTCGCCAGCCGCAGGATTGCGGTCAACGGCATCACGATCACCGTCGTGATCGAGGGGCACGGCCCCGATGTGCTACTACTGCACGGCTTCCCGGACGACCATGATGTCTGGCGGCTGCAGATTCCGGCACTGGCCGCAGCCGGCTATCGCGTGATCGCCCCGGATCTGCGGGGCTGCGGACTCTCCGACGCACCGTCGAGGAAACAGGACTACGCGCTGACCCATCTAATCGCCGACCTTATCGGCCTGCTCGATGCGCTGGCCATCGCCAAGGTCCGTTTGGTTGGGCACGATTGGGGGGCAGCGATCGGCTGGCGGCTTGTTCTTCAGCACCCAGACCGCATTGAGCGCTACGCCGCACTATCGGTGGGTCACCCGGTGGCCTACGCGAAGGCGCCGCTCGAGCAGAAACTCAAAGGCTGGTACGTGCTGTTCTTTCAGCTACGAGGACTGGCGGACTGGTTGCTGCGCTGCCGCAATTGGTGGCTGTTTCGCAAGTTGACTCGGTTCGATGCCGAAATGCCGAACTGGATCGCCAATCTCGAGCGCCCCGGCAGGTTTACCGCAGCACTGAACTACTACCGCGCCAATTTCAAGGGCGCCTTGTTCCCCAAGGACCTGCCGCACGCACGGGTGCCGGTCATGGGAGTGTGGAGCGACCGCGACGCGTTCCTCGCCGAATCGCAAATGGTCGCGTCAGAGGCGCTGGTGGACGCGCCCTGGCGCTATGAGCGTGTCTCTGGCGCGAATCACTGGCTGCAGCTGACGGCGCCTGACCGTGTGAACGCCCTGCTGCTCGATTATCTGCGTTGAACCACGTAGGGCCGCGGAGCACCACGACACTCATTGGATTTGTCCGAACTTTGGGAGGCAGGCCGACCCGATTGCAGCTATGCCGAGCAGAGCCGCCCCTTACTGGCGAACCCGCACCCCCGCCGAACTCGTTTTCTCCAGTTCCTGAGGCCTGCTGGTACGCGCCCGATCCGCGCCGGGGCTGGAGCGGTTGTCATCGTGTCAACGGAACGCCAATCATGGATCTGGCACGAATTTCATGATTCTGCCCGGTCGGGTTGCTCAGTCGCTCAACATGATTCGCTTTCGGAGAAGATCCGGTTTCGCTCGCCCGAACATCTGGCGTTTGATCATCTTAATCCGGTTGGCGTGGCCTTCGACCGGTCCGCTGTTCCAGGGCAGGGTGAGACCGGCAGTGACCGCATCCTGATCGCGGCGCAGGCCGCGAACAAACGAGTGCAGGGCAGACAGGTCGTCGGTCTCGACGGCGGTCATCCACTTCTCCAGGTCACGGCCCCGCAGCTCGGACATGATCGCGGCGAAGTCTCGGACATGGCCGACCAGCCTGGTGAGTTCCGGGCTCGTTGCGAGGATCGCATGGAGCTGTTGTCGGTCTTGCGGGTCCAGCCGTGCGGGATCGCTCATGATCCAGCCGACGGCACGCCGCACCGATGGTGGTTTGAGCGGCGGCTGAGGGGCATGGCCGGTCGTGCGGAACGGGTTCAGGTAGTTGAGCAGGATCTTCACGCTGCCGCGGTAGCCGAGTGGTTGGATCTCCCGGAACAGCTGAGTTGCGTTGGTGCAGCCTTCATTCCAGCGCTGGTGCAGATAGGGCTTGAACTCGTCGAGCACGCTGGGCCGACGGCCTGTTCCGTTGTTGACCAGCAGCTCGTCGACGGTCGCGGCGCGGGCGAAGCGACGCACTGTTCCTCGTGCGAGGTCGAGTTGGGCGCCGATAGCGCGGATGCTCACGCCCTCGGCCGTATCGGACAGCCGACGCTGATAGCGGCTGTGGACCCGGTTCGACGTCCGGGCACACTCCGGACACGGCATTGCCACGTCGGCAGTGCTGGCATCGATCCGCACCACGGCTTCGACGGCGCGCACGCTCTGGATCTGCAGCCTACTCAGGTGCGGGAACAGAACTGTCAGCAGTCCAAGATCAGAACACCCGCGACATGATGAATCATCAAGCACCCGTGCGTATCCCGATTGGGTCAATCACTCAATCTGTGCCAGATCCAGTTTTCACGTTCCGCCGACAGCGTCGGACGCCTCGGCGACGAGATCGGCCAGGGTGAGCGCGACCCGCAGTTCGAGGGTGCGCTTGTCCACCGACCTCCCCAACAGTTCCTCGGCTTGCCGGAGCCGGTAGGCGACGGTGTTCTCGTGGATGCTGAGTCGTTTCGCCGTTCTGCCGCGGCTGCCGTTCTCGTCAAGGTAGGCACGCACAGTCGCGGCGAGCCGGCGGGTGGTCTCATCCCCCGATGCCAGTGCACCGAGCTCGCGTGCTACGAAGGCGCGGGCCTTTTCGAGATCTGCTGTGGCGAGTGAGCGCAGGGAGATGTCGTGGTAGCGAGTGATGCTGCCCTCGCCGCGGCCCGCTAACCGCGCTATCCGCTGCGCTTCGAGTGCCTCGACATGGCTGGCGCGAAATCCCGCGATGTCGCGCGCCGGTTCGCCGATCGCGACACGGACGCCCGGTGCCGTCACCGTCCGGAACCGCAGCTCGTCCAGAACTCTGGAGGGCACCGGGCTGCTGGTGCTGATCCAGGCAGCCACCGAGAGTGTGCCGAGAGGCTCAATGAGAGGTCGCTGGGTACCGATCGCCGCGGCGATGTCGCGGATGGCGGCTTCAAGAAGGGCAAGGGTGTTGCGGCCCTCTTCGTGAGCGTCCAGCCAAGCGACTGCGGCGACGTGCACCCGGCGCAGGTCGTGGCGCAGCCGTCGGCCGGCGACGTCGATGTCGATGGGTTGCCCGGACAGGATGGTGCTGATTGCCTCGGCCTGGCTGGCGGCCGCACTGCGTAACCACCGTTCACGCTCGGTGACGTATACGTCCTCGACCAGACACAGCGCCGTGTCGACATAGGCGAATAGCCACGCTGAACACAGGTCGGTCGCCGAGGTCAGTTCCTCGGCATCCGCGACGTGCTCGGCCAGAATTTCCCTCAAGTGTCGAGACGTCGCGGCGTGGCCCAGTCGGTAGCTGCGCATCAACGTGGTCAGTAGCACGCCATGCTGGGCACCATCTATGGCTAAATTGATGGTCGCGGCGCGGAGTCTGACAGCCTTTACGGGATCGGCGCCTGAGCGCAGCACTTCCGCGAGGTCGCGGATACTCGCCTCCGTGCTGGCCCGGTGCGCTTCGAGCGCCTCGGGATTATCCAGCAGCTCGGGCAGCCGCTCTTTCGTGTAGACCGTGATCGCATCGGAGATCTCGCGGGCGCGTTCGGTGAGTTCAACGGCCGCTGGCTGCAGGACCGTCGACCACAGACGGCGCTGCTGCTCGCCCTGTGCGCCCACCCAGGCCGGCTCCACGCCTTGCACGCTACGCCGCACTTCGCCGAGGTGTGGTTATTCGACAACGGCGACGCGCAGCGTTGGCGCTCACAGACAAGCTGCCAGCGGCCCCGCTAAACGACGATCGACACATGCGACAACTTAGTAGTCCGGATGCTCAGTTCCTGGCCATGGAAAATGACCGGACCCAAGGTCACGTGAGCATCTTGGGGGTGTTCGACGCCCACGCTGCGTCGGCAGCAGCAGCTCCTCGACCTCACGAAACTCAGCGGAAACCGAAAGTACAGCCACACACAGTGGTCGATGATCTCGACCGGGCGGCGGTGGCCCTTGTACGACGCCGTTGCGGTCCTCACCCCACCGATCCTCCCAGTTCGCCAACATGCACATAACGTGACAGTGCCTCCCCGAGACCCGCAGCGAACATCATAGATCTGCGCAACGCCGTCCACCCTTCTTCGTCTTAAAACTTTCAACAGTCCAAAATCTAAGCAGGACAAGGCATTGCGCCCAAACCGCCAGGTCAGCGAACCCACGGCAACGTCAGAAGAGCCCCGCCCGTTCTCTCATTTATCAACAACACGTAGGAGCAATCGATATGAACATTAAGAAAGTGCTTGTCGTCGGATCGGGCACCCTGGGCCAGCAGATTGGTTTCCAGTGCGCGGTGCACGGCTTCGAAACCATCATGTACGACCAGAGCCAGGAATCGCTGGATGCCTGCCGGGCGAACCACCGGCAATACGCAGAGCTGTTTACCAGTCAAAGACGGAAGAGTCAGGCCGAGATCGACGAAGGGGTCGCGCGCCTTTCCTACACCACCGATCTCGCGGAAGCAGGCCGCGACGCCGACCTGGTCAGCGAATGTGTGCCCGAGGATCCGGAAATAAAGCGGCAGGTCTTTGCTTCACTGCATCAGTCTTGTCCGGCGAGAACTGTTTTCACCACCAACACCTCGACGCTCTTACCGAGTCAGCTGGCCGACGCGACCGGACGACCCGACCGGTTCTTGGCGCTGCATTTTGCCAACGAGATTTGGGAGCGCAACATTGCGGAGATAATGGCGCACCCGGGCACTGACCCCGAGATTCTCGAGCACGTAGTGACGTTTGCCAAGGCGATCGGTATGGTTCCGATCCGCCTGGAAATAGAGCAGAGCGGCTATGTGATCAATTCGCTTCTGGTGCCCTGGTTGATGGCGGCGCAAGCGTTGGTTGTCAATGGCATCGCAAGCGCAAAAGACGTCGACAGGACCTGGATGATCGCCACCAAAATGCAGCTGGGTCCGTTCGGCATGCTGGACATCGTCGGATTGGAGACCGCCTACAACATCGCGTCCTACTGGGGAGAAGTCAACGGGGACGAGCAATTCAAGAAGAATGCCGATTACCTGAAAACCAATTATGTGGATCACGGGAAATTGGGTGTGAAAACTGGCGAGGGATACTACAAGCATCCGAGCCCGGAATATGCGCAACCAGGATTTCTAGTCTGACCGAGCTATGGACTCCGACTGGCGTCGGGGGTCCTTGAAGCCGGTGGGCACTGTCACGTTATGTGCATGTTGACGAACTGGGAGGATCGGGCGGAGTTGGCGGCGTTTTGAAGTCCGCTGCGGCGCAACGATTGACCGCTGGGGTATGACCGAGTTTCGGGAGGGCGCGGTCCGGATCGTTCGGGAGACGGGCAAGCCGATCGCTCAGGTGGCGCGGGAGCTCGGCCTGAACGAGGGCACGCTGGGTCGGTGGGTGAACCTGGACCGGCGCGCTCGCGAGGGCGAGGGCCCGTTGAGCGAGAACGAGCGCGACGAGCTGAACCGGCTGCGCAAGGAGATGCCGAGTTGGCGATGGAGCGTGATGTGCTCGAGCGCTCGGCTGCCCTCTCACGATGCGGCGGTGAGCCTGGCCGTCCTGATTGCTGCGCAGAGGGCCGAACACGGGATACCGGCCGCGGTGTCGTGCCGGGCGCTGGGCGTGTCGCAGGCATGGTTTCACAAGTGGCGCAAGGGAGATCGGTCCCCACGCCGTAAACGACGGATGGCGTTGGCGGCGACGATCGCCTATCTGCGGCAGGACGGCGGCATGAACCGAATCGAGGCGGCTTCGCCGCCGCTGTTCTGGTGGCGCAGTGGATAGCCGAGGTCCAAGCCCGCCGCGCCGAAGCCCTCGCCCGTTCACGGCCGATCACACGGCAACGGCGAATGACCAGCGAGGAGATCCGCGGTCTCATCAACGAACTCGGAGATATCCGGCACGTGCTGTCCGGGGCGGATCCGGTGGACAAAGCCGAGGTCTACCGGCACCTCAACCTGCAGATGACCTACCATCCCGCAAAACGACTCGTGCGGGTCGAG